>JBAXYB010000050.1:0-20858 GCA_037127585.1 Verrucomicrobiota bacterium
GTTCTGGACGCACGCCGCGAACTAGATAAAAATTAGTTCTTGACTTCGTCTCCCCTTGTGATTGACTACGCGTAGTCAATAGCGCATTAACGAAAGGATGTATCGTATGGGAGTACGAAGACCGTTTAAACTGAAAGGGCGACGTGGGTTCTATGTCGACATCAATCGGAAGCGTCGTGCCTTGGGTACAAACGACGAGGCCGAAGCACTCCGTCTGTACAACGAAATCCGTCGCCGTCTGGAGCTGGAGGCGTCCGCGCCGGCGCCGAGCGGCCCGCCCGCCACGAAACTCTCGGAGTTCAGCGAGCGGTATCTAGCCTGGTCCAAGCAGGCGCGCCCCGCTGCGACGCACCGATCCGAGGACCTGAGTCTTCGAAAGCTGATGGAGACCACCGGCGACGTCCTGCTCGCGGACCTCACCGCCGAGCACCTCGATCGCTTGGCGGCCGACTGCCGCCGCAAAGGACTGGCCGTCGGTTCGGCCAATCACTTTACGCGCCACCTGAAATCGATCTTCACGCGCGCCGAGCACTGGAAACTCGTTCCGTCGAATCCGTTTCGGGCCGTCAAGCTGCTGAAGACGGAACAAGCGCCGCCGTTACGCGTCGCGACGGAGGACTTCGCGCGCCTGTTCGAATCGATCACCGAGCCCCGTGTCGCCGCCCTTGTCAAAGCGTACGTCTGCACCGGTCGCCGGCGGGCCGAGCTGATCGCCCTTGACTGGCAGGACGTCGATCTGGTAAAGGGCCAGTACTTCGTGCGAAAGTCCAAAGACCATCTGTCCCGTTGGTATCCGATCTCCGCGGCGTTCCGCGCGATCCTGGATCGTCTCCCCGATCGCAAGGGCCGTGTCTTCGACTACGAGCACCCGGACACCGCCAGCCACGTCGTCAAAGCGGCGTTACGCGCGGCCGGGTTCGGTCATCTCCACCTCCACCATCTGCGGCACACGTTCGGCACGTCCTACATCGAAGCCGGCGGCGACGTCCGCACCTGCATGGAACTGCTCGGTCACCGTCAGATAAGCACCACCCTGATCTATACGCGCGTCAGTCCTGAACACCTCGCCAAAGAGGTGGACCGGATCCCGATGCCCCAGGAGAAAGCTGCGCACTGACGAATACAATGCCGGTCGCAAAGCCGGATTTTGGTACGGTTTTGTCTGCGGCGCTTTGGTCCTGCTCTCGGCCATCCGCATCTGGAAACGCCTCTAAATGCGTAACACGTGCGTAACACCTTCCCTAAGTACTTGTGGATCCGTAGCTCAATTGGCTAGAGCAGCTGACTCTTAATAAACAGATCAGCACGCGAAAAGGCCAGCAAACATTGAATTTGCTGGCCTTTTGCATTCTCGGCTCGGGCCAATAAGGCGCATTCCGAGCCGTTGTTACGCACTCATGCGTAACATCTGGAAGACTAGGGCGTCGATGTCGGCGCGACGGACGGGGCGACGGTCCAGTGCTCGGTGACGATGACGGAGCTGGTCGCGTTGCTGACGCTGCCAACGTAGTAGGCCGGCACGCTCGTGGTGACGCTCGTCTCCGGCAGGCCGGCGTTGAACGTCGTCGAGGTCAGCGTTGCGATCTTCGCGATCGGCAGCGTGTTGGTCGCGGACGCGTACACCGTCACGGTCGTGTCGCCCGGATTGTAGATCGAGACGCTGACACGCGCGAAGCCGGTCAGGTTCGTGGTGACCAATGTCGGGACGACGGTGCTGTTGCTCGACACCGATTTGCTGCTCACGAAACGCGTGAACGCGAACGGATAGGACTCGGCGCTGACGGCACTGACGAGGCCGACGAAGGCCGCAACTGCGATGAACTTACGGATCATGGTACTTTCTCCTTGGTATGCCCGGTCAGGGCGTCGTGTTTTTCCGCACCTGGGCGGCTTTGTTGGCTTCGAGCAGCCACTGAATTGATTGGTCCTTCTCGAAGATGATTCCTTCAGACGCCCACTTTTCCGTGCGGCGACTCTGGTTGGTGTAGACCGCTCCCGGCGGCAGGGTCAGCCAGTCCTTCGAGAATTGCGGCGCGACGGGCTTGACTGACGAGCAGCCGGTGGACAGCAGCGAGATTACCACGATTACGAAGATCATCGATTTGTGTTTGTAGTTCATCAGATTCCTTTTCGGCGCGCTCGATCTCATCGAGGCGCAGACGCTTGGCTTTCAGTTCCCAGTACGCGGCCAGCGCGCGGAACAGGTTTGATAGGCTCGTGAGAATCGCGGTCACTGAATCCTCAGAAAAACTGGCGGCGATACGGTCGCTGGTGGCGCTGAAGTTCCGCCTTCATACGCGCCGATGTCCCACACCGAGCCGCGAGTTGCGCCGAGTATGTCCGTGGTGAATTGAGCGTTCAAGTTGGTAGCCACGTTCAACGCCGGGCTATTGGTCGCCAACGCGAGATTCGACGGCGCAGAAACCCACAACGGATCCGATCCGAGCAGACTGTTCACATCCCGCCCCGCTGCCTGCCACGTCGCATAGCTTTGCAAGGTCGGGTCAGGCCCCCACGCCAGTTGGCCGCTGTTCGAGTTCCAGATGTTCTTCTCAAACGTGTAGGAGGTATTGGTGCTACTGGCAAAAATCGCGTACTGCAAACCGCTGACGATGTTGTTGCGGAGGATGATCGTCCCGCCCACGTTCCCGAGCAGGATGCCGGCAGAGGCCGAGTTGACGCCGATGTTCGCAAAGCTGTTGTTGTGGAAACTCAGTGAGCCGCCCGTCGCGGTGATTGTCACGAAACTCTCGAACATACTGTTGGTGACCGGGTACGGCGCAAAGCTGTTGTTGAACAGACTGCCAAAGTACGTGCCACCTTCCAGGAAGAAGAACGCTGTCATGGCACCGTCCGCCCCAAAGCTCCGACGGAAATCGCCGGTAGCTGTGTTCGACGAGAAAACCAAGTTTGTGATGAAGAACCCCGCCGCCCCAAACGCATGAAGGAAGCCGTCGCCGTGGACGGAGTTGCCGATCTGACTGGCACAATCAAAGAGCAGGTTGTTCTTAATGTTCAGGTTCACGTTCGTGACGCCAGCCGATCCAGAAGCAAACCAAAGCATCGAGGCACAATGACTCACGGTGTTGCTGGTGAACGTGAAGTTGGAGTAGACGCCGCTCGTATTCCAATGGACATAGAACGCCCGTTGGCAGTACGGCGTAACGGTCAGCAAGGTGAACGCGATATTGTGGCAGTCCTCGAAGTTCAGCATGTTCAGGCTCGTGCCAGAGGCGCCCGACGTGCCGTGGTTGATGAAGGCCAGATTGTTGAACGTCAGGTAGCTTTTCGTCGTCGCGGCCACCAGCCCGCCGGCAGGCTCGGTGTGGTTGGCATCGAAGACGGGCTGACTCCACGCGCCGCCGGTGTACCAAGTCGCGTCCACGGTGTAGGTGTCTACGTTGCCCGCCGATCCTGAGTTGCCAATCGTCCATGGGAAGCAGTTAGAAGTCCACGTCACCCCGCCCTTGAACTTGAACGTGTCGCCAGCCGTGTGCGAGTAGGAGCCGGTAAAGCCCGTCATGCTAGGAGCGCGCTTCCATGCTGCTCCGGTGGACGTACCCGCGTTGGCGTCCGAGCCTCCCGCATAGTCAACGTAGTACGTTGCCGCTTGCGTGGAGACGGCCAATAAAAGTAGGAGCGCGATGATTCTCATTGCCAGTATTTCCTTTGCCGTCCCCAAAGCAGAATCCGATTTGCCAGCGTCAGACTCACGCCGCTGATGGCGTCGAGCTGGTTGACCGTGACGACCGGCAAACTGGCCGGCGCGTAGATGACGAAGTTGGTCGGCTGATAAACCGTGACAGTGTTGGTCACAAACTTTACCACCTCTGGCTGAAGTCCGTTGGTGAGCACGTCCCATTTCGCGATTATCCAACTGCTTGTCTTACCGTTAGCCGTAGCCGCACCCTCAAGCACGAACGCCACGTTGGTCGAGTTGACTGGCGTGGCCGATGGCAAGCCGCGAAACACCGTCTGCACGTTGGGAGCGGTGTTGCTCCAAGTCGCCGTCAGCGTTGCCGCGAGGATGAGAGTGGAGAGGGTCATTGGTTGCCAGCGATGTCCTTGATAAGTTTGATGGCTTTCTTGAGCGCGTCCCGCTGGTCGTCGTGAAGCTGGTTGTTCCGGTCAAGAATGTTTTGCAGCTTGTTCGTCCAGTTCGAATTTGACCAGTTGATTGTCGCCACCTGACCGGTAATCACCGAGTAGTCATTGTCTAGCGCGACCAGCTTGTTTGTGAGGCCGGTATATTCTGGCGAGTTCTTCAGCGATTTGAGTGTGGCAGATTTCCTGTCGGCATCACTCGCACCGGCAACCATATTTGAGATGTCAGTCGCCCAAGTCCACGGCGAGTTTTGGCGCGGCCAGACATACGGCACTTGATTGGTGACACCAAACCCCACCATCAATCCGGTCGCTTGGTCGGTCAGCGTGATGCTGTCCACGGCTACCGGCGGATTCGTGACGATGATGGTAGGCGGCATCACGCACGCGCCTGCCGTCCACGTCCCGCCAGCCGTCACGCAATCATTGGATGCGAAGATTGTCGGCGTGCCTTGCGTGTATCCCTTCGCCCTCGCCCACGCGAGCCGCGCCGTGTCGGAGTCGTCAAAGGTGATGATGCCAGCGGACGTGCGAAACCAGACCTGCGTTGCGCTGGCTACCGTGGCGAACAGACAGAGGATGAGTGTGAGTGTTTTCATGGTGAGGGACGGCGGGAGTTATAGAGGCTGGCGATTTCTTGGTCAGAGAGGGCGCGGCTGTACACTCGGAAGTCATCGAAGTCTCCATAGGCCGCGCCAAAGTAACTGTCACCATCCTTACAGAAAAATAACGTTTTTACGCCGAGCGGTGTTCCGCTGGTTGACGCGGAGCCGACGAATGAGCCATTAACGTAAAACCTCTGCACCCCGCCGCTATACGTCCCAGCTAAGTGATACCAACGCGGACTGGCAACGAATATCTTGGGCCCGACCAAATCTATCTGAACGCCGCCAGACATCCGGGTTTGTAAGATAAGATTCGTTGTAGCATTAAGCGCAAACGCCCAATTCCACTTAGACCCCGTATTCCATTGCTGGAGAAAAAAAGCAAAACCGGGGCTTAATGACGTGTGGGATTTGATTCGCACCCAAATGGCGGCGGTAAAAGTACTTGGATTAGGCGGATTATCGATGCCGCGGTAGGAGGTCAAATTCATAGCCTTCCCGACCGGGCCCGGAACAAAGGTGCCAACAGCGGCGGTGTTAGTGCCAATCCTGTCGCCGAAACTAGCATCTTCAAATGGTGTCCACGTCACCAACCCATTCGTTACGACTCGCGCCACCTGCGCCTGAGCAGTCACAGCGGCGAACATTGCGAGGATGTAGAGGATGCGTTTCATTGCCAGAGTGTGATTCCGAGTAGGGAGTTGGTTGCGCTAGAAGTGTCAAAGGTGTTATCAGCCGCCCGTTTGAATCCGAAGTACGAAGGCAGCGTCGAGCCTGCCGTCCAACCCGAAGGCGTAAAAGTCCCGGTCATGTTGGTAATCGCGTTCACCACTGACGGCATCACGTTGGAGATAATCAGATTCACCGCCGGTACTGCCGTCAACACTACGCCGCCATTGGTCGAAGTCAGGCTGTAGAACTCCAAGACATTCGACCCGCCCGCTTGTCCAAGAAAATGACTGAACGCAAAGTTGACCACGCCGCCCGTATATCTGAGCGAACTCACAGACCACCAAGAAATCTGAGGCGTACTGTAATCACTCTGAATCACATCGTAATTGAGCGCGAAGCCGGTGCCAGCCGTGCCGACGATAAGGCCATTGCTGACCGATCCATAGTTGAGCGCACCACCCGGCTGTAGGAATTGGTGGAACAACGGCACGCCAACACTCAAGCCATTCAGCGTCACGCCGGTCTGGTTATTGGTGATTTGACCGGCTGCCCCGCCCTGCCCATTCGTCAACCCACCCGCCGCTGAGATTGCCGCTGCCGTCAACTGCGTGCCGATGCCAGAGCCGACAATCACGCCGGGCAACTGGTTGCCGAGGTTGGTGTAGGTCGTGCCGCTGGCAGGCAACGTAGCCCAGTTGGTGACGACACCATTGAGAACACTTACCCCGTTGCTTGTCCCGGTCACGGTATTGTTGGTGTAGGTGGAGTTGAGCTTCAACGCAATCGCCGCCAGCGTCGTCGCGTTCGTGCTGCCGACGATGCTGTTCACGGCGTTGCTGTCCACCATTGACAAGTTCACGCTGCCGCCATTGCTCACCGTCGCTGCCAGCACCGAGTTGGTCAGGATGCGGAAGCCGCCGTTGGTGAGGCCGGTAGTGCTCGTCAGATACCCCAAACTCGTCACCGCATTACTTACCGCTGCCGATGAGTTATTCGCCTGCACCAACGCCAGCGCGTTCACATCATTGGTGAAGTTCAGCCACCGCACCCAGTTGGTGTTGCCGTTCGGCCAGAGCAAGCCGAAGAAGTCGTTTGTCGAGAGGCCGCCGTTCGCTGCCACATACGCACCCACCCAGTTCGTACTAGCCGCCGTAGTGCTGGCGTTCGTGCTCCCATCGGTCAGGACATGTGCAAGGTTAATGAAAGCTCCATAGGCATCGTTGGTAAAGCTCACGCGAGAGGTGCCTTGCGTCTCGGTAATGCTGACCGCCGTAAACGTGCCCACGTTGGTCAACGCCTGCCAAGCTGCGTTGCCGGGCGCGGGGCCGGTAGCGAGGATCGTGGCGATGTTAGTGGTGCCGCCTCCAGTCGCGTTGACGGTCAGCGTCGGGATCCCGGCCACGTTAGTCAGCACAACACTGGTGTTGCTTCCGTTCACGATGTTCAGCGTGTCATTGGTCAGCCCGCCCGCGCCGTTCACCAGCCAGCGATTCGTAGTGCCTCCGCCAATGCCGCCGCACGAAGCGATAGCCGAACACAGCGCCGAGCCAACCGTCCAAGTCCCATTCGAGTAGTAGAACCCACCCGGAAACTTCACTAGCGCCGACTGCGAAGCGTCCCACGTTCCGCCCACATCCACGTAAGTGTTTACGGTGTTGGTCGTCATGCTGTTCGTGATGACCTGATAGTTGGTGACTTGGTAGACCACTTGCGTCGAGTAGACCGTTGTGGCGACGTAGTTCGTGGTTGTGCCGAGAATGATGTTGGTGGATAGGTTGATGACCGTCGCGTTGGTGACAGTCGAATTGAACGTGACCGGATTGTTGAAGATGACCGGGAAGTTGATCGTCGAAGTGACGATGACGTTCGAGCTTCCGGGAACGATCAGCGCGAAGCCGCCCGTACTAGGTCCAAACATATTCGTGATCGATAACGGGTAAATACCATTCACTAGATTGGTCAGGATGTTGAAAAACGGGGACCAAAGAGAGACTTGGATTGCCAGTTGTTTCGGGGCAAGCGAATTGGTAAACACCGTCGCCACGGCGCCGCCCGTGTAAGAGATCAAGAGGTTCGTGATCCCGCTGTGATTCTTGCTCGTCGAAGTGTCCAGGGAGAAGCCGTACACGCCGATGCCACCCGTGCCGCTAATCCCCGTGACCGCGTTGGTGAACGCCGCCGAGTTCTGGTTCGAAGAGATCAAGCTGACAACGGCATTGGTGTCGATTGAACTCCCGCCGCCCCCGGTCGTATAGATCGTCAACACCCCACCGGACGAGTCCCACGAAGCCGTCGCGCCCGGGAAGCCGAGAATCGCCGCGGTGTTCGTGCCGGCACCGGGAACGTAGACTCGCTGATTGCGCGGGAGATATTGCGCAAAGGCCGACGCGCTGATTAGAAACAGGATCGCGAGACTGAGACTTAATTTTCTCATAGACGTTTCGGGCGGAAGTACGCGGTCACTCCGACGTTCGTGCCGGGCAGCACCGACCCGACCTGGCTGAAGAAGAATTTCACGACCGAGTCCTGCGGGACGTAGATGCTGGTGGCCGTCGCTGGAAACGCTTGGATGTAGGTGTCCGTCGCCGGCAAGCTGAACGTGGTCGCCTCGGTCACCTCGGCGTCGCCCGGTCGCGTGATCTTTACCTGGCAGATCAAGTCCGCACCGGTCGGCGCGCCCCCGAAGGCTTCGAGTGCCATCTCTTCGAGGTAGCAGTCGACGTTCGCGGTCCACTGGCCGAAGACGACGGTGTCCTGCGCGTCGCCGGAAAAGAGTTTCAAGACCGGGAGGCGGATCAGATCGGAGAGTTTGTCGAGCAGCTCGTTGACGCTCGGGTTGGTGTCGGTCAGGCCGACTTTGTACGCGCGATCGACTTGCTCTTTGAGCTGCTGAATCTGCTGGACCAGGCGATCGAATTCGTTCTCGTGGACCTGCGGATACCAACGGCCCTGGTTCTCCAGGTCCACCGGTTGCGTAAACGGGACGCTGCGGACGATAATGATCTTTTTGGCGGACGTATACGTGGCAAGCGTGGTCACCGTCCCGGTCGCACCTTCGGTCGCACTGCCGCCGGCGACCGTGTAGTGGGTCGTCAGCGTCAACAGGGTGTACGTGTCGGCCGCGATGTCGTAAAGCCACACCGCGATCTCCGACGACTCGAAGAATTTGAAGGTAACTGGGAAATCCACCGCGCTGTTGTTGCCGGTGTAGATGACCTTGGCGGTTTCGCTGGCTATAGACATGGTTTCACCATTGATTCAAGAGTAACAGATAAGCCGCTCGATTCCGAGCCAATTCTGGTGTTTCGGGTGGGTTGGTACATTATTCCTCGTTGCCGCCGAGAGCGCCTTTGAGTAACCGCACATCGGCGATCGGGCCGGGGAGCGGCAAGCCGGCCAGGATCGAAGCGCCCTCGACGAGTTTCCGCACCGCGTCCTGGACCTTCGGGTCGCTGTAATCGAGTTCTTCGTCTTGGTACGCGCCGGCCAGGAAGCGGGACGCACGGGCGATGTCGTTGAGCGGGCGCTCCGCGATCGAGAGATCGCCCAGATCGCCCTTACCGAAGGCGTCGGCGATCCCGGTCAGGAGACGGCCGGATCCGGGCAGGAAGGTGGAGTCGAGCGACTCGCCGATCAGCTTGACCGCCACGTCGCTTTGGCGATCGTCCTCGCCGGGGATGAAAGGCTTGCCGGTCGTGATCGAATACGCGGCGCGACTGATCCCGACGCCGATGGCCGCCTGGGCGAGCACTCCGATGGCAGTGAGGACCATCTGCTTCGTGGCCTTGGCCTGGGCGGGCGTACCGGCGGCGTTCTCGTGGCGGATGATGTCCCGCTTGAGCATCGCAGCGGCCCGCGATGGCGCGCCCAGGAACGGGAAGACGAGCCACAAGGGGCGGACGTCCCGGTACAGGGCGGTCTCGTCGGCCGCGGAGGCTGCTGGCTGCGTCGCGCGGATGATGTCCGCGGTCCGCTGAACCGCTTCGGCTTCGCCGTACCCTTGCGCGCGGATCGCGCGGTAGGTCGCCACGGCCGTCTTCGCATCGGCTTCCATGAGCGGGTTCATCCCGAACGCTTTCACTTTCGCCCACTTCGACTTGGCGAGACCGTAGGCCTCCCCGAGTTTGTTCATCCGTTGCAGGATTGCCGGATCCTTGGCGTCCTCGATCCCGGGACGGAACGTCTGCCCGAAGATTTCAAGGGGGTGGTCCTGGAAGCGGCGGACGAAGTAACCATTCCGCAGCAGCGCCTCGCGCGCCGCGGCGTTCTCGGCGTTCTTCCAGAACAGCTGGCTCGGGCCGCTCGTGCCGACGACCTTGCCGAACTCGACGGCCGCTCCGTGACCGTACTGGCCCTCCAGCTCGGTCAGGGCCAGGACCGAACCGCCGGCACGGGCCTTGACGAACGACGAGAGCCGCCCCCACATCGTGAGCATGAGATTGTTTTCGAGCGTGCGGCGGACGTTATTGAATGCGCCCGTCTCGGCCGGCATCACGCCGCCCATCTTCGCGTACGTGTCGAGCACGAACTTGATCCCGGCGTTGCCGAATTTCTCGGTGATCGCCTGGTTGACTTCGCGCGCCTGGAGGACCGTCTTTGCGTCCGACAGGGGAATGGTCAGATGCGTGATCCGCGACACGTCGCCGACGTGGTCCATGTACTTCTCGACCGCGCCACGGTAGAGCACGTCCCGCTTGCTGGAGTGGCGGCGCTGCGTGATCCCGGCATTGTCGAGCGAACGGCCGCGCGAGCTGCGGAACTCGTCCAGCGAGTCGGACGGCTTGCGAAGCGGCGAATCGGAGACATCGCGTTCCCGCGGCCAGTAGTACGGATTGTCGAACTCGTGCGTCCCACCGCGCCAGTAGGACACGTCGTTGAGACCTTTAATCACCTCGGGGGTGTGGAGCGCGTCGAACATGAAGTCGGCCAGCTGGCGCTGCTCGGGCGTGGTCTCCAGTTCGATCATGTGCCGCAGGGCGCGTTCAGCGTGCTCGGCGTCCGAGAATTTCACGCCGTAGCTGGCGTTGTAGTCGATCGCGGACTTCAGCTTTGCGCGGCCAAGTTCGACGACGGTCGTCGGGTCTTTCAGTGAGTTGTAGATGTCGAGGATGTCGTCGGTCGACATCAGCAAAATCTCACCGCCCACGCTGCGGGGCTTGCGATCGTAGCGCCAACGGACCAGGACGTCGTCCTGCGTAAACCCGAGTTCGTCCGCCTTGGCCCACAGGTCTGCCTTGAGTTTGTGCTCCATCAGGTTGGCGGATTCCTCGGCCAAAACGGGATTCCGCCGCAGTAGTTCGTACGTCTTCGTGCCCTGCCCGCCCGACCAGATTTCGGCCGTCGTGCCGAGATCGAGGTTCTTGTCGCCGCGTAACCATTGCCACGGGCGACCGCGCGAGCGGTTCTGCCCTTCGCCGAACTGCTTCGCCGACGGGCTCGCCTGAATCTCGCCGGCGACCGTGATGCGGTTGCCCGCGCGATCGGCGGCTTTCATCTTGGTGTTGAGGTCCTTCTCGCGGTTCGACGTCGCGACCGCGCCGAGCAGATCGTTGTGGAGTTCCTCGATCTGTTCGAATGGCATTCTCTCGAAGAAATCGGCGATCCCGGTCTTGAACCCGTCGACGGCCGCTTCGGCCTCGGTGACATCGACCGTCGTCGCCCCGCCCGCTTTGGCGATCTGCTTTGCGACTTTGAGCTGGCCCTGCGCTTTCACCAATTCCCGTGCCTGCTGGAGCGGGAATTTGAACTTGGCCGCCGTGGCGTCGAGCATCTCCTGTGCGGCCGGGGTGAGATTCTCGCGACGGCTTTCCGGCTTCGCGAGCGCCGTGACGATCTGACCGGCCCAGGCGGCCCGCAGATTGTCTTCGTAGGCAGTGACCAATTTATCCACGATGCCCGTGGCGCTCTTGTCGCCGCCGAGGCGGGCGGATGTCAGAAGTTTCTCGTAGTTTTTCTGACCAAAAATCTCGGAGAGTTTCTGCTTGGCGTAGACTTCGCCGCGGTCCGCGTCGTTCGCCAGGACTTGGCGGATGCCTTCGAAGACGGACAGGTCGGCTTCCATCTTGTTCTGGCGCGCGGCCCGACTGGTCAGCTTCAGCTCGCGTTCGCGTTGACCAATCACTTGACCAATGGTTGTCTCAAGGCCCATGACTGAGCCCCGCTCGCGACCGGCGCGGTACGAGTCGCGGACGATCTTCTCGATCGCCGGCACGACCTCACCGTCTTCGATCATGTTGTCGCCCGTGATCGAGCGCCGCATCTCTTCGGCCTGGGTGCGGACCTTCAGATTCTCGGCGATGACTTTGTCCCGATTGCCGGCCATGGTGTCGGACCGAATCTGGGCCATCTCACGAACCACCCGCTCCTGCGTCGCCAGGCCCACCTCGGCCTGCCGCAGTTCGTGAATCAAATCCTTGGGTGTTTTTGTTTCAGCATCGGTCGTGGACGCCAGGCGTTTCGCCCGCGCCAGCGTGTCGGTGACGGGCGTGCCCGGGTAGTGGAGGCCGAGCAGCTCTTTGGCCCGCGCGGGATCGATCTTCTCGCCGCGGAGGATGCGGTACGCTAACTCGACGGCCGCGTCGCCCTGTTCGACGGGGCGGGCGGAAAACTGCGTGTCGGCCGGCGGGAGTCTCAGGTCTCGGGGTGGAGTTTTAGATACTCGGTCTGCAACGCTTCCGGCAGCGCCTGAATCTCTTCCGGATCCAACTCCTCCGGCACTTCGCCCGCGTACGCCATCTCCAGATAGTTGTCCAGCGTCACCGGCAGATTCTGCTCCTGCAACATCTCCAGGACGATGTCCGAACCACTCGGGTTGTTGGATTCCGTTTGCGCGTTCGTAGACTTGGTTTCTGGCTTCATCGATTGTTATCTTTCCTTCCTTATAATGCCCCCAAATTCGCTTAATGTCCAGCTTGTTCTGCGCGTTCCGTTTGAACTCTGGGCTGAAGAGCCCGCGGACCGCTTCCCAGGTTACCGACTGCATTTCGCGCGGCAGGACACCCCGAGCTTCGGCCGCCGCGCGAAATGCGTCGGCGTAGATACCATACATTCCCTTGAACCCGAGATTCTTGTTCGAGGGCGACGCGAGCCCGAAGTTCTGCCGCACCTCTTTCGACGCGCCGCTGAACGGGAGCAGCTGTCCCGCACCGACGGCGTGCGTGTCGATCGTGATCGCGCCGTTTTTGGCGTTCGGCAAAAGGATGTTGAGGTAGAAATTGCGGACTTTGTTGTAGTCGCCGAGCAGCGCGGAGATGTTGTCAACGGAGGGGTTTTCCAGAATCCCGATCGCCTTCGCGATCGTACCGTAATTACCCCAGCCAGCTTTCAATTCTTTCTTGCCGTCCTTGCCGCGAACGGGGTCGCCTGTCGCCCCCTCGGGGGTGATGACGTTGTACTCGCGTGTGTGGTGCGCTTCGTCGTAGAGGCGGACGAAACGCGCCTTATCTTTCGGCGACATCTCGGCGTAGGTCTGCCCGGCCGTGTTCTTAATGAACGTCTTGAAGCTGGCCTTCGTCGCGGCGGTGAATCGTTTCTTGGCGTTCACCGTATCGATCATCCGCTGATCGACGCGGAGGTCCTGCGCCTGGGTGTGGATCGCGATCAGCCGCTCCGCGAGCGAGACGTTCTTGAACCAGTCCATCTGCGGGGACAACGCTGCAATCACGCCGGCGGCCGCTTGGCGCTCGATGCGGTAGCGACCGGATAAATCCGTCGCGAGTTTCCGCCCGCCGTCGTACCAGAGATGCGATCGATCACGAACTTCAGCGGGAGTTTTGTCCCACAACCAAAGCAGGTTGTCCCGAACGTGATCGTGAAACCGTCGGATCGTCGCCTCGGGTTTTTCCTTGGCGACCTTCGGGAAGCCCTTCATGGCGCGGAGCTGCTCGGCCATGGTCTTGGCCTTCTCCGGATCCTTCAGCATCTGCTCGATCGTGGAGTGGACTTGTTCTTTCGTGACGTCGTAGGCAGGGGTCTTGCCCTTCGGCACGGCGGTGCTGATCGAGTGGACCAGGTCCTCGATCTCCAGCTGCGTCATCTTCGGGTTGATCTGGCGCGAGAGATCGGGCCGAGCGGAAAACTGGCGCTCGCGGTCCGTGTTGGCCTGCTGCGCAGATTCCTTCGCGGTCAATTGCGCGGCCTTGGCTTCGTCGTACGAAGCGAAGAGTGGTACTTTCTCCCGCACCGTGGTGTACCCGTCCGCGGTAACCTCGGGCGCGCTCGTCACGCCTTGGGTGTCATGCACCATGAACACGACGTCGGGACGGCCGAACGATTCGTTCCAACCTTCCGGGGCATACTGCGGGTCAAAGGCGACTCGGGAGACGGGGCGGAAACCGTACTTCGCGTACAGATCGGGGAGTTTGCCGCCCACATCGAAACCGTCGAGCGTGCTCGCGTACTTGGCGGCTTCCTCCAAAATCGGCCCGATCTTCGCGGTCGAATTGGGGTGCCGGAAAACGGAAACGAGATCGCCGTCTTTGCCGACCGCTACGCCGGCATCGTCGGTGGCGGCGAGGAAGAGTTTGGTGGTGGGGTCGTTGTAGAACTCGACGGGTTTGACGTCGACGGCCCACCCGAATTTGTGGGCGGCTTTGGCTGCCGATATTGCGTCGTGAAACGCGGATCGTTCGCTTCCTCGTCCAGCAGACTCTGTAAATAGAAAGCTAGGTTGTAGGTCTCTTTGGCCGTCTTCATTGGTGGGTGATCCTAACTTGGTTTGATCGGTTTGTCGAGCGGAGAATTGCATCGCGGGGTTGTACAACTCCCGCTGGCGACCGGGCGACAGCTCGTGGATGAGCGTCAGGCGCGACTCGATCGCCGCTTGTTTCGCCGCGTCCAGCTGCTTCGCCGTCGTGACGTGATCGATGTACACGTTGTCACCATCGATGACGACCCGAGCCGGGTTGTAATCCTGGCCGGTGATTTTCTTGATCTCGTTGACCGCCTCTTCGTGCCAGCCGCCGGTGACGAGAACCCAGCGGCCACTGCGATCGAGCAGCAGCTGTTTGCCGTATGACAGCGGCGATTCTTTGTCTAGCTCGGGATCGAGGACGCGAAATTCTTTGCCCGTCGAACCGTCTTTGACCCGTGCGGAGAACTGCATCTCGCCTTGCGTGCTGCGCGCGGCGGCTGTTGCTTCCTCGAACGATTTCCCGTGCGCGCGGTTCAACAGCTCTTTTGCTTTGTCGGGGACTTGCGGATCGCGACCGCGCGTCCGGTCGCGCAGGGCCGCCCGCGCCAAGTGCGCCAAGGCGCGTTGACCGTACTCGTCCGCGGTGGTCCAATCCAAATGGTCTTTGGCCCAGTTGGTCAGAATCTCCATCACCCCTTGGGCTTTGACATCGAGTTTTTTGCCGTCGAGCACTTGCTCGCCGACGCGGGAGACAACTTCCGCGGCCAGCTCGGCGTCGGTGAGATCGCCATAAAGTCCACGGTTGCCGATCCAGTCGAGCATATTGTCGCGCCCGAAGAAGGCGGTGACATTTTGGAGAAACGGATCAACCGCTTCGCCCGCGGCGTTGATCCAAGTATGCACCAGTTCGTGCCCGGCTTTTCGTAAAGCCTCTAACGGATTGCTAAACGCGTCGCCGAACACCGTGGCGCGCGTCCCGTCGGTTGCCCCCTCGACCACTTGCCGCACCCCGTTTTTATCGTACAGCTCCGGGCCTGTCGCCTCGGTGCTAAGGATCGCTTTCAACGCGGGGAATTTTGCGATCAGCTTCTCGACCAGGCTCAATACCGCGGGCTGCGCCGCTTGATCCTGCTGGTCGGCTTCGATGCCTTTCAACGGACGATCCTTTTCCGATTCGAGGCGCGCCAACTCGGACGCTTTGTCCGCTTCCGCCTGGGCGACGACTTTGGTCCGTTCGGTCGTGACGTGGGCGTCGCGGTTATCCGCGGACGTGGCCGCGAAATCGAACTCGGCCTGCTTGGCTTCCGGGTTGGAATAGCCCGCGTCGCGCAAGACGGCGATCTTCTCTTCGGGTGTGGCGGCGAGACGGTACTTCTCCAGCACCGCACTGGATTTGCCGGCGTCGACCACGAGCCCGTCAGACGCGGGGGCGGCGTCGGCATCAATCCCTACCGTCTCGATGGACTTCTTGAACTGCGCGAACTTGGCCGGGTCACCGGCGGCGAGCTGGCCTTCCGCTTTTAACTCCGGCGCCACGATGCCCGTGGCGATCGAGTTCATCACGACTTTCGGACCGGCAAACACGACGGCCGTGGCGATCGTGTGGACCAATCCCTGAATCTGGTCGCGGACGGCGCTCGGAAGGTCGGCCTGCCCGCTGGCAACGCGGGCGGCGTTGTCCACCATCTGCATCGCTTCCATGACGGCCGTGTTGCCGGCGATGTCCGCCGCGCCTTTCTTGGCGATGCCGGTCGCTAGTTTCGTTACACCCTTACCGAGATGGTCCGCAAGGGCCGTGGCGTACTCCGCTCGCGTCGCTTGCGAGAGGGGGATAAAACGGTGGAGGGCGACACTGGCGAGCACGCCCTGGAGAACAGCCGCCGGCATATAGATCGCGTTCGCCTGATCGGTCGGTAAATCGTGCTCATAGATCGCAGTGTCATAGCCTTCGTTGACGAGCGAACTGAAGTACGCCGCCGAGCCGACACCTCCGGTCGCTGCGCCGAGCGCCGAGGCCGCGGCCATGTCGGGGAGAAATCCGATTGCGCCCTGGACGGCATCGCCCCAAAAACCACGCGACGCGCCGGGCTGCGTCAGGGTTTTGTTACTGAGATGCGCGGACCGCGCCGTCTCAAAGGAAGCCTTGCCAAGGTTATACTGGTTCTCAAAATCTTTGATGACGTTGTCGATCTGCTCTTGCGGCATCGTCGACTGCTGTCTCAGGAGCGAGCGAATTTTCTGTTCCGCTTCGGGGCTCGCGATCTTTCCGCCGTCAGTGACCAAGTCCTTCGGGATCCGGTCATACAGATCGCGGCCCTGATACGGTTGGAGGGCGTCACCGATCTTGTTACCGATCGAGGCCAGTGTATTCTTAATACGCTCGAAAGAACTGCCCACGGTGTGCGCGGACGCCGCGAACCAATTTCCGTCGTAGACGCCCATGTACGCGTTGACCAACTGATCGATCTTCGGCCCTTCCGCGCCGGCGGACGCTCGCAACGCTTCTAATGCGTCGGCATTCTTCGTTGCGGCGACGACCCGTGCCTGTCGCACCAACGACGGCGGGAGTTGCCGTTCGGCGTCGAGGATGCGGTGCTTCGGTGATTCACCTCGGAGTTGTGCGGTGTATCGCGATTCAATCTCCGCTTTTTGTGCGGCGGATAACCCTTCGAACTCGGGGGTCATCCCGGTGCGGAATCCGAGCATCATGTTGTCGGTCGATAAGCCTTGGGTCGTCCGCGAGGCCTTGTACTTCTTGTACGCCTCTTCCTGGCGGGCCGTTTGAGGTAGTGTCGTAAATTGGTCAAACGCGTCATCCTGGGGCGTGACCTGTTTGGTCCAGCCGGCGATGTTGTTCACGGCTGCAACGTGATCCAGTTCGCTCCCGTGGACCGCGGACGTCATATCTTTCAACGACGCGGTCGCGGGCAGTCCGAAATAGCTGGAGTAGTATGACCGGGCGAACGCCTCACCTTCCACGGGATC
This sequence comes from Verrucomicrobiota bacterium, assembly GCA_037127585.1. Classification (GTDB taxonomy): domain Bacteria; phylum Verrucomicrobiota; class Verrucomicrobiia; order Palsa-1439; family Palsa-1439; genus CAINDI01. Next base: position 16,999 of record JBAXYB010000050.1, read on the forward strand.
GGCGAATCCACGGGACGCGAAGCTGTAGGCCGCTTTCGAATCGATCTGATCGAAGCGGGGCGGTTCGAGCGCGGCCGGCGGCGCGGACTGAACGATCCGATCGAGCAGCGCGCGTTCCTTGGTCGGGATCGCGAACTTCTCACGAGCCTGGGCAAACTGTTGGAGTTCTCCGGGGGCGAGGGTGATCTGGGCCATTATTTTCCGATCGGTTGGCGAATAGCTTCGAGCGTTTTGGCGTCGTCGGCGGACAAGTTCAGGATGATGGGCTGCACGGTGATCGCGGCCGGCGTGAACGACGGCGCGGACGGCTTCGTGAACCGCTCGTAGTTCTTCTTCAGCAGCGAGTGTTCACGGAGCTGCTTCATCTGCGGGTTATTGTCGTAAAATTCGTTGAGTTCGACCGGCGTCCAATCGGGGTGTTTCTTGGACGCATCGATCACTTGTTGCCACAACGACAGGGAGTACGTGTAGCGTTCATCCTTCGTGAGCTGGCCGCCCGTGAACGGGCCGAAGTTGTCGCTCGCTTCGGCGACATCGGTCTGGATGCGTTTCAGCAGTCCGTTTTTCGGATCATAAAGCAACTCACGCGTCGCCGGATCAAGTTTCCGCCCCTCCACCACTTTCTCATAAAACATCTTTGAGAGCGGGGTGGCCTGGTCGGGGTCGAGATTGCGCAGATCGGCCAGCTTCATGCTGATCGTTTTCCGCTGCTCTTGGGCGGCGTCAGTCTTCGGGTCGTAGTTCGCGATCTGATCGAAGAGCGCCGGCGCGCTGTCTTTCGCCTGCTGCGCGACGTCCGCCTTCGCCCGCTGCGAGACTTGCGCGTTCAGGATGTGCTCGATCAACGACGTCGGATAGCCCCGTTTGGTCATCGCGTCGTAGGTCATCACGAGCGGATTCTTCTGGTCGCGCAAATCCTGGTTGTAATTATCGAGACCGGTCAGATCGGCCTGCTGACGCGCTTTGCTGGCGTCCTGCTCACGGACGTTGATGTAATGTTGCACGCGATCTTTCTGCACACCGTCTAGGTCCTTAGCGTTCCAGATGACGTCGCGCATCTTCGCGTAGTCCGTACCGTACTGTTGCTCCAAGGCCTGCACTTTTCCCTGTGCGTCCGTCACGGCGAGATCAGTCTGACTTTGGCGCAAGAGTTGGGAACGGAAGTTCGGATCGATCTCGTCCAAGTGCGCTTTGTCATTCAAATACGCAACCGCTTCGCCGTTCCGCCCTTCGGTCTGGAGGCGCTGCACGGCACCGATGTGCATCTTCGAGAGACTGTCCTTCAGCACGAGAGCGTACGTTTCGGGCGCCATGCCCTGGAGTTTGGCGAGCTGGCCGACGCCATCCACCACTTCTTTGCGATACGTAGCCATCTGCTTGGCATCGCCGACCGTCTGTCCGTAGCTGTCGATGCCGAGGCCGACACGGGACTGCTGGCCTGTGACGTCGGCTTGCCGCAGCTGGCCCTGGGAGTGGCGCTGCACGCCTTCGAGCGCCGAGATCGCCATCGGGTCGTACCGCTGCGAAAACAGCTGCGCCTGGCGGGGTGTAAGGTCCGCCAGCAATTTCGCCCGCAATTCGCTGGCGTTCTTTTCGAAGAGCGGAGCGGCGCCGGCGGCGTTTACGCCCTGGAGGGCGTACGCCTGGCCTTGCGCGTCGTTCAGCTGCTTCATCGCTTCGATCTGGGCATTGGTCACCTTGACCGAGTCGATCTGGTCCGCGACGTCATTCAGTGTCTGTCCGAGCCGTCCGCCCGCGGCCGCGACGCCGGCACCGAACATGGTGGCGTTGACGTCGAAATTCTGTCGCGCGCCCGGCATGGGCCGCGGATCGACTTGCGGTTGCATGGGTACGAGTGGCATTATTTTCCCCCACCGAAGACCCCGGCCATTCCGGAATTTCCGTAGCCATACCCCGTGGGCGCGGGTTTGAGCCAGCCTTGTTGGTTTGCGCTGGCGAGTAAACTGCTGCCGGCGTTCAGCCCGCCCGCGACCAGGGCACTGGTGCTTTCCGCCCCGTAGAGCCCGGCTTGCGCGCGGTAATTCGTCTGCTGATTGCGGAAACCCCACTCTTCCATCTGCGAATTGTAGCGCGCCATCGAGATGTCGTCCGCCGCCACGCCGCGGTTATACTCCAACACTTTTTCGGGCGAGCCGCTGCCGAGTTGGATACCACTCGCGCCCACGCTGGCGGTCTGCGCGGCGATCATCTGCGCGTTGCGGATACTCAGGCGGGATCGATCGATCTCGCCGCGCCGAGCGGCGTCGTCGGCCTGCCAGCCGGCGGACTTGGCGTTGTTCTTGGCGACATCGGACTGGTAGCTGGCTGCCTGCGACTGGGCCGCCGCAGCGTACGCCGTGGACGCGACGGAGATGATCGCACCGATCGTACCGATCGCCGCGTCGCAGCCGACCTGGCCCGTCAGGGCGGGGCACGGCGTCGACGGCCAGAAAAACTCCCGTAGAAAAACGATCAAAAATCTCATGCTGATGTCCTCATGTAAAACGGGTGAAAGGGCAGCTTTGCGACCCCGTACGGTTCAGCGGGCAGGATGTCGAACCCGCACCACTTCAGCCAGCGCAGGCTGGCCGTGTTGCGCGCGTCGACGTAATTTCGCAGCACCACGTACTCCTGGCGCATCCACGTCACGAACTCGCGTGAGCGGCGAACGAAAAGTTGCCGATGATCCGTGACCAAGCGATCCGCCCCGAGCAGCCAGGGTGAACCCTCCGTCGCCAGGCTGGAGGCGACGCCGACGCCCCACATCGCGAACGTGCCTTGGGCATCGATCGCCGCCCAGCACCGCGGCGAGCGGGCCATCGAAATGAGCAAACCGTTATTCGGAGACAGTCCGCTGGCCGCTGCCACCTCTTGACGGTCGCACGCCCTCATGTCCCTTGCGAGCGATTGCACGTCCCTTGGATCGGCGACGGTGATCCAGGGGTTGCTCATCGGTCCTCCCGGCGGACTCGGATAAACCCAACATTTTGCGCGCCGCTTTGGGCAGCCCGAGATATATCCATTTGCCGTTGCGTATAGTGTGCATGGGAGCAGCTTACTTCCGCGTAACGAAATTGCAAGATATTATTCTCCACCGTCCACCTCCGGGATAATGCTCAAGATGGTGGTCGGCACCGGGTTCGCCTGCCGGATAAAAATTCGCCCGTCCGATTTCCACGAGGGTGGGATCGCTTGGACGATGTCGCCGGTCGTCAGCCCGGTCGCGACGTCCACGTCTTCGTTTGAGCGGCCCTTGAGTTCGACCAGGTGGTCCGCGTCCGGCCCGACAAACGGCATTCGGCTCTTGTCGAGTCGCAGGGTCAAGGTCGACACCTTCTTGTGCTTCCCTTGGGCCGTGCCTTTGTCGTCGTACTCGATCCGCAGAGTTTCGATATCGGCGGTGTACTTCAGCCCGACGTGGACTTTCGACGCCGCTTGCGACAGGGTGATCGCGCCGCTGGAGACCGTCTTGCCGGTCACCACACCGCCATCCGCGAGGACGCCGACCGCTTCGCCTTCGAGGTGGTCGAGCCCCGTAACGGAGGTAATCGCTACGCTGCTGGCCGAGGCGTTGACCACGGTCCAGTACGTCGCGTTGGTCGGCAGATTGCCAGTCGAAGCCAGAACGCAAATGTAGGTCGCGCCGCTGTAGTACACCACGTCGCCGACGGCGTACTCCGTACCGGCGGCGTACGTCCCGCGGCCGTTGTAGGTCAACGCCGCATCCAGGAAAACTCCATCTTCCACGTCGTCGTCGGGCAAACGGTGCGCGAGCCGCTCGATAAATCGAACCGTCGCCCCGTCTATTGTCCGTTTGACGATCATGTATAAATCGTCTTGCCCGTCGCCTTCGATGCAGC
>JBAXYB010000051.1:0-20848 GCA_037127585.1 Verrucomicrobiota bacterium
GTTGTATCAGTCCCCCGGTAAAAATCACGCACTATTTACACCACCGGCACTTTCATCTCGAACGGCGGGATGCGGACAAAGATGCGCTGGCCGGATTCATCGGTCCCGTGATAACTGCCTTCCGCCACACTATCGCTGCCGGTCACGTGGTAGCTGTTGTAGGAAAACGTCCCCCCGGGTTCGAGGCGCGGCCGCTTCCCGACAATCGCTTCGCCTTCGAGAACGTATTTCTCGCCCGCCGCATCCGTGACGACCCATTTGCGATGGGTGAAGTTGACGGTGCGCTCGCTGTCGTTATGGATCGTGATGAAGTAGACGAATGGATGCGGCTGTTCCGGCCGCGCCGGCAATTCCGGGTGGTACTCCACCTGATCAATGCTGACCCACAATCCATCAATTTCGACGGCCGGGGTGTTGGGAAATGCCATGCGCAATTTTCTATCGCAGTTTGCCGGAATTTGAAAGCGCTAGTGAGTTTCGCCATGTCTTACTGATGACTGTTTCCCTAAGCTCCACCTCGCCGTCCGCCGGACTGCCTGCCGTAAATGTCAATTGTCAGTCGCTGACCCCCTTGGCCCCCTACGACCTCACCCGGTACGGCTACGCTTCAATTCCAATTGAGACACCCGAAGGCCGGCAAGAATACCAACACCTCCAGCAAGAATTATCCGGCAAGGCGCAACTGCTACGCGCGCGATTACTCAAAGCTTACCAAGAGCTGTTAGCCTCCATCGCCCCGTAGCCACGAGCGCCAGCGAGTGGACTCCGCTCGCTGGCGCTCGCGGCTACGCCGGATTCCACCAAATCCGCCCCTTGTCCTTGACCGCCTCAGCTGCTCGCTGCGTACGTCACGCTGTTGGATCAGGACGGAAAATCTTCCCAGCGATGATCACCGCGACGATCCCGCTGACAAAGGCTAGACCGGCGGCAACAATCAGCCACCACTTCTGACCGTGTGCATATCCGACCAGCGCACCGAGACTCGCCAACATGGCCAGTCCATTGATGCAGTAACCGGCAATCTGCGCGGCAATTTGCAGCTTCCGCATGGCGAGGATGAATGACAAAACGCCAAACCACAGGCTAAATCCGATGCCCCACGTCGCCCACTCCACCGTTGCCGGATAGAGGAACGCTGTCAGTGTCAGCAGAATCACCACCGCGCCGTGAATCAGTGCCAAGGCGAGTTTCATGGGATGTTTTCCTTACTTGGCAGTCGGTGGTACCGGTGGGGATTGCGCTGGAAGCGGTGGCGGCGCACCAAACAGGCTTGCCAGCTCCGGTACCGTCCCAGCCGCTTGCCAATTCGCCATGCCTTGACGCCAGACCAACGACGACGCGCTGAATGTTCCCGCTCCGAGCATCTGTTGCAGTGCAGGCAAGGCAAAAGGACCGGTCGTCTTACCATCCATCGCCACATGAAATTGCACGGTTGGCGGGGTCGGTGGCAATTGCGTGACCAGATGACCGGCCTGCTGCGCCATCTGTTGCCCAATGCCGGCTCCCACGGCCAAGCCGATACCGGCTTGCATCAAACCTGACCCACCGCCACCCTCGTTCGCCGCTGCCGTCTTCAAGACCTCCATGCTCCGGTCGTACTGGTAAATGTCGCGCCCCAACACATTCAACTCCGCCGCCTTCTCCTTGATCACCTTCAACCGCTGATAGCTCGGGTCTTCCTCCGGCACATTGACCGAGTGAAAGAAGAAATTCACCAACTCCAACCCGAACCTCGCAAACTCCACCTGAATCGCCTCCGCGCAATGCTTCGCCAGCGCGTCCAGATGCACCGCCGCTTCCAACACCGAAATCTTCTCTTGCACCAACGCCCGGCCCAGATTCACGTTCACCGTCTGAAGCACCACCCCCTTGAAATACTCCACGATCTGGTCGGCCGTGAACACCTTCGCCGTACCGGTAATGCCTTCCAAGAACTGGCGCGGCTTGGCCACCCGAAACCCGAACTGCCCAAACGCCCGGACCGGCACCACGATCCCGTATTTCGGGTCTTCTAGCTGGACGGGCCGGATGGTGCCCCATTTGTTATCGAGCTTGCTGATGAGATTGACGAACCACACTTCCGCTTGGAACGGCGACTCGCCGCCAAATGGCAGACTGACGAGCTTGGTCAACAGCGGGATGTTACCGGTATGCAGCGTGATCGTGCCCGACGGCACTTCATCGGCAATCTGGCCGCGATAGACGAAGATCGCTACCTGCGCCGGTTTGACCACGAGTTGCGTGCCGAGCCGCAGATTCTCGGACGGGAATTTCCAAACGAACTCTTGGTCGTTGCCTTGAAAATGGACTACGTCAATGAGGGACATATGGCCTTGACTCTTTATCTATGAAGCAGAAGTCATTTCTTGGTTTTTAATTTACCCAGCGCATTCCGGTACGCCGGCCAATAACCGTAAGCTATTGTCAGTAATGCGATCAAAAGGACAACAATCACCCCGCCAATTTCGTTCGTTTTGCCTTTCGCAACCTCCTGCATACCACCAACAGATCCTAAAAGGAAAATGGGACCTAGGATTCTGCAACCCCATATTTGTGCCCCACTTTTCAAAGCTTCCTTATTCGCCTGCTGCTTAGCATAACTGGGATCTATTCTTAGCAAGAGCTGCACATATTTGACTTTTAACTGCTGAGCTTTTTTTACAGAACTAAAGGTTTCAGCCCATTCAATCCTCTCACAAACCAATAGCCCTATTCGGCCCACCTCCTTGGTCGGAAGGTATTCCAAAGCCATGGCAAGCGCGGTTTCAAGAAGACGCAATCGGGCAACATGTTCATCTGCTGATCCGGGTAGTTTAACAAACTCAGCAAAGTGTCCTTGCAAGACTGGTAAAAACTGACCAACTGCGTTTGCAATCTCGAAACCAACGCGCTTTTTCATCGCCTCTTGGTTTTTGGCGAATTTAATCGCTGCTTTCCATGCGCTGATTGCCTCGCCAAATTTGAGATTCCCAATTGTTGAAGTCCAGATCAGACAGTTGCCTTTGTATAACCAGGCGTCTGCAAAAGCTGGCTCCTGCTTGATGATCTCATTCCAGAAGGTCATCGCCTCCTCATAGCTGCCACCTTCCTGCGCTGTCTCAGCAAGAAGCAGTGTGCCGGCAAACTTGTGCCCCTTTTGTTCCTCCAGTTTCGCTTCTGCCTCTTGCCGGGTAACGACAGAACCACAGTAAGTGCAGTTGATTTGATTTTGTTCAGCGGTCAGATTCGCTGCCGCGCCACAACTTGGGCATAGTCCTTGGCTCATAGTGTCATGCTTTCAATAATTCTGTTGATTTGAGCGGCTACAACTCTTTCTGGATATACGTAGTTGCCTGATCGATGGCATCTTTTCGCGCTTCGACATCAAGAATCCCGAAGCCATACAAAATGTCGCGTCCACCGGCTTTAGGATTTGGGGTAATTGGCGGGGCGATTTCGACCAAATAGCACCCCCTTAGATCACTTACCGGAGGACAATAACCCACATCGTAAATGGAGTATGGCCCGATTTGTTTAAGAATTTTTCTTTGCAAATTGTCATCCTTTCAATCACTTGCTTATGATGATCTGGTTGACAGTTACTCGAACAGAAAGAGGATTCAGAAGAACACAACCAGCTCCATGCTTCGACTGGACTTCTGGAACAAATTGGCATTCAACCCACCCTTTTTGCTTCGCTGTTGCAACAAACCATTCTTTCATTTTTTTGGCGATACGCTCTGCACTCTTGCCGGTCGCTTGATTGTATAGCCCAATGACACGATCGCTGGGGCAAAGCACGATGGCTTCTTTGGCGGCGTAGTCTTTAGTTTCAGGGAACTTTAGTTTTTTCCCAGGCATAGTTTTCCTCTCGCTTTCTTTTTTGTTTGGATTGTTCTGTGTTTTTTTGCCGTGTTCGTGGGTTACGTCACGACCACACTGATGACGGGGCTTGGTTGGCCTTCACCGGCTTCGGGTCGGTTCCCGTCACCTGTTTGTAATAGTTGAACGAGTTCGCCCGGCGCGCACCGGAAAGATTTTGGTGAACCGGAACTACAGCCGAGAGGCATGGAACTGCCTGTGAAGGCGGTGTGCCAATCAGATTCAGATGTCGTTCAGTTCCCATCGCGTTTTCATCAGACCACGGACATCAACCTCCCAGTCGAACGCTGCGCAGCATGAACGTGTGCCCACTCCATGTCAACAACGGACAGGCAACCGGTACTTGTGGACGGGTAGCTTGATACCGTCACCAAGTACGAAGCGTCGGTGTGGCCCTACTGCGGTGTAGCCGCACTTCTCTGAAGCGCGATTCGTTTCGTCTATAGACGCTGGAAAACACCAGCGGCTCACAGAGCCGCTGCTACACCGGCCTGCCAAATACGCCAGCGAGTGGACTCCGCTCGCTGGCGCTCGCGGCTACGGAGTTGCAGATTTGTCGGACTCCGTTGGCTGACTGCGAACGCGAACGGCTCAGACTCAAGTCTGACCGCCACTTCTGGTTGCTTCCGCGTTGCCCGGGTATGACTAGGCCGGCCCAGAAACAAATTTTCTATCGCAGTTTACCGGGATTTGAAAGAAATTGCGCGGCGTGAACGGCATGTTCCGCTGGCAAAATACATTCGCTGCGTTCCGGCATCCCAATTACCGGCTCTTCTTTGCCGGGCAATTGGTGTCGGTCATCGGCTCGTGGCTGCAGCAAGTCGCGATGGGTTGGCTCGTGTACGAGATGACTCATTCCACGGTCACGCTCGGCGTCGTGCGGTTTGCGGGGGCAATTCCGGTCACGCTCCTGACACTCGTGGCTGGCACACTGGCGGACCGGGTCTCGAAACGCCGCGTCGTCATTTACACAGAAGCGGCGGCCATGCTCTTGGCGTTTGGGTTGGCGGCACTCGTGTTTTTCGGCGTGATCCAGATTTGGCACATCATCCTGATCAGCTTTCTCGAAGGCATTACCGACGCGTTCGACATCCCGACCCGGCAAAGTTTCATCGTGGAGATCGTCGGCAAGGAGGATTTGATGAACGCGCTGGCGCTCAACTCGTCGCTGTTCAACGGTGCGCGCTCCGTCGGACCGGCCTTGGCGGGGATCCTCATCGCCGTGGTCGGCATGGCCGGCTGCTTTTTCGTCAACGGCCTTTCGTACCTCGCGGTCGTCGGTGCGTACCTGGCGATGCGCTTGCCGGCGCAGCCAGTCCGTGTGGAAGGCCAATCGATGTGGCGCGAAACCCTTGAAGCTCAAGGTATGTCCGCGGCCAGCGCGTGTTGTGCGCGATCATTGCCCAGATCGCGGTCGTGAGTTTGTTTGGCTCGTTTCACGTGTTGTTGCCGGTGTTCGCCAAGGACATCTTGCAGACCGGCGCGAGCGGGTTCGGCTACCTGATGGCCGCGCATGGCACGGGCGCGTTCTTGGGCGCGTTGACGTTGGCGTCCACCGGTAATTCGCCGCATCGGCGGAAATTCTTTTACGGCGGTTTGTTTGGGTGGAATGGCATGATGATTGTGTTCGCCTACTCCCACGTTTACTGGCTCTCGGCGGCAACGCTCGTCGTGGCGGGGTTTTGTATGATGTTCTTTTTCGCAACGGCCAATACCGGCGTGCAATCGCGGGTGCCGGATGCGTTGCGGGGGCGCGTGATGGGGATCTACTCGTTTGCGTTTATTGGCCTCTCGCCCTTTGGCAGTCTGTTGGCCGGCTGGCTGGCGCAGGTGACAAGCGCGCCATTTACTGTCACATTGGGAGCAAGCATATGTCTGATCGCCGGCCTGATCGGAATGCGCCGCATGACGCAACAACCAGAAGGAGCAAAATGAAAACTATCGCCCTCTTCGTTCTAGCAACCGGGTTCGCTTTTGCTGCTGACCCCGACTTCGATACGTATTGGCGTGACGGGAAAGCGGAACTCGACGGATACCGGCTCACTGTCAGCCGGTACGGTCAGGAACGCGCTGGTCAAGCCGTGCTGATCTATGTCACCGAGCCGTTCAGCGAATCCAAACGCGTGAAGGCCGACCAGCCCGGGCCGGATACAATCGACGTGTTCAAGCTGAACATCGTCCGCGACTTTCAGACCGGGCTCTATGACTACAACACGATGGTCAGCGTCTTCGTGCGCAGCGCGGACTTGACGCCGGTCAAGATCAGTTTCAGCAGCGCCGAATGGTGCGGCCACGTGTATGAAGAACTCCTCTTTTACCCCGGCAAGATCACCGGCGATTACTTTAGCTACTTCGAGGGCGAGACCGGCCCCCAGCAGCTCGATCGTCCCGCCGGCGGGATCGTCGAGGATGAATTGCTCATCGCGCTGCGCGGCCTGCGCGGAGCTTTTGGCGAACGCAAAGCCGTGCCGTTCTTACCGGGGGTCTTATTCAGCCGGCTCGCGCACAAGCCGTTGGTTTGGACAACGGCGGATATTTCGTGCGCTGGCAATGTTTACACGGTTAAAATCGCCGATGGTCGCACCGGCAAGTTCACCGTGGAGGAAGCGTACCCGCATCGAATCCTGCGGTGGGAATTGCTGCCGGACGTCAAAGCCGAACTCACCGGCACGATCCGCGTCCCCTACTGGCAACTCCACCGTAACGGCGACGAGAAATATCTGAAGGAACTCGGGTTGAAGCCGACGGTGGAATGAGGCGTGGGAGGGCGAGGCTCCCGCCGAGCCGCGAGGGACATCGAACATCGGCTCGGCGGGAGCCTCGCCCTCCCGGCGTTTTGGAATTTGCCGGTGACAGTTTTCCAATTCGCGATTATATAAGCCGCCACATATGACAAAGATTGAAGGCACTGTCGCGGTGGTGGGGTTGGGCTACGTGGGGTTGCCGTTGGCGGCCACTTTTGCGAAACATCTCAAAGTCATCGGCTTCGACATCAACAAGAAGCGCGTCGAGGAGCTGGCCCAGGGTATTGACCGCACCGGCGAAGTACTCGGCGGGAATCTCAAGAATCCGAATTTCACTTTCACGTCCGACGGCAAGCTTCTCAAGCAAGCCAAGTACATCATCGTCTGCGTGCCGACGCCGGTTGATCAGGCGAACGTGCCGGACCTTTCGCCGGTCATCGGAGCGTCGGAAGTCGTCGGCGACAATCTCAGCAAGGGCGCAATTGTCGTTTACGAAAGCACGGTCTACCCGGGCGTGACGGAACTCGTCGCGTTACCGGTGCTCGAAAAGCGCAGCGGACTGAAGCTTGGTGATTTCAAGATTGGTTACTCACCCGAACGCATCAATCCCGGCGACCACGAACACACCGTCGACAAGATCGTGAAGATCGTGGCCGGCTGCGATGCGGCGACGTTGGCGGAACTCGGCCAGTTGTACGGGCTCGTCGCCAAGAGCGTTCATCTCGCGCCGAACATCATGACCGCCGAAGCCGCCAAGGTCATCGAGAACATCCAGCGCGACTTGAATATCGCGTTGATGAACGAACTCTCGATCATCTTCGACCGGGTGGGGATTCGCACCGATGAAGTGTTGGCCGCGGCCGGCACGAAATGGAATTTCCACAAGTATCATCCCGGCCTCGTCGGCGGGCATTGCATTGGCGTTGATCCGTATTACCTCACCTACCGGGCGCAGGAACTCGGCTACAACCCCCAAGTCATTCTCGCTGGTCGCCGCGTCAACGACGCCATGCCGGTGCACGTCGCGGATCACATCATCCGCGGCATCAGCGCCGCCGGTAAGCCGTTGAAAGGTGCGACCGTGCTCGTGATGGGCCTGACCTTCAAAGAGAACGTGCCCGACATTCGCAACAGCAAAGTTCACGACACAATCACCTATCTCCAAGGCTTCGGCATCAAGGTGCTCGGCTGCGATCCGATCCTAGACGCCGGTACGGTGAAGAAGTATTTCGGCCTCGAACTTGTCGAGTTCGACAAACTCGGCCAAGTGGATGCGGTCCTGTTGGCCAACAAGCACGATGTTTTCCGGTCGCTCACCCTTGAGCAATTGAAGACCAAGATGTCGCCGCCGGTCTTGATCGACATCAAGAATCTCTTCAACCGGCAAGCCGCTGAAGCGGCCGGGTTTTACTACAAGAGCCTTTAATACCCGCGCCGCTCCTGCCGAGTTTTATCGTCCATCTTCCGAAAGGCGATCTTGGCTGGGAGTTTCGCGGGCGCGGTACCGCCCAGAATAACTTTCAATGCAGCAACACGTTCCTCCGCGCGCTGGGCGGCCGGTGTGCCGGGAAGTTTGGTGCGAAGTTCTTCCATGATCTCGATCGCGCGCGCCGGGTTCTGGAGTTTGAACTGATAAAGATCCGCAAACCGATTGTGCGCCAACACGAGTGTATCCGGTGACTTGGCCTTGGCGCAGGCCGTCAACAATTCCACTTCCGCCGTCGCGATGTCGTCAAGATGCTCGGCGGCGAGTTGGGCGATTTGAATATGGACGTACACATCATCAGGATATTGGGCGCTGATCTTCCGGTATTCAGCGACGGCGGCGGCGAACTGGCTGTCTTTCGCGCGCGCCTCGGCCACGCTGTACTCGGGCCTGACCGGTCGACCATCACCGGCCGGGTAAAACAAGCCCCCCGCCCCGCCCCCTAACTTCCGCATCGCCGGTATTCCAATAACCAGAAAGGCGACGATCCCCACCACGACCGCAATGCCGAGGATCCCAATTACGAGGCCAACGTCCATTTTATCACTTGAGTTTGAAAAACTGCTCCGCCGTCGCGGTTGTAATGCGGGCGATCTCCTCGACCGGCACGCCTTTGACTTCCGCCAGTACGGCCGCGATGTGCGGAATGAATGCCGGCTCGTTGCGCTTTCCACGCTCGGGAATTGGCGCAAGGTACGGCGCATCGGTTTCGAGCATGACTTTGTCCAGCGGCACCTGCCGGGCGACCTCCCGGATCGCGTCGCCATTCTTGAACGTTAGAATCCCGGTGAAGCTGATGAGCAGCCCGATCTCCAAACAATCAAACGCGAACTTCGCGTCGCCACCAAAACAATGCATCACGCCCCACGGCCGAAACCCCGGTTCATGCGCGCGCAAGATTTCCATGAGATCGGCTTCGGCAGCCCGGTTATGAATCACCACCGGCAAGCGCCGCTCTTTGGCCAGTTCCAGATGCGCCCAGAGAAAATCCTTTTGCTGCTGCGCGTGCTCTTTCGACCGGTAGTAATCCAAACCCGTCTCACCGATGGCAACGACTTGCGCCGCTTCGGCCAGTTCGCCCACCGTTTTCATCTCGCAGAGCCGGCACTCCGCAATATGATTCGGATGCAGTCCGACCGCCGCCGACACGCCGGCATGTTGGCCGGCAATTTCGAGCACGCGACGCGCGGCCGGCAAGTCCGTCGCGATGGCCACCATGCGCGTCACCCCGGCGGCGTGGGCGCGGGCGATGACTTGCGGCAGTTCGGCCGCAAACTCCGGAAAGCTAAGATGGCAATGGGTGTCGACGAACATAGTGCTTGCGAACTTCCACCGAGTTGTTTACCACAATCTCCGCAACCAACTCACGGAGGAAATCATGTCACGACCCGTCACTCTATTCACCGGCCAATGGGCCGATCTCACCTTTGATGTCGCCTGCCAAAAGGCCAAGAGTTTTGGCTATGACGGCATCGAGCTGCCCTGCTGGGGCGATCACTTCGATGTCGATCAGGCGGTGGCCGATAAAGGTTACTGCAAGAAACGCTGGGAGATTCTCAGCGACCACGGGCTGACGGCATTCGCCATTTCCAGCCATCTGGTCGGCCAAGCCATTTGCGACAACATCGACGAGCGCCACAAAAGCATTCTCGCCCCCGATGTCTGGGGCGATGGCGACCCCGAAGGCGTCCGGCAACGCGCGGCCGCAAAGATGATTCTGACCGGCCAAGCGGCGCGCAACTTTTTCGACGCCAAGCCGGCTACGCTCGGCGGCAAGAAAGGCGCGACCGCGGTAGTCAATGGCTTTACCGGCTCGTCCATCTGGCATTCGATCTACGCATTCCCGCCGACGAGTCAGGAATATTGGCAGAAAGGTTTTGACGATTTCGGCAAACGCTTTCGCCCGATCCTGAAGGCGTTCGACGCACTCAACGTCAACTTCGGCCTCGAAGTGCATCCGACCGAGATCGCGTTCGACATCGCCTCCGCGCAGCAGGCCATCGCCGCCGTGAAGAAGCACAAACGGTTTGGGTTCAACTACGACCCGTCGCACCTCGGCTATCAAGGCGTGGACTACGTGAAATTCATCCGCACGTTTGCCGACCGGATTTTCCACGTCCATATGAAGGACGCTTGGTGGAGTCACGGCGACGGCACCGTCGGTGTGTTCGGCGGGCACACGAACTTCGGCGACGCGCGCCGTTTTTGGGACTTCCGCTCTCTCGGTCACGGCGACATCAACTTTGAGGAGATCATCGTCGCATTGAATGACATCGGCTACACCGGCCCACTTAGCGTCGAATGGGAAGACATCCGCATGGACCGAGAACACGGCGCGACCGAAGCCTGTGCATTCGTCCGCAAAGTGGATTTCAAGTCCAGCACCCTCGCGTTCGACGCGGCGTTTGAGAAGAAGTAGGCCGGCAACTCAGTACGCCAGCTTCAACTTGTAGCGGAGGACGTGATTGCACTTGGCCTTCTTGATGGAGGCCTTGTTCTGCCAACCTTGGCAGCAGAGTTCGCCTTCGACGATTTTGGACTTTTTGGCGGTCGCGGCGGCAAGTTCTTTGGTGAGTTCAAAGTCACCCTGGACACATTCTTCGTTGGGGCAATCGAGACGAAAGACCGACCGGGCGTGACCGAGATTCACATCATAGGTCAACTGCCGGTATTTGATGAGGCCTTCCGGGGCATAGTAGCCGACGTTGACAGTGAGTGATTTCAGTTTGCGATACTTTTCGGCCAAGCAGGGTGAGGCCTGGACTCGTTGACCTTGTAGTTCGCGGTATTCTGCGCGGGGACCGATTTTGTGTGCGTACATGATTAGCTCTTGGACAAGTTGGGAGGTTGTGTGTTCACGGGCGGTGATAATAGAGATTTTGGGATTGCGTCCACGGCGACGCCGCGGGCTGTCCGGGCTTTTTCGACCGTGTGACCATCGGAGGTGGCAAACGTGAGGCCGTCGGAACTTTCCCAGCGCCAGATGCCGGTCCGACTCCATTGGATCTTGCCTTGCTGCGAAAGCTGCGGATCAGCGTTGAGGAAAAGCTCCACCTCGCGTTCGCTGAGTTGCTTTGCTGGTTGAATTTCTTGCTTCATAATAAGGGTCAGGTGGCCAGAAAGGTGGTGATCGTCCAGGAAGCGTAACCAACGATTATCGTAGCCACGCGCACCCCGGACCGGCCGGCCATCTTACGCTTTCCGACAAGACAACTGGTGTCCTCGATCGCCACGACTGCCTTTCTCCGCGCTGGCGGTTGTTTGATTCAGGAAAAACAGCTCTCCGAAACCGGGGGGACTATACCCCCATTGGGCGACGAAACCTAACCTAATCGCCAATTATCTTCACCGCGAATTGCGGACTCTTGAAAAAGCTCTTTACAGTTCCGGAGTTCGTCACTAAACTCTCGCGTTGTTACCAGAAAGGCAAACGAAACGACCCATGATCGCTGTAGAAAAAAAGACCGAAGTCACAAAACAATTTCAGCTCCACCCGAAGGATACCGGCTCAGCCGACGTCCAGATTGCCGTGCTCACAGCTCGCATTACTGAGTTGACCGAGCACTTGAAATCCCACGTCAAGGACCACAGTTCCCGAAGGGGGCTGCTGAAAATGGTAGGCCAACGGCGTCGCCTCCTCGATTATTTGATCGAGACCGATACCCAACGCTACCAAGAACTCATCAAGAAGTTAAACCTCAGAAAGTAAACCGGCCCGGGGTTCGCTGGATTGATGGATTGAAATCAACCGCTCGCACAGGCGGGACGTTGTTTTCATTCCATCCATTAGTCCAACCCCTCCGCCGGTCAGTATAAAGGAAGTCATATGCATCATCGTATCAGTGTTCCCGTTGGCGAAGGCCAGCTCTCCATCGAAACCGGCAAACTCGCCAAGCTCGCCGACGGCGCCGTCGTTGTGCAACTCGGCGAAACCATCGTCCTCGTCACCGCCGTGTCCTCCGACCCGCGCGAAGGCCTCGATTTCTTTCCTTTGACCGTGGATTACCGGGAGAAAGCCGCCGCCGCCGGTCGCTTCCCCGGTGGCTACTTCAAACGCGAAGGTCGCCCGACCGAGAAAGAAGTGCTCACCTGCCGGATGATCGATCGCCCCTGCCGGCCCTTGTTCCCCGAAGGTTTTTATAATGACACCCAAATCATCGCCGTCCTGTTGTCGGCG
This sequence comes from Verrucomicrobiota bacterium, assembly GCA_037127585.1. GTDB lineage: Bacteria > Verrucomicrobiota > Verrucomicrobiia > Palsa-1439 > Palsa-1439 > CAINDI01. The sequence goes on from JBAXYB010000051.1 coordinate 12,269, forward strand.
GATACCGAGAACGACCCGGACATCCTCGCGATCAACGGTGCGTCGGCAGCGTTGTCCATCTCGGACATTCCGTGGGCTGGCCCGTTTGGTGCCGTCCGCGTCGCCCGCGTCGCCGGCAATTTCATCGTCAACCCGACGCACGCCCAACGCAAAGACAGCGACCTCGATTTGATCTACGTCGGCAGCGAAAACGATCTCGTGATGATCGAAGGCGAAGCGCAGGAAATTCCGGAAGCCGAAATGCTGGCTGCCATTGATTTCGCGCATGGCCACGTGAAGAAGATTGTCGCCGGTATCCGCGAGTTGGCCAAGCTCGCCGGCAAGCCGAAGCGCCAAGTCGCCCTGAAGAAACTCCGTCCCGAAGTGCTCGCCCTCGCGAAGCAGACAGTCGGCAATGAGATTCTCCCGGCAATTTTGACCGAAATGAAACTCGCCCGGCAAGCCGCCGTCAAAGCGTTGAAGAATAAGATGACCGAGACGCTCAAGGCGAAGTTTGCCGACGTGACCGACTTCGAACTGAAAGAGTCTTTCTACAAACTCGAGAGCGAAGCGCTCCGGAACTCAGTCCTCAAGAATAACAAGCGGCCCGACGGGCGCGGCGTGACTGACATCCGTCCGTTGACTTGCGAAGTCGGCATCCTGCCGCGGACGCACGGGTCAGCGATCTTCGCACGGGGTGAAACCCAAGCGCTGGTCATCACCACGCTCGGCTCGACCTCTGACACCCAAGATATGGACGGCTGGACGGGCGGCCCGACGGAGAAGGCGTTCTATTTGCACTATAACTTCCCGCCATTCAGCGTGGGCGAAACCGGGCGGACTGGCTCACCGGGTCGCCGCGAGATTGGTCACGGAGCATTGGCAGAACGTTCCGTCGCACCGATGATCCCGGACGCCGAAGACTTCCCCTACTCCATCCGCGTGACCTCGGAAGTCATGGCGTCCAACGGCTCGACCTCGATGGCCAGTGTCTGCGGCGCGACCTTGTCACTCCTCGATGCCGGCGTACCGATGAAGGCGCCGGTTGCCGGTATTTCGATCGGATTGTTTACTGATGAACAGACCGGCCAGACCGTCATGGTCACCGACATCCTCGGTTCCGAAGATCATTTCGGCGATATGGATTTCAAAGTGGCCGGGACGAGCAAAGGCATTACCGGCTTTCAGACGGATCTCAAAGTTGTCGGCTTGAGCCACGCGCTCACGAAGCAGGCGTTTGAACAAGCCCGCGAAGCCCGCTTGAAGATTCTCGCCGCCATGGCCACCGCCATCAGCGAGCCGCGTAAGGAAATGTCGAAGTACGCGCCGCGGATTACGTCCATCAAGATCAACCCGGAGAAAATCGGGGCCGTCATCGGCTCGCAGGGTAAAGTCATCAAGAGCATCGTCGAAGCGACGGGTTGCCAGATCGATATCGAGGACGACGGCACGATTCGCATCTTCTCGACCTCCGGTGAGGGCGCTGACCGTGCGATCGCGCAGATCATGGCCATCACGGCAGAAGCCGAAGTTGGTAAGATTTACCGGGGCCGAGTTGTTGGGATTAAAGAATTCGGCGCGTTCGTCGAAATCTTACCGGAGAAAGACGGCTTGTTGCACATCAGCGAAATCTGCGACCGGCGCATTGAGCGTGTCGAAGATGTGTTGAAGATGGGCGACGAAGTCGATGTGAAAGTGCTCGGGATTGATGACCGGGGCAAGATCAAGCTCAGCCGTCGCGCCGCGATAGCCGAGAAAGACGCTGCCGCCAAAGTGTAATCAGGAAAGTTTGGTTGCCATGTTCGCAACCAACCATTATAAGCAACGCCGGTGTGGAAGTTTGGAACTAGCTTCATTATATGGAGGATAGTATGCATCTGATATCGCGTCGTATCCGTCGCAATGCCTTAACCTTGTGCTTCGCCTTCGCGGTGATGGGGCTGACCGCTGCGGTTCTTGCCCAAGAACCCGCTGCGGCTCCGGCCGCCGAGGCACCGCACGGCAAGACCGCTTTGGGGATGGTCTGGGAAGTCGCCAAGACCCCGCCTTTCGTGTTCTTCATGCTGGTGGGCTGTTCGATCTTCACGTTTACGATCATCCCGGAGCGCATCATGTACTACCGGAAGTCCGCCGGTAACACAGCGGGACTCGTGGAGAAAATCAAGGCGGCAAATTCGTTCTCTGATGCCCTGACCGCGATTGAACCCGATACCGGCGTGGCGGCTCGCGTGATCCGCTCAGCGTTGACAGCAGCGCGCGACGGTTATCATCCCGAGCACGTCGAACAACTCGTTCAAGGTGAAGTGACCCGGGAACTGATCGGGCTGGAAAAGATGTTGCCCATGCTCGATTCGATGGTGACCATGTGTCCGCTCGCCGGTCTGCTCGGAACAACCATCGGTATGATCCGTTCTTTCTCCATCGTGTCCGAGAAAGGCATGAGCGATCCGTCGGCATTGGCAGGCGGTATTTCGGAAGCGCTCATCAACACGGCGACCGGTCTGGCGATTGCGCTACCGGCCCTTGTCGCGTACAATTACCTCACGGGCCGAAAAGAGCAGATTCTGATGGACTTGGAAAAGGGTCTCTCCGAAGTCATGGTTCTGATTAAACAATCGCACGAAGGCTAAGCGTCAGCCATGAAGCTGAAGCGACGGAAGATTAAACGCGGTCGCGTGGAGATCATTCCGATGATCGACACGATCGTCATTCTGCTGATCTTCTACATGACGTTCTCGCGCTTCGCCGAAGCCTCCAAGGAAGCCAACCTGAAGCTTCCCAAATCGAAAGCCGGCGTGGATAACAAGGAGGGCGGCCCTGTTCAAGTCGTTCTGAATATGTACAGTAAGGACAAGGTCATCCTGAACAAAGAGCAGATTCCCATTGAGGATTTGCCCGCCAGATTGATGAACATCAAGAAGGATCCGAAGTACGCGAAAATGCTGGTCGTGCTGCGCGGAGACCGGAATATGACCTATGCCGACCTGAGCGCGTTCATGAAAGCGTGCGCGAAAGCCCGGCTGGCGGACGTGACCTTCACCACCGAGGAAGTCAAATGAAGCTCGCCCGCCGCGTCGTCAAACGGGGACGTATCGAGATCATTCCGATGATCGACACGATCTTAATTCTTCTCATTTTCTACATGTCGTTCTCCTCGTTTAGCGCAACCGAAAAACGTTTGGATTCCCGGCTGCCCCTGATTGCAAAAGCCGGAAACGTCGCGCCCACCAAGATTCCCCTCGATCTGACAATTCACGTCCGCAGCACCAACGACATCTCGGTCAACGGCGCGCCCGGCTACGACAGCTTTACGTTGACCGATGCCATGAAGCAACTGGCCTCGATTGGTCAGGAAGCCACCATCGTCATCGAAGCCGACCCTGACACACAATATCAAGCCGTCATTTCGGCGCTCGATTCCTGCGCTCAAGCCAACCTCACGAACGTCGCTTTCCGGCCGCTGCCCGATCTTGCAGTCCCGGCCGCACCCGCCGCCGCCGCACCATGATTACCCCGCTTCGATTGCTAATTGTTTCTACCTTGCTGACTGGGCTTACCAGTTTTGGTCAGGCCCCGAAAACCCCACCGGCGCCGACGAAAACCCCGCAGGCTGCGTTCCAAGATGCTCAAGCCGCCTATACTGATGGCGATTGGGTAAAAGCGCTGACCGCATTTCAGTTTTTTGAAAAGACCTACCCGTTCAGCAGTGCCGTCCCGAGCGCGATCTACTACCAAGGCTGGTGTTGGGCCGCTCAGGGTCGGCATCAAGAAGCCGTCAACGTCCTCCAGCGCTTGATCACCAGCAGCTATAGCAATGCGGATGTGGTCGCTGAAGCGGTGTTGAAACAGGCAGAATGTTACCGGGAAATGCAGCAGGTACCGAAAGCGGTAGAGGTTTACCGGAGATTCCAACAACAATATCCCCAGCACGAACTCCTACCGCAAGCGATGCTCGGTGAAGCTTGGGCCACTTACAAAGGCGGTAACCCCACTGGCGCCAAGAACATCATCCGCGTCGTCCAATCCAAGTATCGCGACAATGCCGGCGTTCAGCTCGATGCCCTATTTCTCCTCGGGCAGGTCTACACGGAGGAAAGAGATTTTCAAAACGCCAACAAGGTCTACCGGGAAATCACCAAACAACGCGGCAACCCGCGCGCCACCGAAGCCTTGTATCTCGCCGCCGAAGCCATGTTCAACCGGGGCGACGCACTTAGCAAAGAGAACAAAACCGAGGAAGCCAACAAAGCCTTCCGCGATGCGATCAGCTACTTCAAAGGCGTTCGCTCGAAAGCCGCGCTTCAGGAAGTGTTGCAGCGCGACATCGACCAGTTGAACGCGATTCGTGGGCAACTCGGCTTGGAAGTTTGGCAGCGCCGGACGGAGGCCACCCGGCGGTTGATGGCCCAGATCAAAGACCGGCCTGACTTGCGCGTGCTGGCGTTGTTCCGAGTCGCCAACTGTTATCAGGCGCTGGAGATGCCGGAGGAAGCGAGTGTTGTATACCAATACCTCCTCGACCGGTATCCGAACGACAATGCGGCGGAACAAATTTGGTTCGGTTTGATTCAGACGCTCACCCAACGCGGACAAAGCAAAAAGGCCGACGCGCTGTCTGAAGAATTTAAGAAGAAATTCCCTAACGCCGGCGGGACCGACAGTGTGCAGATGATGCAGGCGGAAGCGCAATTCAAGCAGCTCCACTACAAGGAAGCCTTGGTCCTCTATGACAAAGCCCTGGCGAGTGCCAAAGCCGCTGCCACCCTCGAGTTGATCGAATTCCGTATCGCGACCTGCTACTTCAACCTTGATGACTTCCCCAAAGCGCGCGAGACGTTCGCCGCATTTGCCCAGAAGCGAACCGACTCAAAAATCCGGCCGGACGCGCTCTTCTTCCTCGGGTTGACGCATTACGAAATCGCCAATCGCTCCGGTGACACCAACGTTGCCCGTCCCAACCTCGAAGCCGGCGTCAAAGCCTACGAAGAAATCCGCGTGAAACATGCCGGCTACGACCGCGTCGCCACCGTGACGTTCCGACTGGGCTATCTCTACAGCTACCTCGGCACCTACGACAAAGCCTACTACGACAAAGCCATCGCGACGTTTGATGAGTTCATCAAAAAATGGCCGACTCAGCCGGAAGTGGCGGAAGCTTGGTATCAAATCGCCCGCAACAACATCTCGGCGGGACGTCTCGAAGACGCCATTGTCGCGTACAAGTCGTTGGTTGAGAAATTCCCGGATCATGACCTCGCGCCGTACTCCGCGTTGGAAGTTGCCACCACCTACGCGTCAATGAAGCCCCCCAAGATGGCCGACATGGTCACCGCCCTGCGCGTCTTCGTTCAGAAATATCCGAACCACGCCAAAGTCGGCGACGCGCTCTACGCCATCGCCACCGAACTCGAAAACGAGAAACGCTTCGACGAAGCCATCCCCGTCTACCGCGACATCATCAACCGCGCCCTCGCCGCCGGCGCGCTCACCGATGACGCCCGCAACGCTGCCATTTCCGCGATCCTCCGCATCACCGGTATTCTCGAACAACGCAACGATCCCAAAACCGTCGTCGCCGACCTCGAACAGTTCCTGGAGAAGTTCTCCAGCGATCCCACCGCCGCGCGCACCTTGATTGGCAAGGTGGCCGGGGTCTACACCAAGAACCGCTTGAATGCGGACGGCACCGCCAAACTCGAACAACTCGCCCAACAATACGCCGCGAACGCCGCCATCCGGCATGCCTGCGTCATCAGCATGACCGAAATCGCCCTCAGCGATAAAGACTTAACCCGCGCCAATGCCTTAGTCGTCCGGTTACTCTCCGATCCCGAAAAGGACAAATTACCGCCGTCAGCCTTGCTGACCATTGGCAATGTTTCCTTGAAAACCGAGAAAATCGCGCAAGCCAAGGATAACTACGAAAAAGCTCTCGCTGCTGCCGGCACCGACCCCAAAGCCCAGACCCTGGCGAACGCCGGCCTCGGGCAGGCGCTCCTCGCCCTGAAACAGTACGATGCCGCCCAGGAATCCCTCGAGAAAGCCCTGAGCGATCAGGCGAACGTCCCCCGGTGTGACGCTGAACTAGCGCTCGCCAAGGTTTACGAAGCCAAAAACCGCACTGAAGCCGCGGTCCCGCTCTACAGCAAGGTGTTGTCGAATTGCAAAGGTGAACCAACTTTCGAGGCGGCGTATCGACTCGGGAACATTTTCTTCAACATGGTGTCAGACGCTCAGGGAAACAAATTGCCACTCGATAAAATCAAAGACAACAAAAAAACCGCGCTCGCATATTTCGCCCGGTTGCTCTTCGCGCCGGCAAGCTCCATGTCTGACGAAGCTGCTTACCGGACGGGAGAATGCCACGAAGCGCTCGGGAATCGCGACCAAGCCTGCTCAACCTTTCAGAGCTATGTGAAACGCTTCCCCACCGGCAAGTTTGTGGACGATGCCAAGGCCAAGCTGCCCAAGCTTTGCGCGCCGAAACCGGAGTGACATGAAAATTCTGACCAACAAATTCCTCGCGTGGTTGTCGACCCAGACTGCGCTCATGCGTTATTTTGTCATCGCCGTCATGTTCCACGTCCTGATTCTGTTCGTCCTCGGCTCCATCAAGATTGCCACGAGTATTCCCCGGATCACGGCCTTTTTTGGCGGCGCGGCCCCACCGCCGGCCAATGAGGATGATGTTGATCCTTTTGCCGCACTACGCGACTTTGAATACAACGGCCCCACACTCGGCGGTGGTGGTGGCACGCCCGGCAAAGGCCCCGGTGGAGTTCCCACCGCCGCCGGTACGACTCCGACCGAATACAGGGCCAGCATTACTGCCGTCGACAAAAACGTCGCGGATACTGCGGTGGCGGAAGTCATCGGCGTGGTTAGCGATTCCGCCAACGCAGTCGCTCGCCTTCAAGGCAGCGGTCTCGGCGGCGTCGCGGCGCCAACGACCGGCTTTGGCGAAGGTAAAATTGGCACCGCCGGAATTCGCGGCCCCGGCGGCGGCGGCTTCGGCCAACGAATGGGTCCGATGCGCGCGCAGAAAATTAGAGCCGGCGGTGGCTCCGGCGACACTGAAAAAACCGTCATGGCGGCATTGCGCTGGCTGAAGGAAAATCAAAAGTCCGATGGATCTTGGGGCGGCCCCGAAGCCCTCAGTGCTTTGGGATTGCTCTGTTTCCTCGGCCATGGCGAAACTCCCGACTCAGAGGAGTTTGGTCTGACCGTCACCAAAGCCATCAGCTACCTGGTCACCATTGTCGGAAGCGATGGTTACGTTAAAAGTAAAAACATGTACTCCCAAGGTGCCGTCACTCTGGCTCTTTCCGAAGCCTATGGCATGACCCAATCGCCGGTCGTCAAAGAACCACTCGAACGCATGATCCAGGGCAATGTTCAATCTCAGAATGTCAAAAAGACTAACCCCATTCACCAAGGCGGTTGGCATTACTCACCCCAAATGCCGTCCGCCGACACCTCGGTTTCTGGGTGGATTATCATGGGGCTAAAATCCGCCAGGATTGCCGGCATGTCAGTTCCTGACGAGTCTTACAAACAGGCCTCGGAATACCTCTGGAAAGTTTATGACCCCAATGGCGGGTTCGGCTACAGCGGCCCCAACCGCTCCGGCGCCATGACGGCGGTTGGCACGCTTTGTCAGATGTTCCTCGAACACGGCGACCACAACAAAATCAAGAAGGCTCTCGATTACCTCAAAACCCAAACGGTCGACTGGCAAAACCCGGCCGGCGGTTGGATACTTTACAATTGGTACTACACAACCCAAGCCATGTTCCAAGGCGGCGGCTCCTACTGGGAATATTGGAATAAGCAAATCCGCGATACCTTGGTTAAAAACCAAGCTGCCGATGGCCACTGGGATTCACCCGGTAAACAAGAATCTGGGCATGGACCAGTTTATGCGACCACGCTCTGCTGTCTGAGTCTCGAAGTGTACTACCGGTACCTGCCGATTTATCAGGAGATAGAAAGAAAATCTCTCCCGAAAGCCGGTGCCCCACTTCCCAGCGCCACCACGAAGTAACCCGGAACTTTTTCCGGAGCCCCGTGTCCCATGAAGCATGACACGCCTTGCTCGACTCCTCCCGTGGTTGGCAATCCAAACTCGTCTCGTTCAATGCTTCACCGTCGCCCTCCTCCTCCACGTTGCCGGCATCTGTATTCTGGGCACGATTAAACTCGTCGCCAGAATCATCCCGCGACCATTCACCTGCACTTTTCCGCCGCCGGAGCCGCCTGTGAATCTCCCACCCGGCGACGGGGGCGGAGACCAGTCCGCTCCAACTACCGGTCTGCCAACCGTGCCGACAATTCCAGTTCCGACACGACCACCACTCTCTGAGCCCCGGCCACTTATTGGAATCGACGATCTATACGGTCGTCCCGCCGGTACCAGCCCGCTGGTGAAATTTGACCCGCCATCCGCCACCCTGCCGGGCGGCCCGATTGGCCCTGATTTCAAGAGTCACACCGGCGGTTCCAAAAATCCATTCTATGACAGTCGCTTCAAACCCAAAATCGGCGACTGTCGCGTAGTTTTCAAAGCAGGAATCTTTTGTAGTTAGCAAAGCAGGACACTTT
>JBAXYB010000052.1:0-20180 GCA_037127585.1 Verrucomicrobiota bacterium
ACGCTCCGGCAATGCAACCTGGACGAGACCTGCCTGATCCTCGATCCCCCGCGCTCCGGCTGCGCGCCTTCCGTGCTCAAAACCTTGCGCGAACAGCGCCCCAAAAAACTGATCTACATTTCTTGCGCCCCGCCGATGCTCGCCCGCGACGTGAAGCTGTTGTGCAACCAAGGCTACCGGCTCGAACGCGTCACCCCGTTCGACATGTTCCCCCAAACCGCCCACTGCGAAGCCGTCGCGGAATTAATTCGAAAATGAAAACCTCCCTGCTGCTCTGGTTATTTCCGCTGACAATCCTTGCCGGCCCACCGCTCGTCACCAAACCGATCGCCTTCAACAACCCCGCCGTGGACGCCCTCTTGCGCGACTGGCAAGCGTTCCCGGCCGATAGCCCGTGGTATCAGGACATCTCCAAATGGCCGGTGCATCCGAACTCCGCCGCCATAATCAACTCCATCGGCGCCGCCAAGCCGTTCCGCTACAACCCCGACATGGGGTTCGTCATCGTGCCGCCGAACCAGCCACGCGTACCGGTCAAAGTGGTGCTGTATCCCAACGAATCCGATCCCGGCCCGTTCCCCGTGCCGGCCAACATCCCGATTGAAGGTTGGCCGGCGTATTACCAGCGCGATCTACCGCAGAAGAAATACACGCTCGACGACATCCAACGGGATGCCGGCAACCTCGGCGGCGATCGGCACGGCATCATCCTCGACCCCGGTAACGGTCGCCTCCATGAGTTCTGGCAACTCAAGAAGACCGCGGCCGGATGGGAAACCTCGCAAGCTTCGACCTTCGATCTCACTACCAACAAACTTCGTCCGACCGGCTGGACCAGCGCCGATGCGGCCGGCCTGCCGATCTTCCCGGCCATCGTCCGCTACGACGACCTCGTCCGCGGCATCGTCAACCACGCCATGCGGTTCACCGTGCGCCGCACCCGCCGGGCCTTTGTCGCACCGGCCACGCACTTTGCCAGCCGGCTCACCGATCCCAATCTGCCGCGCATGGGCGAACGCCTCCGGCTCAAGGCGGATTTCGACATCAGCGGTTTCTCGCCGGCAGTGCAGGCGATTCTCAAAGGCTTGAAGAAGCACGGCATGTTCGTCGCCGACAACGGCATTGATTGGGCGATCTCCGTCGCCCCCGACGAACGCATCCCGGTCCTGCACGAGGAACTCCGCCGCATCAAAGGCGCCGCCTTTGAAGTCGTGGAACCCCCGGCTCGGCCGTAACTGCGCGGCGATTCGGCGCCGTTGGTAGGGCGCTCGCGCCGCGAGCGCCGTTTCGCAGTTGCGTCAAACCGAGACAGACCGCGCGGCGCGCGGTCCCTACCGGTGTCTCTGAGTGCCGCCGATCACAACGGCCCCTGCCACCGGCCCGTGCCGGTGCCGCTTCCCGGGTTCGAATTGTACCGGCCACGACCTCCCTGCGGAACGAGCATCGCAAACACGATGAACCAAAGAGCGATCACCACAAACACCGCCGCGAACCAGAGCCGCCGTCTCTTCTGTGCCGCCAAGATCGCCGCGTAGTTTTCATCCACAGGGTTCTTCGTATTCGCCCCAGACTGCATGCCGCCCCAGTAATGTTCCACCGGGCCTGTGGCCGTATATTTCGATCCCAATAAACGAACCGAGTTTGTGTCTCCCGCCAAACAATTCATACCGATCAGCGCGATGATGAGCCAACCGAACTTCATAGGCACAGCCTAGCAGGGTTTGCTAGCATTACAACCAGATGCCAGACCCACTCGAAACCATTGCCGGGAGTATCGAGAAAATCCTCTTCTCCAACGAGGAAAACCATTACACCGTCGCGCAACTTTTGCCGGAGGGACGGGGGCGGGTGGAGCCAATCATCATCGTCGGGAATCTGGCGGCGTTGAACATCGGCGAGACGGTCCGGGCACAGGGGCATTGGACGAATCATAAACAGTTTGGCCGGCAGTTCGCGGTGGAGAAATTCGATTCGGTCCTGCCGCAGTCGGTGGTTGGCATTAAGAAATATCTCGGCAGCGGACTCGTCAAAGGGATCGGCCCGAAGTTTGCCGACCGGATCGTGGAGAAATTCGGGGACAAGACGCTCGAAGTCATCGACCAGTTCTCCGGCAAGTTGCGCGACGTGGACGGGATCGGGCCGGAGCGGGCGCGGAAGATCAAGGAGGCGTGGACAGCGCAGAAGAGCATCCGCGACATCATGATTTATCTGCAAGGCCACGGCATCGGCAGTTCGCACGCGGCGAAGATCTTCAAGCAGTACGGCGAGAACGCCATTGCCGTGGTACGCGAGAATCCGTACCAACTCGCGAAGGACATTACCGGCATCGGGTTTCGGACGGCGGACGGGATCGCGTCGAAGACGGGCGTGGCGGCGGATTCGATTCATCGACTGAAAGCCGGCGTGACGCATTCTCTCGAACGCGCGATGGATGAAGGTCACACGTGTTTGCCGCGCGAGGAATTGTTGCAGTTTGCCCGCGAGTTGCTCGAAGTGGAACTCAAGCCGGTCGAGTCCGCGCTCACCCTGCTGACGATTGCCGGCGAGGTTGTGATTGAGGACGAGTTGGTTTATCTGGCCGGGCTGTGCCGGGCGGAACGCGGCGTGGCGAACAAACTCACTGAACTGCGGTGCGCCAAGCTGGAGTTGCCGGCGATGGATTTGGAGAAGGCGCTGGCTTGGGTGCAGCAGCAGACCGGCATCGGGTTAGCGGTGGCGCAGCAGCAGGCCATCAAGACGGCGCTGACGTCGAAAGTCAGCGTGATTACCGGCGGGCCGGGCGTCGGTAAGACGACAATCGTGAACAGCATCGTGCGCATTCTGAAAGCGAAGAAGTGCGAGGTGTTGCTCGCCGCCCCCACCGGCCGCGCGGCGAAGCGGATGAGCGAGACGACCGGCGCGCTGGCGCAGACGATTCACCGGCTGTTGAAGTACGAACCGCACGAAGGCGGCTTTTCCTATAACGAACGCCGGCCGCTCAAGGGCGACATGCTGATCATCGATGAGACCTCGATGTTGGATATCCGGCTCGCTTATCATTTGCTGAAGGCGATTCCGTTGAGTGCGTCGGTCGTGTTTGTCGGCGATGTGGATCAATTGCCGTCGGTTGGCCCCGGTAACTTCTTGCGGGATTTGATTGAGTCGGATGTGGTGGCGGTGGTGCGGTTGACGGAGATTTTCCGGCAGGCCCAGCATAGTTCCATTATCACAAACGCCCACAAGGTGAATCGCGGGGAGCTGCCGGTGTTGGATGCGCCAGAGGCGAGCGATTTTTTCTTCATCCAGGAAGAGAACCCGGAGAAGGTCGTCGCCACAATCAAATCGCTGTGTCGGGACCGCATCCCCCAGAAATATGGTCTGGAGGTGCAGGTCTTGACGCCGATGCACAAAGGCGTGTGCGGCTCGGAGAATCTCAACCGCGAGTTGCAAGCCGCGCTTAACCCCACCGGCCCGGCCATGCAACGCTACGGCCGAACGTACCGGGTGGGCGACCGGGTGATGCAGATTCGCAACAACTACGACAAGGACGTGTTCAACGGCGACCTCGGCCGGATCAAACGCCTCGACCTCGTCGAGCAAGAGGTGATCGTTACGGTGGACGACCGGGAGATTGTGTACGATTTCACCGACATGGATGAACTGTTGCCGGCGTATGCGATCACCGTCCATAAGTCGCAAGGGAATGAGTATCCGGCGGTGATCGTCCCGCTGTTGACGCAACATTTCGTGTTGCTCCAGCGCAATCTGCTCTACACCGCCATCACGCGCGGCAAGAAGCTCGTCATCCTCGTTGGCTCTAAAAAAGCGTTGGCGTTGGCCATCCGGAATAACCGCACGGCGGCCCGGTACAGCCGATTGGCCGAATTGCTCCGCCGAAATAGCCATTGACTTGACTGGTTGCTTTGGCATCATGCCGCAGGTTTTCGTCACCCAAGAAGGTTCGCGACCCCATGGCTAAATTGCACATTCTTTCGGGCGTACTAGAAGGTAAAGTCATCGACTTGGCCGAGGAACGCCTCACGGTCGGACGCGCGATGGATAACTTGATCCGTCTCGAAGACGGCACCGTCTCGCATCACCACGCCATGTTTCTCATCGAGAGCGGTGACTATAAACTCCGGGACCTCAATTCGACCAACGGCACCCGCGTCAACGGGATGCGCATCGTCGAAAGCAAACTCCACAACGGCGATCAAGTCCGCCTCGGCTCCGTCGAGATGCGCTTCGAATCCGACGCCAAGAAAACCAGCCAGCCGCTGCCGCCAACCCAAACCGGCATCGACCTGTCCCAAGTCGGCACCGGTAACTCTCCGCCGCCAAGTTTCGGCGCCGAATCGGCTTTCGGCCGCAAGCAAGCGAGTAAGCGTAGTCCGTTGATTTGGGTTTTGCTTGGGCTTAGTATCGTCGCCTTGGCTGCACTGGCATTCTTCGTCATCAAGTTACCCAAGTGAGACGCCCACTTGCCGGCCTGCTCCTCCTCGCCCTGACCGGCTGCGCCGGGCTCTCGGCGCCTAAGTTCTTCCTTCAAACCGACACCAAAACCAGCACCGTTTGGCTGAATGAGTTTATCGACGTCGACCTGCGCAATGTCCCGCTAGCGGATCTCCCGAAACGTAGTGCATTTAGCGGATTGAACCTGATCTTCGGAGGAGTCGATGGCGAGTCAGTCGTTGCGCTGGAGGCTTCGCACGTCACGCGCCGGCAAGCGCTCTGGCTCCTCGCTGAGAAATACGGCCTGACGATGACCATCGCGCGCAGGGAAAACTCAGCCCTCACCGTCCTCGTTACCAACCGCGATGCTCAGCGCGATAACAAGCCGTTACGCTAGCCAACGCGCTGCGTCAGTTGCCCAGTAGGTCAAGATGATGTCGGCACCGGCCCGCCGAAAGCCGGTCAGTAACTCCAGCACGCATTGCCGTTCATCGAGCCAACCGTTGGCCGCGGCGGCCTTCACCATCGCGTATTCGCCGCTGACGCTATAGACCGCGACCGGGTAACCAAACTTCTCTTTCACGCGCCAAATCAAATCCATGTAGGACAAACCGGGCTTGACCATCACGATGTCCGCGCCTTCCGCAATATCGAGCGCAACTTCGCGGAGCGCTTCTTCGGCGTTGGCGTAATCCATCTGGTACGTCTTCCGGTCACCGAACTGCGGCGGACTCTCCGCAGCTTCCCGGAATGGCCCATAAAACGCCGACGCAAACTTCGCCGCATAACTCATGATCGGCGTATCCGAAAAACCCGCCTTATCCAATCCCGCCCGGATCGCCGCCACGCGCCCGTCCATCATATCGCTCGGCGCCACGATGTCCGCGCCGGCCTCGGCGTAAGACACCGCGGCCTTCGTGAGCAGCTTCAACGTCGGGTCATTCAAAACCCGGCCCGCCTGCACAACCCCGCAATGGCCATGACTCATGTACTCGCACAAGCAGACATCGGTCATGACGATCAACTCCGGCACGGCCTTCTTCAAAGCCCGCACCGCCTTCGGCACGATCCCGTTCGCCCCGTATGCGCCGGACGCCCGTTCATCCTTCTGGTCCGGGATCCCAAACAGAATCACCGCCGGCACCCCGAGCTTGTGCGCCGCCGCGGCTTCCCGAACGAGTTCATCAACCGAAAGCTGAAACTGCCCCGGCATCGAGTTGATCGGCTTGCGGATCTTCGTCCCACTGCGCACAAACAACGGCTGCACAAGATGGCTGACCGACAATTCCGTCTCCCGCACCAACGAACGCAGCGCCGCGCTTTGCCGGAGACGACGAGGACGAATTTGAGGAAAACTCATAGCGTTAGTTACACCGGGATGGATTGTTCAGCCGCACGAATCAGCGTGATCACCTCATCCGCCGATTGCGTCGCAGCAAGTTTTGCGCGGAAGCCCGCCGCGTGCAACACCCGCGACAACCGCGCCAGCAGTTTCAAATGTTCCCGAACGCTCGGGGCACAGAGCAAAAAGTAATGCTGCACCGGCTTGCCGTCCAGCGCGCCGAACTCGATCCCCGCCGCATGCCGGCCATACGCGAGCAACGGCTTGTTCACCAACCCGACCAGCGCATTACGCGCATGCGGAATCGCGATTCCCTCGTTCACGCACGTCGAACACAAATCCTCGCGTGCCTTTAACGCCAAAAAGAAAATCTCCGCCTGCCGTTGCTGTGTGGGATCAATCACCAGCGCCACGAGTTCGTGCAACACCGCGTCCTTATTCGGACCGCGCAACTTCAAATTCATCCGCCCCGCATCCATCGCGCCGGCCAACGTCAACGGCTCCGGCAACCCCGTCGCCTCGGTCGGCAACTGATGCACGATTGTCGGCCGCCGGCTCTGCCATTCATCAATCGCCGTGCGGCTAAAGCGCCACCCCCGCGCAACCTTCTGCGCCGGCAACTCGCCATCCTGCGCCAAGCGGCTGACCGCCTTCTCGTTCAGGCGCAGATGCCGCGCGACATCGCGCAAATTCATCAATTCATTTTCCATGACAAGCTGATAGTAGGCTGGAACGCCGCGAGGCGTCAATCTGTCGTTAGAATCGCCGCTCGTAACTCCGGATTACTCCAATCACCCGACCGAGTACGCGCGTATTGGCCCCGACCGGAATCGGCTCATACCGGTCATTCGCCGGCTGCAACTCCAACTTGCCATTCCGCCGGCCGAGGCGTTTCACCGTTGTCTCCCCATCCACCAACGCCACGATGATCTGCTCCGGCTCCGCTTGCTCCGCCGCTCGCACCACCACCAAATCGCCCTCGTGAATCCCGGCATCCTGCATCGAATCCCCACGCACTTTTAATGCGAATACCTTCTCGCCCCCAAAATCCTTGCTGAAATCAAAGGCGCCTTCGACATTCTCCTCCGCCAACAGCGGCGTACCGGCTTGCACCCGTCCCAAAATCGGCAATGCCCCCAAGAGTTTCGCCGGGAACAATCCGCGCGACTTCCCGGCCACCATCCGCAGATGACCCTTCGTTTCGAGCGCGCTCAAGTGATCGCGAACCGTCCCTGTCGAACGAAATCGAAACGCCTGGCCAATCTCGCGAATCGTCGGCGGATGGCCTTTGGATTGAATATGGGTTTGAATGAAGCGCAGCAACTTTTCTTGCCGGCTCGTCAGCGGGCGTGTCATGCTGGACTATTACCACACGGGCGTGTGGTGCGACAAGTTCGTTAGCTAAGCCGCCGCCGCTTCGTGGATCACCGCGCCCAACTGATCGAGCTCAAACGGTTTCTCCACCACTGCCCGCGCCCCGACATCCCGCGCCATGCTGTTCGTCGTTCGCCCGCCGGTCACGATGACAATCCGCGCATCGGGATGGAGTTGCGAAAGCATCGAACTGCACTTCAGTCCATCGATCAACGGCATCCGCACATCCATCAACACTACTTCCGGATTCGTCCGCTCATACGCCGCGAGCGCCTCCTCGCCGTCGCACGCCAGGCCGACGACTTCGTGGCCGAGATATTCCATCGCCAACCGCAAGGCGAACCGGACCGACTCCGTATCTTCCGCAATTAAAATTCGCATAACGAAGATACTTTAAGCAGTGGCCATGCCACCTAGCGAAATCAAGGCTTTGCCACCCGCTCAACCGCCTCCGCCCGCACCCAACCTTGTTGGTCATCAGCGCGTTCGACCAACACCCACTGCCCGCGATCCTCATGAATCACCACTTTTGTCCCCTCGCCCAACTGAAAATGCACCGTCGCGTCCGCCAACGGCGCAAACCGTGCCTCTGTCTTCGGCACCAACACAACCGCCGCCGGCGGCACCACTCCGCGATAAATCACCACCGCCGTGGCTGCCACCAAACCCACCCCGGCCAGCACCGCCAAAATCACCAACCCGCCCCGCCACCGCGGCCACCAAACCGCTGCCGCGATCAACAACATCGTCGCCCACACGCCCACAATCTCATACCGCTGCCACTGCGCCGACGTCCGCGCCGCCGCTACCGACCGGATCAATCGCACGACCGGCTTCGGCGATTGGTTCACTTCCGCCACGCCGAGTTTTTCCTCGGCGAACTTCAGATTCGCAAGAATGTCTGGATCACTGGGCGCCAGTTGCCGGGCCCGTTCGTAATTGAGCACCGCCCGCCCGAGTTGCCCGCCCCGGTAATGGGCATTGCCGATATTGAAATACACATGCGCCGTCTTCGGCACAATCGTCTCGTACGCCGCCACCGCCTCCGGAAACTTCCCGGCATCAAACAGCGCATTCGCCGCCGTGAAATCATCGGCGAAAGCCGGCACCGCCAGCAGCAACGCAACCAGCCAGGTGTAGCCGCGCTTCTGCGAAGCGCGGAAGCCGGGCGGACGGTGCTTCACAGAAGCACCGCTACAACGTCGCGTTTTCCAATTCATCAATTACTCGCTCCAATTTCTGTTTCAACATATTCACATCCGTTTGCACCCCGGCGAACTGCGCCGCGTCGCACGCTTCAAAGATCTCCCGGACCGCCGCCGGCAACCGGTGCTCGTCTGCCACCGCCGCCGTAATCCCGGCCGCCGGAATATTCAGCCGGTCCCCGAGATATTCCTGCAACACGCGTTGCACCGGTTCATTCCGCGCGAGCGCCTGCCGGGCATTCCGCGCCGCCCGACTCCGCCGCGCATACGCCACATTCCCTGCCAGCCGGTCACGGCGCCATTTCCAAGCCAACGCCCCGGCCAGACCAAGTACCGGCACCAAGTTCAACAGCCAAATCGGCGGCAGCCGTTCCGGCAACTCACCACGCTCGCCTTTGAGATAGACGATGTCCTGCCCCAACTTCTCCTGTGGCCGGGCGCGCTGGCTCCCGGTCAACACCGCCGCCTGCCCACCGGCCTTGATCTTCAACGGAATCGGCGCGTGCCCGCTCACCTTGTACGCCTTCGCCACCGGATCAAAATACGGCAACTGTACCGCCGGCAACTGCGTCACGCTCGTGTCCTTCGCAATCAACACCTGCTGCAACACCCGCTCGCCGGTCGTGTTCAACTCATTCTTTGTCGTCTTCGTCGTCGGATCATACGTCTTGAAATCCTCCAAGCCCTTCAACTGAATCGCCGGCACCGTGTCGATGTTGCCATTCCCGGCAATCTTCACCGTCACCGTGATCGGATCACCGACGGCCACCTCCGTCGGTTTCGCCTCCACAGTCAGATTCCATTCGCCGACTGCGCCCGTGAAATCCGCCGGTCGCCCCGTCGTCGGTAACGGCAACACCTCAAGCGGCACCGCCTCCAACGTGATCGGCACCTCGCGCACTTCGACGCGCCCCATCATCTCTTCGAACATGTTTCGACTCCGCGACTGCGTCTGCAGTTGCACCTTGATGACACAGGGCCCGAAGTTCAACTTCCCCTCACGGACCGGCGCAATCGCGCCTTCGATCAAGTAAACATTAAACGATTCGCCATTGATTGTTTGCGCCCCCGATTTGATCTCCCGACTATATTTATAGCCGAGGCCCTCCGCATCCGCGTTGAAGCTGCTCAATCCGCGGACCGGCATGTTCGCGCGCGCAAACACCAACACATCCAGCGGCGCCGTCTGCCCCAGATAGACCTGCTGCGAATTCATCCGAACCTTCGCAAACAGACTCTGCGACATCTCCGGCTGCGCACCGGGTTTGTCGACAATCAACTTAATGGGAGCCGTCTTGTAGACCTTGCCGGCAACGTTCACATCCAACGCCGGAATGACAAACTCACCAATCCGTGTCGGCGTGACCTGATAAGCCAGGCTCACGGATTGACTCATCGTCCCATTCACAATCGACACGCTGGTGTTGACCGATGGCCCGACAAAGCTCAGGCCGTCAATTTTCGGAATCGCCGGCTGCCCGCCGTTATGTGTCCCGCTGAGACTGATCGTCAGTGTGACTGTCTCGCCAAAGCTCACCCGCGCCTGGTCGACAGAAGCCGACACCGACACATCCGCAAACGAATGCGTCGCCAACAAAATAAATCCAATGACCCAAGCGAATCTCACGCTCACCAATCCTTGACCGGTTGGCTGGAATCTTTCAAGTCCTTCATCTGGACTTCGGGAAAGAAATTCCAATTCCGTTCCTCTTCCCGAAGTTGATCGAGCAACGCCGCCGCGCGTTGCTTATCGAGATTGTCACCCGTCTTTGGTTGGGCTTCCGCCGGCTGCTCTTGCGGCTTCTGTTCATCGCCTGGCTTCTTCGCGTCTTCCTGGGGCTTGTCTTGTTTCTGTTGCTCTTGTTGCTTCTGCTGATCCGATTGCGATTGCTGCTCCTGATCCTTCTTATCCTTGTCCTGTTTATCTTTATCCTGCTTCTGCTGATCCTGCTTCTGTTGTTGCTGCTGCTCCTCCTGCTTCTTCTTCAACTCCTCGATCTTCTTCTTCACCAGCTCCTGATTAAACTTCGCATCCTCATCTTTCGGATTCGCCGCCAAAACACCTTCATAATCTTTCAACGATTTCTGATACACCGGCAATGCCTTCTCAATCCCCTGCGTCTCCGCCACCTGTCCCAGCCGGTAATGCGTGTTACCGAGATTATAAAGCGACCGGGCCTGCAGCTCTTTCTCCGGCGCCGCCAGCGACCGCTCAAACGCCGCCGCGGCCGTCGCCAAATCATTACTCCGGTAAGCCGTGACCCCGTCATTATATACCCGCGGCCAACTCTCCGCCGCCTGTGATGCCGCACCCCCAATACACAACGCCAACAAAACCACGACCCGCCGCCGGTCGCTCACAAACATCTCCAGCACCAGCAACAACAACCCAATCCCCAACGGCCACTGAAACCGCTCAAAGAATTTCTTCTGCAACTGCTCCTCGTATTCCTTCCGTTGTAACTGCGCGATCCCCTTCTCGTACACCGTCTCCATCCCAAAATCCCCGGCTGCGCTCCGCACATAAATCCCCTGCGTCTTCAACGCCAGTTGCTTCAACGTCTCCTCATCCAACCGCGACTTCACCACCTTGCCCTCGCTGTCCTTCAAAAACTCCATCGCCTTCCCGTCCTCGCGCACCGGTATCAACTCCCCCTCCACCGACCCCACGCCGATCGCATAAATCCGCACGCCCGCCTTCGCCGCCTCCTCCGCCGCCGCCAGCGCATCGGCCTCCGTCTCCTCGCCATCGGTAATCAACACAATCGCCCGGTCACGACCCTCCCCCGCCTCAAACGCCTTCAACGCCGTCCGAATCGCCGGCCCAATCGCCGACCCGCCGCGTGGAATGATTCGCGGATCCGCATCCCGCAACGCCAGCCGGCACGCCTCATAATCAATCGTCAACGGACACTGCACAAACGCCGTCCCCGCAAACACAATCAACCCCGCCCGGTCGCCCTGCAACTTCGCCAACAAATCCTCCACCGCAAACTTCGCCTGCGTCAGCCGGTTCGGTCGCACATCCTCCGTCAACATGCTCTTCGACACATCGAGCAACACCAATACATCCACGCCCTTGCGATTCACCTTACGCCACTCAAATCCCCACCGCGGTTGTGCCAACGCCAGCACCGACCAAAAGATCCCGGCCACCAGCAACACCGCTTTCCACCGGCGCGCCACCGGCCGCACCGACTTCGTGAGTCGGTCCGCCAACGGCTGCGCGGCAAAACTCTCCAGCGCTCGCCGCCGCGCGCGGAATGCCCACACCAGCAACAAGACCAATACCGGCACCGCTGCCAGCCACCACAGCCCAGTTGAATTTCCAAATTGCATTATTTCGTTGTAGCCGCGCTTCTGTGAAGCGCGGTCCGTTTCCATATGATTGCCCAGCAGCGCTTCACAGAAGCGCTGCTACACCTCGCCGTCCTCACGGCAACCTCCGCAACCGAGTGTTCTCGAGCGTCACCGCCAACAGCAAGCACCCCAACCCCGGCCCGAGAAACCAATGAAACAATTCCCGCCACTCCTCATACTTCACCGTCTCAATCTCGTGCTTCTCCAGCTTATCGATCTGCTCATACGTCTTCTTCAACGACGCCGTGTCCGCCGCCCGGAAATACTGCCCCCCGGTCGCCGTCGCGACATCCTTCAACAACCCTTCATCCAAATCCGCGACGGTAAAACCAACATGCTGCCGCTGCGCATTGAAAACCGGCACCCGCTCGCCGGTATTCGACCCCGCCCCAATCGTGTACACACGCACGCCAAACTCCTTCGCCGCCTTCGCCGCCTCGCGAGCCGGCGGCTTCGGCACGTTCTCACCGCCGTCAGTCAACAACACGATCACCTTGCTCTTCGCCTTCGAATCCCGCAGACGGTTCACGCCCGCGCCCAAGCCCGCGCCAATCGCGGTATTCCCCTCCACCAACCCGATCTGCACCCGATCCAAATTCCGGTCGAGCCAATCATGATCCAGCGTCAGCGGACTCGCCACATACGCATGCGTCCCGAACACCACCAACCCCACTCGGTCACTCGTCCGCGCCTTGACAAAATCCCGCACCACACTCTTGACCACATCGAGCCGTGTCGTCCGCTGACTCCGCTCCTCATAATCCGCCGCGCCCATGCTCCCCGAAACGTCCACGACCAACACGATGTCAATTCCCTCCGTCTTCACCTTCGACTCACTCCGCCCGACCTGCGGCCGCGCCAACGCCACAATCAAAGCCGCCACCGCCACCCCGCGCAACACCAACAACGCCGTCGGCCCAACTCGCGCCCAAACTGAAATCGAATCGCGCGCCGGCAACACCGATGAAAATTGCAAGCCGCCCGATTGCTCCGACTGAGCCCGGCGCCACAGCCAGACCGGCAACAGCAGCAACAAGAGCAACAGCCATGGATCGTGGAATTTCATCACGCACCAATCGTCGAGGGAGGGCGAGGCTCCTGCCGAGCCGTTGGGGGCACGACTTGGCTCGCCGGGAGGCTCGCCCTCCCGGCACCCTCCCGCACAAACCCCGCCGCCGCCGCAAACGCCCGTTCCCGATCCTCTTGTGCCGGCCGATGCCGGGCAAACTTCACCAAATCCGCCTCCTGCAAAAACACCCTGAGCAACGCCATACTCGCCGCCGGCAGCGTCGCCTCGGCCAAAAACTCTTCCGTCGTCTGCTCCGGCGCGTGCAACCCAAACCGGCTTTCGATGTATTGTCGGATGATGTTCGACAAGCGCGTATAAAACTCCTCGACCGGCGGATTCTCCACCCGCAATTTCTCCAACGCCGCCAGCGCGACTTCATAAGGCGTTGGTGGTGGGATAGGCGTCCCGCCTGTCTCCGTCGGCTTCTTGCGCCGGATCACCCACACGATGATCGCGATGGCGACGATAATGAATGCCAGCAGCGCCCACACCCACCAAGGGTAGGGCACAGGCACGAGGCCTTTGATGTCACGGATATCGATCTCCATTAGAATACTCAGACCATATCCGGGCCACCGGCGTTGAGTCCAGTTTTCAGTCGCGCTTGAGCCAGCGGTAAAGCACCGGCAACACGACCAATGTCAGCAAGGTGTTACTCAGGATGCCGCCGATAACAACCGTCGCGAGCGGGCGTTGCACTTCGCCGCCGACCCCCACGTTGAACGCCATCGGAATAAACCCGACCGCCGCCACCAGCGCCGTCATCAACACCGGGCGCAACCGAATCTGACACCCTTCGCGAACTGCCGTTTCCAGCGGACTACCCTCTTCGAGCCGTTGCTTGATGAATGTCACAAGTACCAACCCGTTCAAGATCGCCACACCGCTTAACGCGACGAAACCGATGCCGGCGCTCACCGTGAACGGCATCGCGCGCAACCACAACGCCAGCACACCGCCGACTGCCCCGAGCGGGATACCGGTCGCGACGATCAGCACGTCGAGGAAAGATTTGAGACTGAAGTAGAGCAACACGCCAATCAATCCCAACGCAATCGGCACGACAAACCGCAGCCGGGCATTGGCGCGTTCCATGTTCTCGAATTGACCGCCCCATTCCGTGACGTAGCCCTCCGGCAATTTCACTTCCGCGGCGACCTTCGCCTTCGCTTCGGCGACAAAGCTGGCGACGTCGCGCCCGCGCACGTTGCATTGGATGACGGTGCGCCGCCGGCCCCATTCGCGGTTGATGGTGGCCGGCCCCTCGGTGAAAGTAATCTTCGCCACACTTTCCAGCGGCAACACCGCCCCGGTCGCGGTCGGGATGAGCGTGGCCGCCAGCGCATCCGGATCGGTCCGTTGCCGGTCGGGCAAACGCACGACGAGTGGAAACCGGCGCTGGCCTTCCCGGATTTCACCCACGTGTTTCGTGCCGACGGCCTCGACGATGCTGAGCACGTCGCGGGTCGAAACGCCAAAGCGTGCGCTGGCTTCCGGGTCCACTTTCACCTGCAAGACCGGCTGGCCGGTAATCTGTTCACCCGCCACCTCATTCGCGCCGCGCAGACCGTTCAACACCTCCTGCACCCGGTCCGACAACTCCCGCAACGTGTCGAGGTCATCGCCGTAAATCTTGAGCGCCACATCGCCGCGTACGCCGGCAATCATCTCGTTCATTCGCATCTCAATCGGCTGACTGAAAGCGGCTGTCATGCCGGGCACTTGACCGAAAACTTTCCGCATCGCTTCGATCAACTCCGGCTGTGTGTTCGCCTGCTTCCATTTTTCGCGCGACTTGAGCGCGATGAAGAAATCCGTGAGTTCGATCCCCATCGGATCAGTGGCGACTTCCGCCGTCCCGAGCCGCGACCAGATGTGTTCAATCTCATCCGGGAACTTCGCGAGCAACGCCTTCTCGATCCGGTCGTTCAACACGACCGCTTCGTCCAACGACACCCCGGCCAGTCGCACTGTGCTGACGGCGAGCGCTTGTTCACCGAGTTTCGGCAAAAACTCACCGCCCATCCGAGTCGCGAGCAACGCCCCGCCAGCCACTAGCGCCACAGCCGCCACCAAGACGACCGTCCGCCGCCGCAACGCCCAATCCAATGTCGGCGCATAGAGCCGGTGCGCGAGCCGCACCAACCACGGTTCGCGTTCGGCAATGTGTTTCGGCAACAGCAAGCTGGCCAACACCGGCATCAGTGTCAGCGACAAGATCAACGAACCGGCCAGCGCAAAGATCATCGTCAGCGCCATCGGCCGGAACAATTTCCCTTCGATCCCTTCCAGCGTCAGTACCGGCAGGAACACGATCATGATGATCAATTCGCCGAACATCGTCGGCTTCCGCACCTCGATGGCCGCGTCGCGGATGGTATCCATCCACGGTTTGTTTTTCCGGTGTGCGACATGCCGGACGCAGTTCTCGACCATGATCACCGAACTATCCACGATCAGCCCGAAATCAATCGCGCCCAGACTCAGCAAACTCGCGGCGATACCGGCCTGCAACATGAAGTTGGCGGCAAACACCATCGACAACGGAATCGCCAGCGCCACGGTCAACCCCGCGCGGAAGTTCCCCAGAAACATAAACAGCAGCGCAATCACCAGCAGCGCTCCCGCCAGCAAATTATGCTCGACCGTGCGAATGACTTTCTCCACCAACTCCGTCCGGTCGTACAACGTCTCCACAATCACATCCGCCGGCAGGCTCTTCTGGACTTCGGCCAACTTCGCTTTCAACGCGTGCGTGACCACCGCGCTGTTCTCGCCCATCAACATAAACCCCAGCCCCAGCACCGCCTCGCCTTTCCCCTCCGCTGTCACCGCCCCGCGGCGGATCTCGTGATCCACCTGCACTGTCGCCACGTCGCGCACGCGTACCGGCACGCCGTCGTGAGCGGTGATGACAATGTTGCCGATCTGCGCAGGGTCGGTCGCCAACCCAACACCGTGGACCAGCAACGATTCACCGTTGCGCACCACCTGACCACCGCCGACGTTCTGGTTATTCGCGTGCAACGCTTCGATCAGTTCGGAAAACGTCAGCCCGTGTTTGATGAGTCGTTCCGGCTCGACCACGACGTGATACTGCTTCTCAAACCCGCCCCAACTATTCACCTCCGCCACGCCGCGCACCTGCCGGAGTTGCGGCTTCACCACCCAGTCGTGTAACTCACGCAATTCGGTCAACGACCGGGTCGGCGAGCGGACGATGTAATGAAATACTTCGCCCAAGCCGGTCGAGATCGGTCCAAGTTCCGGCCGCTCGATTCCGTCCGGCAACTCCACGCCTTGCAATCGCTCCGTGATGAGTTGCCGGGCGAGATAGATACTCGTGTGATCCTCAAACGTGGCGACCACTTGCGACAACCCAAACTTCGAGATCGACCGGACATTCTGCAATCCCGGCAAGCCACTCACCGCCTGTTCGATGGGCAACGTGACCTGTTGTTCCGCTTCGAGCGGATTCAACGCCGGCACGCTGGTGTTGATCTGCACCTGTACCGGCGTCGTGTCCGGAAACGCATCAATCGGCAATCGCAGCAGCGCGCGTCCGCCAACGATGAACAGCACGACCGCAAAGATACAGACCAGCAACCGGTTCTTCAGCGAGAAATCAATAATCCAATTCAGCATAGTGTCCTAATCGTCGGCACAGCCGGCACCGAGACGCGAGATGAGCAGTTGAGATTTCACTGTAAAAGCGTGCGCCACGACGACCACATCGCCGGACTGAATACCGGCCAACACCTCAACCTGTCCGTTGTGTGTTGCCCCCAGTTGGACAGCGCGCGCTTCGTAGAGGTCGTCAGCGATTTTGACAAAGACCAACGGCTTACCGTCCACGGGCTGCACCGCGCTGGCCGGTAACAGCAACGCCGAGTTGGTTTCTCGTGTGAGGATGCGCGCGCGGGCGAACATCCGCGCGCGGAGAACACCCGCAGGATTAGGAATCTCGGCGCGGCCTCGCGCGAGGCGAGTGCGTTCGTCCACTTCCGCGCTCACCCACGTGAGCGTGCCGGTGAAGACCTGTCCCGTCAGCGAATCCACACTCAACTCCACCGGCTGGCCGACGCGCACCCGCGCCAGCGCCGCTTCCGGCAAGTTCAACATCGCCCACATCGTCGACCGGTCGGCAAGGGTGTATAATGCCTTACCGGCTTCGACCTGCGCGCCCCGCACGGCATTACGCTCGACAATCTCGCCGGCAAACGGAGCGCGGAGTTCCAGCGTCGCGGTCTCAGCCGGCACTTCAGTGAAGTCAAATGGTTTAAGCTGCTGACTGGCCGTTTGGAATGCCGCCTCCGCCTCCTGCAATTCCTTCGCGGTACTGATGTTGTCCGCGCGCAGCTTGCGTTCGCGCTCCACCGTTTGCCGCGCCAGCGTCGCCTTCGCCACGGCTTCAGCAATCTGCGCCGACCAAATTCGCGCGCACGCCTGACCTTCCGTAACCTTGTCGCCAAGATCAACGAGCACTTCTTGAATGATTCCGCCGACTGGTGTGGTGAGGTGCGCGAGTTTGTTCTGGTTGAATGCCAGTTCGGCGTAACACTCGATGCCGTCCGCCATCGCCCCGGTCGTCGGCGTCGCCGTCTGAATGCCAACGAGCGTGGCGGATTCTGTCGATGGCAACCGGACTTTCACGTTCCCCTTGCTGGCAAGCTCTGGGTGGCAAATTCCGCATTCATCTTCCGGCACGTTGTGCTCCTTGCACATCAATCGCTTCGCCTGCGGCTTCTGTGGTTTCAACTCCGGATGGCACAAGAAACACTCGTCCTCATACAGACCGTGCTCGTCGCAATACGCGCGTTTCTTGTCCTGCTGGTCGGGATGACACAACCAGCACCGGTCTTCGTACCGGTTGTGCTCCTTGCACCACAACCGGGCCGGGTCGCGCAACGCGGCTGGGATGCCGGCCTCAGTGGCGGCAGGTTTGTGCTTTGAGTGGTCATGGCCTTTGTGATCGTCAGCCGGCTTGCTGCAGCCGACGCACAGGGCGACGGCTAATAGGAACGTTCCGAGGGTTTTCATGGTGTTACTCCTTTTGGTTTGTGCCAGCCAACGCTTCCAAGTCGGCACCGGCGAGATTGAGTTCGAGAAGTTTGTCCAAATACGCCAGCCGCGCCTCGGCAAGCGTCCGTTGCGTGTCGACGAGATCGAGGAAGCCGAACTTGCCGGCCTCGAATCCGCCCCGCACCAATTTCAATGCCTCCTCCGCTTTCGGCAGGATGCGCGTCCGGTACACTTCGACTTGCTCGCCCGCCGCACGCAACCGCGCCTCGGTCACCGCGAAGTCCCGCGCCAACCGTTGTTCCGCGGCTGTCAGATCGTAGCGCGCCATTTCAGCCAGCGCGCGGGTCTCGCGTTTGCGGCCTTGGCCGCGGTCGAAAAGCGGCAGCGGCAACGTGACGCGAAACTCCAAGAGATTTTCGTCGACCGCCGCGTCCCGGCCACCCGCTACGCCCAACGTCACATCCGGCAATGGATCGAGCCGGGCCCGCCGCCATTCCAACTCCGCGCGTTCGCGATTGGCCCGCGTGGCGCGCAGATCGGGATTCTGCAGCAACGCCGCCCCATCCACCGCCGGCGCGACAGCGCTCAACTCGCCCTGCAACGCGCCCAACGGTTCGCTGGGCCGCCCGAGTAACGTCGCCAACTCCTGCCGGGCTTCCGTTGAGTCGCGCCGCGCGGCGGCCAGCTCCAGCCGGGCGCGTTCCTGCTCGATCTCGGCGCGCAAACTTTCCTGCGCGCCCGTCGCACCGGCTTCAACGCGTTTGCCGGCCACTTTTGCGAGCGACTCCGCCAGATCGAGCAGTTGTCCCGAAACGCCCACTTTCTGTTCGGCCGCCAGCACCCGGTAAAACGCGGATTTCGCTGCGCGTACCAGTGTGCGTTCCCGGCCACGATATTCGTTTTCCGCAGCACTGATCCCACTGCGACCGATCCGACCATCGAGAGATTTTTTACCGGGAAACGGCACGGTTTGCGAAACGCCGAGCATGTTCTTGGAACGCGCCAGCCCGACATCACTGGCCGGCATGTCTTCCGCGCTGAGTTCGAGCTCGGGATTGGGCCACGCCCGGGCTTGGATCGCGCGGCCGGTCGCCGCTTCGATCTGTTGCCGGGCAGCCTGCAACTCCGGATTCCCGGTTAGAGCCATGGCCACGGCATTCGAGAGCGTCAGCTCCGCCCGAGCCGTACCGGCCCACACCATCAGTAACGACAAAATGAGTTTTGTTTGCACACGTTCATCTCCAGTTGACACACGACGACTGCGTTAAACGACACGAAGGGAGACGAACTAGACTTTGGGAGGATTGAAGATGTCGGCCACAGCCATCGGCAGGATTACTTGTTCGTCACCGGGGCGATACACCTGCCATTCGTGGCGGAACACTACCGGTGACGAACTATCGAAAGTTAGACTCACGCCGTGACAAGCACAGGAAATAACACAGACATCTGCGCAGCCATCATCATCACAGGCACACAACCACCCGCCGAAAGCGAGTGCGAGCACAATGACTGTGAAAACCGCCATGAGACTCACTGCAACCCTACGCATGACAGTGCCCATACCACGCGAGTCACTCATCGTCAAGCACCCCGCCGTTCGCGCATGCGGAAGAATTTGACGAGCGGCCGCATGTAGTCCGTGTCCGTGCGAATCTCAATTTGGTCAACACCCGCCGACCGGAACGCGTCCTTCAACGCCGCCAAGCGCGCGCGGGCTTTGGTAGCAAAGTCTTCCCGGACACGCCGGTCGAACGTGTCAACCAACGCATGTTCACCGGTTTCGGCGTCGCGTAATTCGACAAGCCCGACCGCCGGCAACTCTTCTTCCCGGGGATCGCGCAGACCGAGTGCGACGACGTCGTGACGTTTACCGGAGATGCGCAACTTCTTCTCGAAGCCGGTATCCTGAAAATCCGAGAGCACAAAAGTAACCGCGCGACGGCGTTGGACGCGGTTGAGGTAGTCGAGTGCGAGTTCGAGATTTGTGCCGTGGCCGGTCGGCTTGAATGCGAGAATCTCGCGAATGACACGCAGGACATGCCGGCGACCCTTTTCGGGGGCAACGTATTTTTCGATGCGGTCAGTGAAAAGGATGACGCCGACTTTGTCATTATTGCGGATGGCGGAGAACGCGAGGACGGCGGCGAGTTCGGCGGCCAGTTCGTTCTTGGATTGCTGACCAGAACCGAACTGACCGGAGGCGCTGACATCGACGACGAGCATGACGGTCAGCTCGCGTTCTTCTTTGAACTTCTTGATGTACGGATGGCCGAACCGGGCGGTGACATTCCAGTCAATGGCGCGAACTTCGTCGCCCGGCATGTATTCGCGAACCTCCTCGAATTCCATCCCCCGGCCTTTGAAGACGGAATGA
>JBAXYB010000053.1:0-20034 GCA_037127585.1 Verrucomicrobiota bacterium
CGTACTGGAAGTCACCGGTAAACGTATTAGTACGGAGTAGCACGATGGCATCGTCTACGGCATTGGCAAGGCACTCACTGACTCTTCCAAGCTTCCCAAAATCGAACTGATCGGAAGCATTGAGGACGGCGTCTGCAAGCTCGGTGTCCTGAAGTTCGAGCTGCTCATCATGCTCGAGGAATTGCTTCAACGGCTTGGTATCGATTCCGAGTCGCTGCCAGCTTTCGACCTCGTTTATGTCTTTGTCGATGTGCAGAGCTTCAATAGCGAACCCAGCCAAAGCTGTTGCCTGATCATTCGGCAATACCTTTGTCAGTTCATTACGGCTCTTCCAAACATTTAAGGAGATTTGTTCAATTGCCTCTGCTACCGGCGGCGGCAAGTTTGTAAGAAACGCGGGATCAATGATGCCGCCTGATAAGTGCCACGCATGTTGCGGTGAAAACTCATTCCGACGGAACGCGAAGCGCACAAGCTCTCGTAGATTCGCCGCCGCTGCGCAATTGCTAGCCACCGATTGCGCATAGCCGGGAAGACGGAGTGGCTCTTGGAGGAAGAGACGCGATTTGGTGAGAGTTAGTTCGGATTCGACGTTGGTCTTCGAGAAGCCGAGGTCGCGCTCGGTCATCTTGAGGGCGCGAAGAGCGAGTTGGATGGCGCGTTCGTCGGCGGAATCGAGAGCCGGGGGGATTTCACCACAGAGACACAGAGGACACAGAGTGAGGAGGAGGGCTGAAAGCTGAAAGCTGAAAGCTGAGAGCTTCAAGAATAGCGCTCTTCTTTCCACGGGTCGGCGGTGTTGGAGTAGCCGCGGACTTCCCAGAAACCGGGTTGATCCACCGGTAAAAACTCGATCTCCTTGATCCATTTCGCACCTTTCCACGCGTAGATCTTCGAGACAACGCCGCGCACGGGGCCGCCGTGCTCGCGGGTCAGTGGCTGGCCTTCCCACGCGTGGACTAGGAGCAAATCATCGAGCGCGACGGCGAGCGGGAGATTGGTGGTGTAACCGTCGGCGCTGGCGCAAACGATGTGCGTGGCGGCGGGGGCCGGCTTGACGATGTCGCAGATGGTTTTGAATTCGACGCCGACCCAGTGGTTGTCGTACCGGCTCCAGGTGGTGACGCAATGGAAGTCGCGGACGAGTTCGGCTTGCGGCAGCGTAATGAAGTCGTCCCACGTGAAGGACCGGGGATTATCGACGAGGCCGTCAATCGTGAGCGACCATTCCTCGCGGGGAATGTCAGGCTGGATGCCGAGGTCGAGGACGGGCCAGTCTTTGACTTCGTGTTGGCCGGGGGGGAGGCGAGCCGGAGTCGCGGCGCTGAGGCCGCTCCCACGTTTCAGTTTGGCGAGGCGTTCTTTGCCTTGAATCAGTTTTTCGTTTCGCTCATTCATATTGCAGTCGATTTGTAATCGCGACCGGTCGCGAATGCAATTCGCTCCTACGGCAGGTGGCTGATTTTAGGCAGGCTGTGAAATTGCTGACAGGCGGTGCCGCGGTTGTCGCCGCGGACGGCGCCGTGGCATATTCGTTGCTAATTGTGTTAATAAGCGGCGTGCGGGGTTTTATGAACTTTCAGTCTTACGAATGCGGCGATTTCTTCGACGAGATGTTTGCGGCGAATGGACAGCCGCGCCCGGAGGCGGAGTTGCTGATCAACATTATCAACTCTTTGCCGCCGGGCGAATTATTGCGCCGGCAGCAAGCTGCGGAGCGGTTGTTGTTGAGTATGGGCATCACCTTCAATGTCTATGGCGACAATGCCGGCGCGGAGAAGATTTTTCCGTTCGATCTGCTGCCGCGCATTGTGAACGCCACCGAGTGGGAGCGCATCGAGGCCGGGTTGAAACAACGCATTCAGGCGCTCAATTTGTTTCTCGACGATGTCTACCACGATCAGAAAATCGTCAAGGACGGCGTCGTGCCGGCGACGGTCATTCATTCGGCGGCCAGTTTCCGGCAGCAATGCATCGGCTTGAATCCGCCGCACGGGATCTGGTGTCACATTACCGGCACGGATCTCGTGCGCGACAAGGCCGGGCAGATTTATGTGCTGGAGGATAATCTCCGGTGTCCGTCGGGCGTTTCTTACGTGATCGAAAACCGGCGGGTGATGAAGCGGACGTTTCCACGCGTGTTTGGGCCGCTGAAAGTTCGGCCGGTGGACGATTACGCCAGCCGGCTGCGTGACATGTTGGAATTCGTCGCGCCCAAAGGCGTCACCACGCCGAAGGTCGTGGTGCTCACGCCCGGGATGTATAATTCGGCGTACTTCGAGCATTCGTTCCTCGCGCAACAGATGGGCGTGGAGTTGGTGGAAGGTCGCGACTTGGTGGTGGTGGACGACACGGTGTTGATGCGGACCACGCAAGGCTTTGAGCGTGTCGATGTGATATACCGGCGGCTCGATGATGATTTCATTGATCCCGAATCGTTCCGCAAAGATTCCATGTTGGGCGTGCCGGGCTTGATGAAGGCGTACAAGGCCGGTCGCGTTGCCCTCGCCAACGCGCCGGGAACTGGAGTGGCGGATGACAAAGTCGTGTACGCGTACGTCCCGCAAATCATCAAGTACTACCTCAACGAAGACGCCATTATTCCGAACGTCCCTACGTATTTGTGTTGGATCGACAACGACCGGCAACACGTCCTCGCCAATCTCGACAAGCTCGTTGTCAAAGCGGCCAATGAATCCGGCGGTTACGGCATGTTGATTGGCCCGCACGCGAGCGTTGCGGAACGCGAGAAGTTTGCCGGCTTGATCGCCGCCAATCCGCGCAACTATATCGCGCAGCCGACGCTCGCCTTGTCGCGGGTGCCGGCCATCGTGGACGAACATTTTGAAGGCCGGCATGTCGATTTGCGCCCCTACATTTTGTATGGGCGCGATATTTTTGTTTTGCCGGGCGGACTGACGCGGGTGGCGTTGAAGAAAGGTTCGCTGGTCGTCAACTCGTCACAGGGCGGCGGCAGCAAAGACACGTGGGTGTTGGCCGCAAACCGGGTGGAGGAGGAAGAAAATGCTTAGTCGCGTTGCCGACTCCATTTACTGGATGAACCGCTACATCGAACGCGCTGAGAATGTCGCGCGGTTCATCGACGTGAATCTGCACCTGAATCTGGATCTGCCGGCTGGGTCGGCAGAGCAATGGTCGCCGCTCGTCAGTATTACCGGGGATGATGAGGCGTTTGCGAAACGGCACGCAGTCGCGACGCGCGAGAACGTCATCGAGTTTCTGACCTTCGACGCGGAGAACCCGAATTCAATCCGCTCCTGCCTTCGCGCGGCGCGCGAGAATGGCCGGTCGGTTCGCGAAATTATCTCTTCGGAAATGTGGGAGCAGGTGAACCGGTTCTATCTGATGGTAAACTCCAGCGCGGCGTTGGAGCGGGCGATTGATTCGCCGAGTGAATTTTACAACGACATCAAAATGGCCAGCCATCTCTACGGCGGGTTGGCGTTCACCACGATGTCGCACAACGAAGCCTGGCACTTCGGCCGGTTGGCCCGGTTGATGGAACGCGCGGACAAGGCTTCGCGGATTCTCGATGTGAAATATTTCATTCTCTTGCCTTCGGTCAGCGATGTCGGGACGCCGTTTGACACCATTCAATGGTCGGCAGTGCTCCGGTCGGCTAGCGCGTTTGAGATGTACCGGAAACGGTTTGGCCGAATCGCGCCGCGCCGGGTCGTGGAGTTTCTCTTGCTCGACGCGGAATTCCCGCGCGCCGTCCGGTATTGCCTCGATAAAGCGGAAGCTTCCTTGCACGTGATCAGCGGTACGCCCGTTGGCCGGTATCGGTATGTGCCGGAGCAACGGCTCGGGCAACTCTGCTCGGAACTGAGTTTCGCCGCGATCGACCCGATCATGGAATGCGGCTTGCACGAGTTTGTTGATGATCTCCAAGTCAAACTGAACCTCGTCGGCGAAGGCATTCGCGAGACGTTTTTCGCTCAACGCCCGGTGGCGACGGAGGTAACCGATGGCTATTCACGTAGCGCTCAATCACAGCACTAAGTACCGGTACGAACGCCCCGTCACGCTCGGCCCCCAAATCGTCCGGCTGCGGCCGGCGCCGCATTGCCGGTCGACGATTCTGGGCTACTCGTTGCGGGTCACCCCAGCTAAACATTTCATCAACTGGCAGCAGGACCCGCACGGCAACTATCAAGCGCGCTTGGTGTTCCCGGAGAAGACGCGCGAATTCGCCATCGAAGTGGATCTCGTCGCGGAGATGGCGGTGCTCAATCCGTTCGATTTCTTTTTGGAAAGTGCCGCGGAGAAATTTCCGTTTCAGTACGAGCTTGGGCTGCGCAAGGATCTGGCGCCGTTTCTTGAAGCGGTGCCGGCGGGGCCGCGGTTGCGCGAGTTTCTCGACAGCATCAGCCGCACGGAAACGCGCACGAATGATTTTATCGTCGCGCTAAATCACCGGCTCCAGCAGGAGATCAAGTACATCATCCGCCTCGAACCCGGCGTGCAGACGCCCGAGGAGACGCTGACATCGCGAAGTGGTTCGTGCCGCGATACCGGGTGGTTGCTGGTGCAAGTCTTGCGGCATTTGGGATTGGCGGCGCGGTTTGTGTCCGGTTACCTCGTGCAACTCACGGCGGACGTGAAGGCGCTCGATGGGCCGTCCGGGACGGCGGTGGATTTCACGGACTTGCATGCGTGGACGGAAGTCTACTTGCCGGGCGGCGGTTGGATCGGATTGGATCCGACCTCGGGTTTGCTGGCCGGCGAGGGGCACATTCCGTTGGCGTGTACACCCGACCCGAGCAGCGCGGCGCCGGTGACGGGCGTAGTTGAAAAATGCGAGACGGAGTTTTCATTTGGAATGACCGTGCAGCGGATTTACGAATCACCGCGCGTCACGAAGCCGTATTCCGAAAAACAGTGGGCGGCCATCGGGGCGCTCGGACACCGGATTGATGCGGAGTTACAGGCCGGCGACGTGCGGTTGACGATGGGCGGCGAGCCGACGTTTGTGTCCATTGACGACGTGCAGGGCGCGGAATGGAACACCACCGCGATTGGTCCGGCCAAGCGCAAACTGGCGGACACGTTGGTCAAGCGGCTGAAGACGCAATTCGGGTCGGGTGGACTGTTGCATTACGGGCAGGGCAAATGGTTTCCCGGCGAGCCGTTGCCGCGGTGGGCGTTGAGCTATTACTGGCGCAAGGACGGCACGGCCTTGTGGAACGATGAGACACTGGTGGCCGACGATGCGCGCGATTACGACCACAGCGCGAAGGAAGCGGGAAAGTTTATCAAGACCTTGGCCAGTCAGCTCGGCGTCAAACCGGAATTCGCGTTGGCGGCGCACGAAGACGCGTGGCAATTACTCTGGAATGATCGGGTCTTGCCGGTCAGTGCTGAGCTGCTCAAGCAACAGTTAGACGATTCAGGACTGCGATCTGATTTTACAAAACGGTTTACCGACCGGCTCGGCGCCGTGGTGGGGTTCGCTCTCCCGCTCGCGCGTGGCGACGATAAACCGTGGCGCAGCCAAGCGTGGCTTGGCGGCATTTCGCAAGTGTTTGTCGTGCCCGGTGACTCGCCGATTGGCTACCGTCTGCCATTGGATATTCTGGATCGATCCGGCCCCGACGTGATTCGCTCAACCTTGTGCGTGCAGGCGCGCGGCGGACGACTCTACGTTTTCCTGCCGCCGATCGAGCCGTTCGATGCTTATATGGAATTGGTCACGGCCATTGAGGCGACGGCGAAATCTCTGAAATTGCCGGTCATCCTCGAAGGCTACCAGCCGCCGCATGATGACCGGGTCAACAACCTGAACGTCAGCCCCGACCCCGGTGTGATCGAAGTGAACATTCATCCCGCGCGCACGTGGGACGAGATGGTCAAGACCACCACGACCGTTTACGAAGAAGCGCGGCTCTCCCGGTTGGGCACGGAAAAATTTATGATCGATGGCCGGCACGTCGGCACCGGCGGTGGCAACCACATCGTCATCGGTGGCGCGACGCTGGCGGATAGCCCGTTGCTCCGGCGGCCCACGTTGCTGCGGAGTCTCATCGGCTACTGGCACAATCATCCATCGCTGTCGTACCTCTTCAGCGGCTTGTTCATTGGACCGACCAGCCAGCATCCCCGCGTCGACGAAGGCCGGCACGATTACGTCTACGAAATGGAAATCGCTTTCCAACAAATCCCCGACAACGACCAAGTCTTGCCGTGGTTGGTAGATCGTGTCTTCCGCAACATCCTCGTCGACGTCACCGGTAACACCCATCGTGCGGAGTTCTGCATCGACAAACTGTTTCCGCCCGAAAGCGCCGGGGGGCGCAAAGGCCTGCTCGAACTGCGCGCGTTTGAGATGCCGCCGCACGCGCGGATGAGTTTGACGCAACAGCTCCTGCTGCGCGCGTTGATCGCCAAATTCTGGAACCAGCCGTACCGGCAGAAGCTGGTGCGGTGGGGGACGGAGTTGCATGACCGGTTCATGCTGCCGCATTTTGTCGCGCAGGATTTCCGCGATGTGATCGATGAATTGCCGTTCGAGTTCGCGTGGTTCGCGCCGCACTTCGAGTTTCGCTTCCCGTTCTACGGCGAAGTGACCGCGCGCGAGGTTCACTTGGAACTCCGGCAAGCGCTCGAACCGTGGCACGTGCTCGGCGAAGAAGGTGCGCCCGGCGGAACAGTCCGCTGTGTCGATTCGTCGGTGGAACGGTTGCAGGTGAAAGTGACCGGCCTGATTGACTCCCGGCACGTCGTCACCTGCAACGGGCGCCGCCTGCCGCTGCATCCGACCGGCAACGTCGGTGAATATGTGGCCGGCGTCCGCTACCGGGCGTGGCAACCGGCAGCGTGCCTCCATCCGACGATTCCTGTTCAAGCGCCGCTGGTGTTCGACATTGTGGACACCTGGAACAACCACGCGATTGCCGGCTGCACCTATCACGTCGCGCATCCGGGCGGCCGGAGTTACGACACGTTCCCGGTCAACGCCTATGAAGCGGAGAGTCGCCGGCTCGCGCGGTTCTTGAAGTTTGGTCACACGCCCGGCCCGCTGACGGTGCCGGCCGCGGAACGCAACCCGGATTTCCCCTTCACGCTGGATTTGCGCCGCGCGTGAGTCTACTCTCGGCGCGCATGTCCCGACCGTTGAGCCATTACAGCATGACCGCCGGTAGTTTCGACGAGATGTCTGCGTCCGCGGGCGTGGTGCGGCCGTCGTGGCAAAAATATTCGGCGGGCATCGACGCTTTGGGCGCGGTCGAACTCGCTCGCCGTTGGGATGGGGCGCACCGGATCATTCGCGACCACGGCGTATCGTATAATATCTACGGCGACCCGCGCGGGCAGGACCGCTTCTGGGAACTCGACCCGATTCCGCTGCTGATTGCCGCCGACGAATGGCGCACCATCGAGGCGGCATTGATTCAACGGGCGCGGTTGTTGAGTTTGGTGTTGTCCGACCTGTACGGTCCACAGCGGTTACTCCACAGCGGTCGACTGCCCGGTGCGATGATCTTCGGCAACCCGATGTTTCTCCGGCCCTGCCATGGCGTTCCCGTTCCCGACAATGTCCGGCTCCATTTGTACGCGGTAGATCTAGGGCGGTCGCCGGACGGCCAGTGGTGGGTGATGGCCGATCACACCCAAGCTCCGAGTGGTGCCGGCTACGCGCTCGAAAACCGGATCGTGTTGTCCCGGTCGTTCCCGGAGTTGTACCGGGATTGTCAGGTGCAACGGCTCGAGCCGTTCTTTGCCAAACTGCGGGCCACGTTTGCGAATCTCGCCCCTCGCACGCAGGCGAATCCGCGGATCGTGCTGCTGACGCCGGGACCGAATCACGAAACGTATTTTGAGCATTCCTTCCTGGCCCGGTATCTCGGCTATCCGCTGGTCGAAGGCGGCGACCTGACGGTGCGGGATTGCCGGGTGTATCTGAAAACGCTGGAAGGTTTGCAGCCCGTCGATGTGATTTTGCGCCGGCTCGATGATGAATTGTGTGATCCGTTGGAACTGCGGAGCGATTCGTTTCTTGGGATCGCCGGACTGGTGGAAACCGCCCAAGCCGGTAACGTGGTCGTCGCCAACGCGCTCGGGAGTGGTCTCGTCGAGGGGCCGGTCTTCACGCCGTTTCTGCCGCAACTCGCGCGGGAGTTATTGGGCGAATCGCTCCGGTTGCCGTCCGTGGCGACGTGGTGGTGTGGCCAACCGGATCAACTCCGGTACGTCGAAGAGCATATCGATGAATTAGTGATGAAGCCGGCTTTCCAGGCGCGGCGGGCCGAAACCGAGTTTGGTCACAAATTGAGCGCGGCGCAAAAAGCCGAATGCATCGCCAAATTGCGCGAGCAACCGGAACAATTTGTCGGCCAGGAATTGGTGCGGCTCGCCACGGCGCCGGTCTGGACCGGGGACCGGTTGGAGGTGCGGCCGACGACGTTGCGGGTTTATTTGGCGGCCGATGGGGATTCGTTTGTTGTGATGCCGGGGGGGCTGACGCGGGTGGCGTTGTCCGGCGATACGGTGGATGTGGCGGTGGAACATGGCGGCGGCAGCAAAGACACGTGGGTGACGGCGGCGGAGCATGAGCCTGCGCTGGGTTTGTTGCAACCGGCGCGCGAGACGATTGAGTTGCAATCGGCGGCGAATGATTTGCCGAGTCGGGTCGCGGATAATTTGTTCTGGCTCGGCCGGTATGCCGAACGCGCCGAGGATCGAGTGCGCTTGGTGCGGACGGTGTTGAGCCGGTTAATGTATGAGACGTTGCCGGCGGATTCGGGGGAGTTTGCGGCGTTGATGCAAATCCTCGATTCGTTGCAGGTGATCCATAGCGATTTTAAATCCGATAGCCGCGGGCCGGTGCGGGCGCTGGAGCAGGAACTGTTTTCGTTTATCTACAAACAACAACGCTCCGGTAGTTTACGCGAGACGTTGAACCGGTTGCACCGGATGGCGTGGTTGGTCCGCAGCCGGTTGTCGACGGATACGTGGCGGATCCTGAACGAGCTGCATCAAGATGTCGCGCGGAGTCGGCCGACCCGGACGGATACCGGCGAGGCGTTGGTGCTTTTGAATCGAGTCGTGACGACGCTGGCGGCGTTTAGCGGGATGGAAATGGAGAACATGACGCGCGGCCACGGCTGGCGGTTTCTCGACGTGGGCCGGCGGATCGAGCGCGGCACGAATCTCATCTCGGTGACGCGCACCATGGTCGCCGAATATCCGAATGATCCGACCGGCGTGTTGGAGGCGTTGCTGGATGTGGCGGACAGCTCGATGACGTACCGGTCGCGGTACTTTGACAAGCTACAACTATCGGCCGTGCTGGATTTGTTGCTGAAAGACCGGTCGAATCCACGTTCAATTCTGTTTCAATTGGCGTCGCTCAGCCGCCATGTAGATTTGCTTCCGCGCGACCCCGCCAGCCCGAATCCGAGCCGGGAACAGGTCGTGATCCGTGAATCCATCGCGCGCCTCGAACACGCGGACTTACTCCAAATCTGCGGCGACGACCAGAGTGGGCTGACGCCGAATCTGGAGGATCTGCTTTTGCGGCTGGCGGCGGACCTGCGGCAATTGTCGGACGTGCTCATGCATTACTATTTCAGTCACGCCAAGCGATCGCAACAAATCGGTGACGCGCGATGAGATACTGCGTGACCCACATCAGCAATTATCATTACGCCGAGGCGGTTTCGACCTCTCACCATGCGCTGAGGCTGACGCCCCGGCAATTGCCGCACCAGACTTGCCGGCACGCGAGCATCGCCATCATGCCACTGCCAGCGGTCATGACCGGCCGGACGGATTACTTCGGCAATCACCTGACGTTTGTGGCGATTCAAGATCCGCACAAACATCTGGTCGTGCACGTCACCAGCGAAGTCGAAGTCAGTGCCGTCCCGGCGATCGATCCCGCGCGCACCCCGGCTTGGGAAACCGTGCGCGATACCGTGGTCGCCGCGCGCGACCCAGATGCGTTGCGGGCATTTGAGTTTACTTTCGATTCCAGTCACGTCCGCTCCAGTTTGAGTCTGGCTGGTTACGCCGCGCCGTGTTTCTCGACAGGCCGCCCCGTGTTGGCAGCCGTTCTGGATCTCACCGCGCGCATTCATCAGGATTTTATCTTTGATCCGCGGGCGACGACCGTGGCCACGCCGCTGGAGCGGGTCTTTGAGCAACGCCGCGGTGTCTGTCAGGACTTCGCGCATTTGCAGATTGCCTGTCTCCGGTCGCTGGGTTTACCGGCGCGATATGTGAGTGGTTATCTGCAAACGGTGCCGCCGCCGAATGCGCCGCGGCTGATTGGCGCGGATGTCTCGCACGCGTGGGTTTCCGTCTTCTGTCCGGGCGTCGGCTGGATTGATGTCGATCCGACGAACAACTGTCTCGTCACCACTAATCACATCACGTTGGCGTGGGGCCGCGATTACGCCAATGTCAGCCCCATCCGCGGTGTTATCGTTGGCGGAGGCGAGCACAACCTGCAAGTCTCCGTTGACGTTGCGCCGGTCGGCTAGGGCTTCTTGATAAAATCCAACGACGCGGAGTTGATGCAATAGCGGAGGCCGGTGGGTTTCGGCCCGTCTTCGAACACGTGGCCGAGATGCGCGTCGCACCGGGCACAGTGCACTTCCGTGCGCTTCATCATAAACTTCCTGTCGGTAGTCGTCCCGATGTTCTCCGTGGCGATCGGCTGATAAAAACTCGGCCAGCCGGTGCCACTCTCAAATTTCGTTTCGGAACTGAACAATGCCGTGCCGCAACAGATGCACTGATACATGCCGGCGGCGTGGTTGTCCCAATCCTTGCCGGTGAAAGCGCGCTCGGTGCCTTGCTGGCGGGTCACCGCGAATTGCTCGGGGTTTAGTTGCTTCTTCCATTGCTCGTCGGTCTTGGTGATTTTATCCACAGTGACAACTCCTTTTCGTTCGCCGGTCTTGGTGAATTCGACAAGCTGGACGGTGTTGGTCGCCGCCAGCGTCGCGGTTGCTAAAATAATACTCAGCCCAATGCGTTGCATGACCCAGCTTAGATGCGCGAAAAGTGGTTTACGTTCAAGCAATCTTGCCGCTGTCGTCCGGCTTCTGCTATGAATGTCGTTCATGACCGCCGAATCGCAGCGGCTCGCCGAAGACGCCCAACGCAAACAGAATTGGAAACGCTGGGGGCCGTACCTCAGCGAACGCCAGTGGGGTACTGTCCGGGAGGACTACTCGGCGGACGGCAATTGCTGGGATTATTTCACGCACGACCAGGCCCGCAGCCGTGCCTACCGGTGGGGCGAGGACGGCCTGCTCGGCATCACTGACCGCGAATGTCGACTTTGTTTCGCACTCGCCCTCTGGAACGGCCGCGACCCGATTTTGAAAGAACGCCTCTTCGGTCTCACCGGCCCCGAGGGCAATCACGGCGAGGACGTGAAGGAGTGCTACTACTACCTCGACTCCACGCCGACGCACTCGTACATGAAGGCGCTCTACAAATATCCCCAAGCGGAATTTCCCTACGCCAGGCTCGCCAACCACGGCCGCGGCAAACACGATCCGGAATTGGAGCTGACCGATACCGGCGTGTTCGACGAAGGCCGCTACTTCGATGTCTTTGCTGAATATGCCAAAGCCGGCCCCGACGATATCCTCATCAAAATCACCGTCGCGAATCGCGGCCCGGTCGCCGCCCCGATTCATCTGCTGCCGACACTCTGGTACCGGAACACGTGGATCTGGGGCTGCAAACACGAGGGCTGTTGGATCAAGCCCGCCTTGAAACTCGACGGCAACACCGTGGTGGGCGACCACGTCAATTTCGGCAAACATACTTTCACGGCTGACGGCCAGCCAACGTTCCTCTTTACCGGCAATGAAACGAACACGCGCAAACTCTATGGCACCGATAACTGGACGCCGTACGTCAAAGACGCGTTCCACGATTACGTCATCGGCGGTAAGCCAGACGCGGTGAATCCAAAACAAACCGGCACGAAGGTCGCCGCGTATTACAAACTGGAGATCCCGGCGGGCGGTGAAGTTTCCGTGCGCTTGCGACTAACAGGGGAGGGCGAGGCTCCCGCCGAGCCGCGCGGGCGACATGGTTCGCCGGCAGGTTCATCCTCCCAAGATTTCGATTCGATCTTTGCCCAACGCATCCGCGAAGCCGATGAGTTTTATGGAACGCCGACTTCTGCTGACAACCACGTCCTCCGGCAAGCCTACGCTGGCTTGCTCTGGAGCAAGCAATTCTATCATTACATCGTCCGCGACTGGCTCGACGGCGATCCGCAGCAACCAGTGCCACCGGTCGCGCGCCTCACCGGGCGCAATGCCGACTGGCCGCAACTCTACAATCGAGACGTCATCTCCATGCCGGACAAGTGGGAGTATCCGTGGTACGCGGCGTGGGACTTGGCGTTTCACATGATTCCGTTCGCGAAGATCGATCCGAAGTTCGCCAAAGACCAACTCGTCCTTTTCACCCGCGAATGGTACATGCACCCGAACGGTCAGTTGCCGGCGTACGAGTTCGCTCTCGGCGATGTCAACCCGCCCGTCCACGCGTGGGCTTGTTGGCGCGTCTACAAGATGACTGGCGACCACGGCCAGCGCGACCGGCAATTCCTCTCGCGGACGTTTCAGAAACTTGTCATCAACTTTACGTGGTGGGTGAATCGTAAGGACGCCGAGGGTAAAAACTTGTTCGCCGGTGGCTTCCTCGGCCTCGACAACATCGGCGTGTTCGACCGCAGCAAACCGTTGCCGACCGGCGGCCGGCTCGAACAAGCCGACGGCACCGCGTGGATGGCGTTTTACTGCAACACGATGTTGGCGATGGCGCTCAAGCTCGCCGAGGACAACCCGGCCACGGAAGACATGGCGTCGAAATTCTTCGAACACTTCGTCGCCATCGCCGATGCGATCAACACCCACGGCGGCACCGGCCTGTGGAACGAGGAAGACGGCTTCTACTACGACCAGTTGCACGTCGATGGCCGGACGTTCCCGTTGAAAGTCCGGTCGCTGGTCGGCTTGATCCCGCTGCTTGCGGTTGAAGTCCTCGAAGACGACGTCATTCGCCACCTGCCGGGGTTCACTAAACGGATGAACTGGTTTCTCGAACATCGGCCCGACTTGGCCAACCACATCGCCTACATGGATACCGGCGGCGCGCATGGCCACCGGCTGCTGGCGATTCCCGCGCGCGACCGGCTCGAACGCGTCTTGAAATACATGCTCGACGAAAACGAGTTCCTCGCGCCACACGGCATC
The DNA here is from genome assembly GCA_037127585.1 of Verrucomicrobiota bacterium. Lineage (GTDB taxonomy): Bacteria > Verrucomicrobiota > Verrucomicrobiia > Palsa-1439 > Palsa-1439 > CAINDI01. The sequence continues at coordinate 13,251 of JBAXYB010000053.1, forward strand.
CGGTCGGTCTCGAAGTTCCACGAAAAGAATCCGTACGTCGTTAGCGTCAACGGCGAGGAATACCGCGTGGGCTACACGCCGGCCGAGTCGGATACCGGGCTCTTCGGCGGTAACTCCAACTGGCGCGGCCCGATTTGGTTTCCAATCAACTATCTCCTCATCGAAGCGTTGGAGCGGTATCACCATTTCTACGGTGACATCTTGCAAGTCGAATGCCCAACCGGCTCTGGCCGGCTGATGAATCTCAAACAAGTTGCCGACGAACTTTCGCGCCGGCTCGCCAGCATCTTTCTTCCGGACCAGCAAGGCCGGCGTCCCGTCCACGGCCAAGACCGCCGGTATGCCGACGATCCGCATTGGCGCGATCTGGTGTTGTTCTACGAATACTTCCACGGCGACAATGGCCGGGGCGTCGGCGCTAGTCATCAGACCGGCTGGACGGCACTGGTTACGCGCCTTACCGAGTCAGCTTGAATGTATCAATGGTCTGACCGTCTTCGTCGATCTGCCGCGCTTGCAACGTCGGGCCGGTGATCTCGACTACGGTGAAACTGTGCCGGTCATTTTCCAGCTTCTCGGAATACTTGCGCCGGTGCAGGACGGGGTAAAGCACCTGGCCGCTGCCGCCGGTGATGATCTGGAGGACACCGTTTTGCGGGCGGATGCGTTCGTAGAAATGATTGTGGCCAGTGAACACCAATTGTACCCCCGCCGCTTCCAGCACCGGCATGAGCTGTTTTCTGACGGCCGGCGTCTCATCGTGATTGCTCAAGCTCGTGTAGGCGGGATGATGGAAGTACGCGATCTTCCACGGCTGTTGCGTGCCGGCGAGATCGCGTTTCGTCCAGTCGAGAATCCGCTGGATAGCTTTGGCGTCGCCGGTGGCGAACGGATTGGAGTCGAGCGCGATGAAGTGCGCGTTGCCGAAGTCGAATGAATAGTTGCGCTCCAGCAGACCCGCCGGCCCATTCGCCGGTAAGTGAAAGTTGTTGATGAACGCCTGTCCGTTATTGGTCACCACGTCGTGATTGCCCAAGGCTGGGAACGTCGGGACACGGCGCATGGTGGCCGCGTAGGGCGTGAACCAAAATGGATCAAAATCCTTGTCGTCGCCGCTGGGATAGACGTTGTCGCCGACGGTCAGCAACGCATCGCAATCCGTCGCATTCACGAGGCGGGCGATCTTCGCTGCGCCGGGCGTCGGCGCGCCGAAATCGCCGATGACGACGAAGCGGAATGTCTGCTCCGCCGTGCGCCGCGTCCGCAATTCGTGAACGGCATCACCGACCCGGTAAAAGTAGTTTGTGCCGGCCAGCAAGCCGGTCAGCGCAACGACGTGTTCCGTGGTCGCGTTTGTGAGCGCAACGTGACCGGCGTCACAAGCGTGCGTGAGACCAAAGTCCACCGTGCTCGTGGTGGGAGTAGCGGTGCGCCAGACCAGTGTAACACTGTTCGGTTCCGGCATCTGAACGTACGGCCCGCGAGTGATGTCCGCACTCAAGCTGGCCGTTAACAAAATCAACAAAGCTGTGGTCCGCATGCCACGAACACTACCCGGCGACTGCGCGCTTGGCAAACCGCAAGCATACTCGCCTTCGTTCGGATGCGCTTGCCGTCGGGCTATCAAAAACGGTATCTCTCTGCCATGCGTTCCTGGCTGCTCTTCCTCTTACTGACTGCACCGGCAGTCGCCGATGAACCGCTCTTTCCCTTCGTGCTCCCGTGGGACGATGCCACAACCAACATCGTCAATGTCAGCGATTGGCTGGTCAAGCCTGCCGGCAAAGACGGCTATGTGGTCGCGCGCGACGGCCATTTCTACGCCGGCACGCGGCGCGTCAGATTCTTCGGCGTCAATCTTGTCGCCCCTGCCGCATTCCCGCAGCACGCCGACGCCGACAAGATCGCCGCGCGGATGGCGAAGTTCGGCATCAACTGCGTCCGGTTTCATCACATGGATGCCGAAGGCTGGTCGCCGTTGCTCAACGGCGGCAAGCTCGACCCCGCCGCGCTCGACCGGCTTGATTACCTCATCGCACAACTCAAACGCCACGGCATCTACGCCAATCTCAATCTGCTCGTGTCGCGCAATTTCAAGATCCCGGGCCTGGACGCGAAAGATCAGCACGTCCTCGGCTTCTTCGACCCGGCGATGCTTGACCTCCAGAAAGATTACGCCCGGCAACTCCTCACGCACACCAACGCCTACACCAAACTTCCTTACACCCACGACCCGGCCGTGGCCATCGTCGAAATCAACAACGAGAACGGTCTCATCCAAGCCGCGCTCGGCGGCCGGCTCGACCGCTTGCCGGCGGACAAGCTCCGCGCGCAATGGAACGACTGGCTGAAGCGCCGGTATGGAACGACCGAAAAACTCCGCACCGCATGGAAGGCGGTCGACGAACCGCTCGGTGCGGAACTGCTGACCGGTCCCTGGGTGCTGGAACAACATGCCGGCAGTCACGCGCTCCGATCCAACGACCAGATCACCGTCACCACCACCGGCGTCGCGAGCTGGCACGTTCAATACAATCATCCCGGCCTCGCCATCACCCAAGACCTGCCGGTGACGCTGTCATTCCGGGCGAAAGCCGACCGGCCGTGCGAAGTGACTGCGGCGCTCATGCAAGCGCACGAGCCGTGGCGCAGTATCGGGTTTGACACGCGCGTGAACTTGACGACGGACTGGCAGACGTTTCACTTCACGTTCACGCCGACGCAAACCGACCCGAATGCCCGCCTCAATTTCAGCAATCTTGGTCAGCGGCTTGGGCACACCTGGTTTGCCGACATCTCGCTCCGGCCGGGCGGGCAGATCGGCTGTGCGAACCTAGGCGCGGTCGCGTTCGGCGGCGGGACCGCCGAAGGAAAACGCGACTGGTTCCGGTTCCTCTGGGAAACCGAAGACCGGTATTGGCAGACGATGTACCGGTTCCTCAAAGACGATCTGAAAGTCCACGCCAACATCATCGGCACCATCGTCGGCTGCAGCCCGGTCAGTATTCAAGCGAAGCTCGATGCCGTCGACGCCCACGCTTACTGGCAACACCCGGACTTCCCCGGCAAGCCGTGGGACGCCGACAACTGGATTGTCGAAAACAAATCAATGGTCAACGAACTCGGCGGAACGCTACCGGGTCTCGCCACCCGCCGTGTCCCCGGTAAGCCGTTTTGCGTGACCGAGTACAACCATCCTTCGCCGAACAGTTTTTCCAGCGAAGCGTTCCCATTGCTGGCCGCGATGGCCGGCTTGCAAGACTGGGACGCGATCTTCGCGTTCGCTTACTCGCACCGGAAAGACGACTGGGACGCACGCCATTTCGCGAACTTCTTCGACATCGATCAGCAACCGGTGAAGATGGCGACGCTGCCGGCCGCCGCGGCGATGTTTCTCCGTGGCGACGTGCCGGTATCGCGCGACTTGGCGATGGTGAAGCCTGACTTCGAAAGCGAACTTGCCGGCTTGCCGGGGAGTCCGGCGTGGGGATTCGGTCTGGCCGGCGCCCGGCCGGCGTCGCTCTTGAACAACGCGGTGTTCCAATGGCAACCTGGCGTCGTCACGTTGAACACGCCGCAATCGCGCGCCGTCATTGGCTACACCGGCGGCCACCGGTACGAACTCGGGAATATCGTAGTTGAACCCGACGCCGCCTGGAGCGCGATCACGTTGACCGAGATTCAGAACCGACGTTGGCTCATCACGGCGACCGGTGCCGCGGCGAATACCGGGATGCAATGGAAGGACGCGAAGAAGAATTCGGTCGGGAAGAATTGGGGTAACGCGCCGTCATTGATCGAAGGGATCACGGCGAAGATCAAGATGCCGGGCGTTGTGCATTGCTGGGCGCTGGACGAACGCGGCCAGCGGATGTTGGAGTTGCCGGTAGAGCAGGGGCAATTCGAGATCGGGCCGAAATACCAGACGTTGTGGTACGAGGTGAGTTGTTTGTAGCCGAAGCGTAAGCTTCGACCGAGGCTAACGCCTCGGCTACAGTTAGCGTTTTAACAAATACGTCGTGTGCGGCACGGGCGTTCGGGAAATATCCTCGGGCGAATTATGTGAGTGATGCACGCCCGGCACGAGTTCGATGCCGGCGCGCTGAAACACGAACTGCACGAACGCCGAGCAATACATCGAGCGGCGGCGGGCTAGCAGGTTCTTCCGATCCCGAATCCACGGATTGCGTAACGCGACAGCCGCGCCAATCAATTCCCGCATCGAATACCGCGCCCGGGTGGCCGCCAGCGAGAGACCGCTGCTCAATACGGCCTGAGTCTGGGCTGCGGTCAGCCCAAAATCCAGCACAGCCAGCGAGGGGAACATTTCCGCGTCGAAATACTTGTCGGCCCGGTTTTCTTGCACGCCGAGGCGAATGTGTTTGCGATGGATGTCGAGGTCGGATTCGATGACCCAGTGATGGCCGTCAACGCGTTGACCCTCGAAGATCAAGGCGTGCGACCACAAGCTCCACTGTTTCTGTTCATCGAGATGCCGTTCCGCCCGGCGGATGATCTTTTCGATGAACGTGGTGCCGCCGACGAGACCGACGCAACCGGGGCGCGCATACTTTTCCAGAAACTCCCGGTTTGACAGCTTCGTGACGGTAATGGTCTCGTTCATCGAGCGAAAGGTATTCGGCTCGCTATGGTGGGGCGCATCCTAATACTGCCGCCGGTGTAGCCGCGCCTCTGTGAGGCGCGTGTCGTTTCCACGTCTGGAGCCGGCCTGTCACACGGCTCATAGAGCCGTGGCTACACCGGGGTAGTCCAAGTCGGGATAGCGGCAGTGTCGACATGCGCCCGCTATGGTGTGTTCAGGGACACGGGAACGCGTGGTGCTGGTGCGGGTGTCGCGAGGAGTGTTTCCACTTTTCGCTGCGCTTCCGCCATCTTCGGATAGCGGACTTCGCGGTAACCTTTGACGGGCTCGACGCACCGGAGGGCTTGGACTTGCCGGTCGTAGTCGGCAACGTTGAAATTGTTGACGAGGCCGATGTACCAGTCGCGGAACGCGCGTTCGCGCTGATGCCAGGCCGGCATGACTCGCCGCAGCCAGCGAAAATGTTTGAGGAAGTTGTATTGCCACTTCTTCGGGCTCAGCTTGAAACGGAAATCGCGCCCGAACAAATTAAACTCAGGCCGGTTGATGTGGTGGTAGATGATCTTGTCGCCGCGGGCGGCGTCGATGTGATACCGGTGATTGTCGCGCAGAGTCTTCTCTTCGGTGGACAAGAGGTGCGCAACGTAAACCTCGTCTTTGATGATCATCGCCTTGTGCAAGTTCCAGATCACGGCTTTGGTCGCGGCGTAATCTTTCTCGGCGCTGTCCTGGGTGTAAACCTTTTCGACGAGGTCGAGGTATTGCTTGGCGTAGTCACCCGTGCCGAATTCGACGAGATCGTATAGACGCCAGACGAGGTCGCGGGCGGTTTGGTCGCCGAGCTTGATGGATTGTTCGCTGCGGCGAACGAGCTGGGCGAAGTCGAAAGCCCAGCGGCGGCCCCAGCGATGGTTGCGCTTGAGCACATCCATACGTTCACTCACAAATTGCTCGTACGTCTCGTGCAATTCGTGTTTGTGAGCGAGTTCTGGTTCGAGCACGAGTTTGCGGCCGAGTGATAACGCCTTGAGATTGTCGGCGGCGGCGCTGCCCATGGTTTCTTTCAAACCCCACTCGATGCTTTCGAGCGAGATCGGGAGCAGACCGCGCTGGAAGGCGATGCCGAGCATGACGACGTTGGCGTAAAGTTTCGTGCCGAAGAAATGTTCGCTGATGCCGGCGACGTTGAGGCCGAAGTAATCGTCGGCGCGCGTGTACTTCTGAATCGTGGCTTCGACTTCGCGGACGTTGAAATTGTCCTTGCCGAGGAGGGTGAGAATCGTCGGCGTCTTGAACGAGTTGACCACGGCGCTGGTGCGTTCCGGTGAGCCGACGCGCAAATTGCCTTTCGGGTCGAGGCTCCGGCAGGCTTCGAGCGGGTCAATGCCGATGACGACGTCGGCTTTGCCGTAGGGGATGAGCACGGACGCATGCGTGCCGTTCTTCGTGAATGTGACTTGCGAGAAGACGCCGCCGTTGCGGATGGCGAGGCCTTTCTTGTCGCAGAACAAAACGTTGTAGCCTTCTTTGAAACCAGCGCGGACAATCGTCGCCGTGCAGACGCCGATGCCTTGGCCGCCGACGCCGGCCAGATGACAGTGCCAGGTGTCGGCGAATTGCCGGGGCTGCGGCACCGGCAAGTTGGTGAGATCGATTGAATCGATTGGGGCGGGAGGTTTCTGGGTGCGGACGATGGTGATTTCTTCGAACGACGGGCAGGCGTAAATCTTCGTGCAGGCTGTGTCGGCGACGCACCACGACAAATCGGTTTGAACTTTCGTTCCGAGCTGCGTTTCGACGAAAGTCAGGCCGGGGCAACCAGTCGCGATTGTGCATTCGAGACAGTTCTCGCAGACGTCGGTGTTGACGTTGACGAAACGCTTCTCCGCAAGGAAGCCGTTTTCGCGAACTTCTTTGCGTTCTTCCCGGGTCTCGCGCCGGTGGAACGTGATGCCGCATTCCTTATCGGCGACGATCACTTTCACGCCGTCACGGAGAATCGTGTCTTCAAGCATCCCGCGCCACGTTTCCCGGTACGCAGGGTTCGCACGGACGACGTGCACGCCTTGGCCGAGCATCGCTTCGACGATGCCGTCGATGTTTTGCTTGTAGGTCGTGTCACCGACGATATCGACGTCCATGCCGGGGGTGGGCTGGTGGCCGGTCATCGCGGTCGTGGCG
>JBAXYB010000054.1:0-19685 GCA_037127585.1 Verrucomicrobiota bacterium
ACGAGGAGGATGAGTTGGAGTTGGCCGCCGCCGCTGCCGCGTTCGTCATTGCGACTGCGGGACCGGCCGCCAAAGCTCATCGTTCGCATCACGATCTGGGAGAGAATCACGATGGAGCCGAGCATGACGACGGCCAGCGTCATGAATTGGATGTCGCGGTTTTTGAGGTGGCCGATTTCGTGGGCGATGACGCCTTGGAGTTCGTCGCGGTTGAGGCGGTGGAGCAGGCCGGTGGTGACGCAGACGGCGCTGTGCTCCGGTTTGTTGCCCATGGCGAAGGCGTTGGGCGCTGGATCGTCGATAAGATAAACTCGCGGCATGAACGGCAGGCCGGAGGCGATTTTCATCTCTTCGACGATGTTGAAAAGTTGCGGGCTGTCTTCGCGGTTGATTTCCCGGGCATTGGCGCCGGCGAGCAGTACGGATTCAGCGGCCCCGAAGTAGATGGCCAGTTGAATGCCGAAGATGGCTAGTGCGATGCCGATGCCGAAGATGAATCCGTCCGGCCCGCCGAGCGCCCCGCCGGCAGCCGCGCCCAAGATGATTAAAACCACCGCCATGCCGGTGATGAGCATGGCGGAGCGACGGCGGTTGGCGCGGATCTGTTCCCACATGTGAGGCTAGAAGCTGACTTTCGGCGCTTCCCGTTGGCCGGCCTCTTTCACTTCGAAGAACTCCCGGCGGATGAAGCCGAACATGTTCGCGATCAAGTTGCGCGGGAAAATTTCGATCTGCGTGTTAAAGTCCATCACGGTGTCGTTGTAGAATTGCCGGGAGAACGCGACTTTATTTTCCGTTGAAGTCAGTTCTTCCTGCAAGGCCATGAAGTTGGAGTTGGCTTTGAGGTCGGGGTACGCCTCGGCGACAGCGAACAACGACTTCAGCGTGCCGGTCAGGACGTTCTCCGCCTGGGCCCGGTCGGCCACACCTTTGGCGGCCATGGCCATGTTGCGGGCTTGAATGACGGCCTCCAGCGTGCCGCTCTCGTGTTTGGCGTAACCTTTGACGGTCTCGACCAAATTCGGAATCAAGTCGCACCGGCGTTTCAACTGGACGTCGATCTGCGCCCAGGCGTTTTCGACTTGGTTGCGCAGGCGGACGAGGCCGTTGTAGGCGCCGGCCACCCAGAGGGCGAAGACGAGCGCGATGACGACGAGGGCGATGAGGATGACGAGTGCGATCATGAGGTTTCTCCTTGGTTAAAGACTGCGTGTAGCGGCGTACCGGCCACCGTGGCCAGCAATTGTTGAAGTTCGTCGGCGTCGAACCAGAGGCCGTGGCCGGCGGGGCAACGGTCGAGGGTCAGTTGGTCGGGCGCGGTGATTTCGTGGAGCGGCACATCGCACCGCGGACAGAGGTGTTTCTTGCCGGGCGGGACAGCGCCGGTCTGGCACTGTAAATCCGGTAAGGGTCCGGCCGCAAGCCGTTCGAGTTCGCCGGCATCCAGCCACACGCCCCGGCAATTGTCGCAGTAATCCACCTCGACCGATTCATAGTTGAGGATGAACAGCGCGGTATCGCATTTGGGGCAGACCGGAATCATGCGCGCCCAGTGTGGAACAGCCGGTTCGACGGGTCAAGTTTCATCGAGGACACTTCACCACAGACGGCCCGGCGGGTCATTTACATTTCCGCCGATTGTTTGTAATGATGCCGGCATGAAATCTCACGAGTTGTTGAACGCGGTCTTTGACAAGTGCAGCCCAAAAGAAGTGGCCAGCGAGTTGGGCTTGTCGGTGTCGCTGGTCTACAAATGGGCGGAGCCGGCCGAAGGCGGTAGCGGGGCGGCGAATCCATTGGACCGAGTCGCGGCGTTGCTGCGTTGCACGGGCGACCGGCGGATTGCGCAGTGGCTTTGCGAACAAGCCGGCGGTTTCTTCGTCGAAAACCCGCCCGCCGGTAAGGCGCGATCGTATGCGGTCGTGCCGGCGACGAACCAGGTGGTGCAGGAATTTGCCGATATGCTTTCGGTCATCGCCACGGCGGCGATCGATAACAATATCTCGGTTACCGAAGCCGTGACGATTCGCGCCCGGTGGGAAGATTTGAAGACGGTAACGGAGAGCTTTGTGAATTGTTGCGAGCGGGGGAGTTTCCGGCTGATTCACGAGAAGTCGGCATGAACGTCGCCACGATTGATTGGGCGAGTTGGCAGCCGACGGAGTACGCGAATTTGTGTTTTGTGATTCGGGCCGGGCAGATTCTGTTGATTCGCAAGAAGCGCGGCCTCGGCGCCGGCAAGATCAACGGGCCGGGTGGACGGTTGGAGAAGGGCGAGACGGCGTTGGCGTCGGCAATTCGCGAGACGCAAGAAGAAGTGGGGGTGACGCCGACCGGATTGGAGTTGATCGGGGAATTATTCTTTCAGTTTCTTGATGGCTATAAACTGCATGTGAGCGTCTTTTCTGCGACGGATTGTGAGGGGACGTTGATAGAAACGGACGAAGCGACTCCGATTTGGACTGAAATCCCGAAAATACCTTACGATGAGATGTGGCAGGATGACCCGTATTGGTTGCCGTTGGTTGTGGCGCGCAAGAGCTTCCGTGGTTATTTTGTGTTTGATAAAGAACAGCTTCTTAGTCATCGCGTGGATAAGTAGCTGTATTATAGTTGTTTATGTTGTCGAAAATGACTTTTGCTCAATAAATCGCTTGTTTTTCTTTGAACATCTGTTATATGGAGCGGTCAAATCTCCCAATTAACCACTATGAAACCACGCTCCAAAAAGCTCAAAGTCAAAAAGATGCGTCGGATTACTTCGGGTCACCGGATCACGCGACTGAATCGCGAGCCCAAAGAGCTGACCCTGCTTGAGAAAATTGCCAAGGCGACCGACGAACTCCAGACGTTGCGGAGCCGGCTGGCCAACGCGGGCGATGATTTGCCGGCAGTCGGCACGCACCGGATTTCGGCGTTGGAACATGAACTTGAGCGGCTTTGGGAATTGCGCCGGCAAGAACAAGCTGCGCCACTCCGTCAGACCGCGTTGTCGGAAGAAGAAGAGAAGGGACTGGCTTTTCCAGGGGCAAGTCGCGCCCGGTAATCCCGTTCGCGGGATTGAATTCAAGCGGGTCCGGTGGCAATCACCGTGCCCGCTTCTTCATTTGCGCGGCAGCCGCTTCCAATCTTCAAAGCTCGGTTCGGCGCCGACTTTGAAAGTCCGCCACTGATCGATGGGATCGATTTCCAGGACGTAAACTTTCATCAGCGCTCCCGGCAGTGTCATCGGCTTGTAGTTAACCAAGAAAACGCGTTCGTCGGTACGTCGCCAGAGCGCGGGGCGCATTTCCATCGCTGCCGCGACTTGGTCGTTTTGGTTCTTGCGAACGGCAAGGTCCAGCGCGGCACCGTAGTGGGCCTGCTGTCCGTCATTTAATTGCGCGTGCTCCTTGGCGAGGAAGCCAATCAACGACGTAAGCGTGACCTTCTCCACCAGTTTCCCATCCAAGACCACGATGCTCGCTCGTTCGCGATTGTATCTTGCCCAATCGCTAGTCCCGCCGCCGGCGGTGGATGGCTCAGTCTTTTTTGTCCGCATTGCTTCCAGGGTTGCTCCGGGATTCGGCTGGGCAGGTTTGGGTGGCAGACTGACCGGCGTCGGGGCTGGTTCGGAAACCTCCTGCGGAATGGGGATGGTTGGGGCAGTTTGTTTTGTGGCGAATTGTTGCTGATAGTCCTCCGGTAAACTGGAGAGCGGGACCGCCGTCACGCCGCGACTATGGAACAGGGTAATCTTCCCCTGATTGACCGGGCCGAATTTAACGTCGGTGTACTGAACACCTTCGACGTCCAACGCCGGCACGACCTCCGCCGCCAGGCTGACTGTCGCCAACAAAAACCATAATAGAATTCTCTTTGCCATAATCTTGATCTGCGCCGTATTCTAACGCGTCTCGCATGCCAACTCAAACAAAGAACCTCGCGCGCCTTTTAAAAATCATGTCCCGCCTTCGCGGCCCGGACGGTTGTCCGTGGGATCGTGAACAGACCCACCAATCCATCCGCTACAACCTCGTCGAAGAAACCTACGAAGCGTTGGATGCCTTGGACACCGAAAACATGCCGGAGTTCCGCGATGAATTAGGCGACTTGCTACTGCAAGTTGTGTTCCACTCCCAGTTGGCCAGCGAAGCCGGCACGTTTGACTTCGACAAAGTCGCTAAGTCCATCGCCGACAAGCTCGTCCGCCGGCATCCCCACGTCTTTGGAAATAAGAAAGCCGCCACCAGCGCTGCAGTTCTACAGCAATGGGAAGCGATCAAGAAGAAAGAGAAAAAAGCCAATTCCATTGTCGCCGAAATCCCGCGCGGGTTACCGGCGTTGATGCGGGCGGACAAGGTGCAACGCAAAGTTGCCCGCGTCGGGTTCGACTGGAAAAATGTCGCCGGCGTGATTGCCAAAATTGAGGAAGAACTTCGAGAGGTCAAAGAGGCTCTCGCCTCCGGCAAGCGGCGGCAATTGGAAGAGGAAGTCGGCGACCTGCTCTTTGCTGTCGTCAACCTCGCGCGGTTTGAAAAACTGCATGCCGAAGACTTGCTCGACCGGACTGTGAAGAAATTCGTCAAACGCTTTCAGCACATCGAGCAGGCCGTGCAGAAGAGTGGCCGGCGTCTCGAAGATTGCACGCTCGCCGAACTCGATGCGCTGTGGGAATCCGCGAAGAAGCGGTGAATTGGCTCGACATTTACTGGGTTGTCGGGCGATAAGACCCCCCGACGAGGAGCGAGATTTCTCATGCAAAAGAAAGCTTTAGGACGCGGTTTAGATGCGTTGATTACCGGCGGATTTGTGGCCCCCGTGGCCGCTCCACCAGCCGATAGTCCAATCGCCCTCAAGCCACTGGGATCCCCGGTGGCAGTGCCTGCCGAAGGTGGCGTCCGCCACCTCGCCATTCAGACCATCGAGCCGAACCGGTTCCAGCCACGAAGCGAGTTCAACGCCGAGCATCTCAAGGAACTCGCCGACTCGATCCGGCAACGTGGCGTGATGCAGCCCTTGATGGTGCGACCGCTCCCCGGAAACCGGTTCGAGCTGATTGCCGGCGAACGCCGCTGGCGCGCCGCGAAAGAAGTCGGGCTTGCGACCGTGCCGGCTATCGTCCGGCAAGCGAGTGATGAAGAAGCACTCGAAATCGCTCTCATTGAAAACCTCCAACGGGAAGACCTGAATCCGATTGAAGAAGCCAAAGCTTACGAACAGTTGGCCACCGTTTTCAAACTGACGCAGGAGCAGATCGCGGACAAAGTTGGGCGGAGTCGGGCCGGCGTTGCCAACGCGCTCCGGTTACTCGCGTTACCGGCGGAAGTTTTGTCGTGGGTCGCGAACGGCCAGCTCAGCGTCGGCCACGCGAAAGTTATTTTGGGATTGAGCAGTCCGGAAGAACAGCGGCTCGTGGCCGAGCGCGTGTTGAAACGGAATCTGACCGTGCGCGATACCGAGTTGCTTGTCGAAGGTCTGAAAGGCGACGCGACAGCGCGGGCCCGGGTCATGACCGGCGCGACGAAGACGTCGGACATCGTGGCTATTGAGGAAGCGCTCCAGCAACGCCTCGGTACTCAAGTCAGCGTCCGGCATGGTAAGAAAAAGGGCCGCATCGAGATTGTCTATTACGGAAACGACGACTTGGCGAGATTGCTCGCCATCTTTGGCGTGGAAAACCTCTGACGACGCCCGATCAGCAAGTGCGCGCCAAGCGCTACGAAGCCATCCACAATGTTCTCTTTCTGGTGGAGACTGCGTTAACGCTCGCACTGTTGCTGGCGTTTCTCTTCACCAATGCCTCGAACTATCTCGCCGCGACCTGTCAATCGCTGGCCGGTAATCCCTGGCTGAATGTGGCGTTGTACGGTGCCGCCGTGGTGATCGCGACGAAGTTGGTCTTCCTGCCGTTGAATTGGTTCGGCGACTACTATCTCGAACACCGGTACGAACTCTCCAACGAAACTTTCGGCGGCTGGGCGCTGGATGAATTGAAATCGCTGGGGCTGAATTTGCTCATGAGCGTGTTGGTCTTGAATGTAATCTATTTTTGTCTGCGCCGGACCGGCGATGCGTGGTGGCTCTGGGCGAGTGGGGCCGTGCTGCTCATGGGCGTGGTTATGTCGGCATTGTTTCCGGTCTTGATCTTGCCGTTGTTCTACAAATTGGTGCCGCTGGAAAATGAATCGCTCAAGCAGAAACTCGTCGCCCTCGCGCAACGCGTCGGCGCGAATGTGCTCGGCGTTTACCGGATGTCGATGAGCGACAAAACCAAAAAAGCCAATGCCGCTTTTGCCGGGTTGGGCGCAACGAAACGCATCATCCTTGGCGACACGTTGCTCACTGAGTTCGCCGAAGACGAAATCGAAGTCGTGATGGCCCACGAAATGGCGCATTACAAACACGGCGACATCGGGAAGATGATCGGCGTGAGCGCGGTGACGACAGTTGCCGGGTTTTGGATTTGTGATTTGGTTTTTTGGTTTGGGTTGCAGCGGCTCGGGTTCACTGACCGCGCCGATCTCGGGGCGTTTCCCGTGTTGGCGCTTGGGCTCTTCGGTTTCGGGCTGCTGAGCATGCCAGTGAATAATGCTTTCTCGCGGTGGCGCGAACGCAAAGCCGACCGGACCGCGCTCGATCTCACGCGAAACCCGGACGGCTTCATCCGCGCGATGCGCAAGCTGGCGGATCAGAATCTTGCTGATTTATCTCCCCACCCGGTGATAGAGTTTTTCTTACACGATCATCCATCGTTGGAGAGTCGAATCGCCCTCGCTCAAGAATGGCAACCAAACTAATTATGATCGGCACGCTCGCCGGCCTCCTGGCCGGTTGCACACCCCCGCCGCCCAAGCCAATTGATCCCGCGACTTTCGACGGCCGGCGCGCGATGGCCCACGTCGAGACCATGGTAAGAATTGGACCGCGGCCGGCCGGTAGTCCGCTATTGACGAAAACGGCCACCTATATTTCTTCGCAGTTAGAAGAGGCCGGCTTGACGGCGCACGAGCAGGTCTTCACCTCGCCATCGCCTCGCGGGCCGCTTCAGTTTCGCAATGTTGTTGCCAAGACCAGCCGGCCCCAAGGGAGCACGGGGCAGGTCATCATTGTCGCCTCGCATTTCGACACGAAATACTTGCCGGACATCAATTTCGTCGGCGCGAACGACGGTGCTTCGAGCAGCGGCGCGTTGTTAGAAATCGCCCGGTGCGCGACCTCTCAACCGGACATCTGGTTCGTCTTCTTCGACGGCGAAGAAGCAATTCGAGAATACGACACCAACGATGGCCTCGTCGGCAGCAAGTTCTTCGTCGAACAACTCAAAGGCGACGACCAAGTTAAATGGATCAAAGCTGTCATCGTCCTCGACATGATCGGCGACGCCAACCTCAAGATCACCTTGCCGGCAAATTCCAGCGGTCCGTTGGTCCAACAGACCTTTGACGCCGCCCGCGATCTCGGCTATCGCGACTACTTCGAACTCGGCCACTCCGCCACGGTTGATGACCACGTTCCGTTCCTGCGCGCCGGCATCCCCGCGATTGATCTGATCGACTTTCAATTTGGCAGCGCGCCCGGCTTGAATGACTACTGGCACACGGAGAAAGACACGCTCGACAAACTCAGCGTCCGCAGCCTCGAAATTGTCGGCCAGACCACGCTCCGCCTGATTGCCAAACTCCGCGGCACCCCGCCCGCCCGGTAAGCGTGCAGAACGCCATGGAACGACTCGCGATCATCGATGGAATCCGAACCCCATTCTGCAAAGCCGGCACGCTGCTGAAGCCGCTGCCGGCACAGGAGCTCGGCCGCCTTGCGGTGACCGAGTTGCTGGAGCGGACCGGCTTCGACCGCACCCAACTGTCCCACGTCATCTTCGGAAACGTCGCGCAGCCGTCCGACGCCGCCAACATTGCCCGCGTCATCGCCCTCACCGCCGGTATCCCGCACGAAGTCCCGGCCTACACCGTTCACCGCAATTGCGCCAGCGGCTTCGAATCCATCACGAGTGCGTACGAGAAGATGGTGGCCGGGCAGGGGAACGCATTCATCGTCGGCGGTACCGAGAGCATGTCGAACATCCCGTTGCTCTATTCGTCCGCCGCTGCTGAAAAATATGCGCTGCTCGGGCGCGCGAAAACTGCCGGCGAACGCCTCAAGGCGCTGGTCGCGTTTCGTCCCAGCGATTTCAAACCGCGCATTGGCGTCCTTCTCGGTCTGAGCGATCCGACTTGCGGGCTGAACATGGGCCAGACCGCCGAAGTGCTCTACCGGGATTTCGGCATCACGCGCGACCAGCAAGACCGGTTCGCGTTGGCCTCGCACCACAAAGCCGTGCTGGCGAGCCCGAAACTCCGGGAAGAAACCATGACCGTCTACCTGCCCAACGGCAAATTTGTGCAGGACGACAATGGCGTGCGCGAAAACCAAACCCTGGAAGCGTTGGTAAAACTGCCGACCATCTTCGACCGTCAGAACGGCACCGTCACCGCCGGTAACGCCTCGCAACTTACCGATGGCGCCGTCGCGTTGTTGGTGCTGGATGAGAAGAAGGCGCGCGCGCTCGGGTTACGACCGCTTGGCTATCTACGGTCGTACGCCTATGCCGGCGTCGAGCCGAAGCGGATGGGAATCGGACCGGCGTACGCGATTCCCCAAGCGCTCGACCGAGCCGGGCTCAAGTTGAGCGACATCGATCTAGTCGAAATCAACGAAGCCTTCGCCGTCCAAGTGCTCGCCTGCGAGGTGGTGTTGAAGAAACAATTCGGTCTGACGTTGAATCCTGAAACGCTAAACGTGAACGGCGGGGCCATTGCGCTCGGCCACCCGGTCGGTGCCAGTGCCGCGCGATTAGTTCTGACATTGTTAAAAGAAATGCAGCGCCGCAACGTCCGCACCGGTCTCGCCTCCGCCTGTGTCGGCGGCGGTCAGGGCGGAGCGTTGATTGTGGAACGGGAATGAGCGAACCCGAGCTATCTGATTGTGGGAGCGCCCTTCCGGGCGCGACCGGTCCGAATCGCGCGCGGAAGGGTGCTCCCATAACACAAAACCCCTTACACGAATCGGCGCTCCGTAAGGGCCGGTGGTCTTGGCCAAATCATTGTTACTTCATCACAACGAATGCGGCGAACAAGGAGCCTTTGTTTGCGGATTCCGCCGTCGCTAAGATTATAATTGATTCGCTTGTGTGGTTGCAGGATGCGGGACGGATTCGATTGATGGGGTTTGTGGTGATGCCGGATCATGTGCATGTGGCGTTTGTGCTTTGCGAAGAATCCGGCCGGTCGCGCCCGGAAGAGCGCTCCCACATTGGGAACGGCGTTGTGGGAGCGCCCTTCCGGGCGCGATCTGGTCTGCCTTCAGTGCTGAATTCCTTCAAGGGCTATACCGGCAAGAAGATCAACGAATTATTGAGTCGCCACGGTGAAGTCTGGCAGTCGACATACCACGATCATCTTGTTCGTGATGAAGAAGACTTCCGCACTCGCTTAAGCTACATGCACGGGAATCCGGTTCGGAAAGCGCTGGTGAAGTATGAGTCCGATTATGAGTTCTCCAGCGCGAATCCAGCACATAACCATCTCGTAGATTGGAAATGGTTACAGGACGTCCAGCCGGTCGCGCCCGGAAGGGCGCTCCCACAATGAGTGGTGAAGCAATCCGTCTCGAACGGGACGCCGCCGGTATCGCGTGGGTGGTGTTTGACGACCCCTCCGCCAAGGTCAACATCTTCACGGCTGGTACCGTCGCGTTGCTCGACAGGATTCTCGACGAACTCATCGGCAACAAACCGGCCGGCGTCATTTTCATTAGCGGCAAGCCCAACGCGTTCATTGCCGGTGCGGACATTCATGAGATCGCGAAAATCCGCGACGCCGCGTACGCCACCGAACTCTCACGCTCCGGTCACCGGCTCTTCGCCAAGATCGAAAACCTTGGCGTGCCGACGGTGGCCGCTATTGACGGCGCGTGTCTCGGCGGCGGTTGCGAAATGGCGCTGGCCTGCCGGTCACGCGTCGCAACGGATAATCCGAAGACGGAGATCGGTTTACCGGAGACGCAATTAGGCATCATTCCCGGTTGGGGCGGCACGCAACGGTTGCCGGCGTTGATTGGTTTGCGCGCGGCGCTCGAGATCATCGTGCCCGGTAAGACGCTGGACGCCAAGCGGGCGCTGAAGGTGGGACTCGTGGATGCGGTCGTGCCGGTGCTTGCACTCCGAGCGGCGGCCGTGAAGGCGCTGGGAATTGAGCGTCGCCGGGTGCGGTCATCTTGGTGGCCGGATTTTATCATCCAAACCATTTCTCAACGACGGTCCTTGGCGCAAACCCACGGGCAGTATCCGGCACCATTGAAAGCGATTGAGGTTGCGGGACGCGGATATGATGCGGAAGCCCGAGCGGTGGGGGAGATGGTCGCGACGCCGGTTAGTCAGAATTTGATTCGTGTGTACTTACTGCGCGAGAAATATTCAAAGCTACAAATCGAACGGGCGGCTCGGCGGGAGCCTCGCCCTCCCATTCGGAAAGTCGGCGTGCTGGGCGCGGGTGTGATGGGCGCCGGGATTGCGCAGTGGTGCAGCGCGTGTGGTTTGATGGTGCGATTGCGGGACATCCAGCCGGAGTTTGTCGCCGCCGGGATGCAGCGCATTGCGGCGATATATCGAGAGGGTGTGCAGCGGCAGAGACTGACGGAGCTGACCGCGCAGCAGGGGTTGGCGCGGGTGCATCCGACGACGGACTTTTCGGGGTTTCAGGATTGTGAGTTGGTAATTGAGGCGGTGGTGGAGAAGTTGGAAGTGAAACGCGCGGCGTTGGCCGAGTTGCCGGCGCGGGGCATCATCGCGTCGAATACGTCGGCAATTCCGATTGGGGATTTGGCGTCGGTGACGGGGCGGCCGGAGCAGTTTATCGGGATCCATTTCTTCAATCCGGTTCACCAGATGCCGCTGGTGGAAATCGTGCGCGGCGAGCAGACGGCGGATGAAACGGTGGCCGTGGCGGTGGAGTTTGCGAAGCAGTTGAAGAAGATTCCAGTGGTGGTGAAGAGTGCGCCGGGGTTTGTTGTGAATCGCATTCTGCTCCCGTACTTGAACGAAGCCGGTAAGCTTTTGGGCGAGGGGATCGATCTGGCGTACATCGACAACGCGATGGTGCTGTTTGGCTGGCCGATGGGGCCGTTGCGGTTGATCGATGAGGTCGGGATCGATGTGGCGTTTGCGGTGGCGCGCGAATTGGCCGAGGCATTTCACGGGCGGATGCCGGTCGCGCCGATTCTGGAACAGTTGCACAATGCCGGCTTGAAGGGGCGAAAGGGCGGGCGCGGTTTCTATGCGTATGCCGGGAAGAAGGAGCAGCCGGAGCCGCAGTTCAAGGGGCGCGCGATGGATGCGAACGCGATTCAGGATCGGTTGATGGGCGTGATGGTGGCCGAAGCGAAGGAAGTGTTACGCGCCGGTATCGTAGCGAGCGAAGACGATATTGATGTGGCGATGATTTTCGGGACCGGCTTCCCGCCGTTTCGCGGCGGACTGGTGAAATGGGCGCGCGATACGGGGGTGTGGTGATGGGTTTTGAATTTCCCAAAGGCGAATCCTTGAGCGGCATGGTGTTGGTGGCGATGCCGGTCTTGGTCGATCCGAATTTTCACCAGACGGTAATTTATATCGCCGAGCACAGCGCGGACGGCGCGTTGGGATTTGTGATGAATCGCCCGTTGGAGCGGACGCTGCGCGAAGTCACGAAAGCCAATGACTTACCGGCGGGGCTGGAGAACGTCGCAGTCTTCGTTGGAGGGCCAGTGAAACCGAGCAGTCTCCTCTTTGCCCGCTTCCGGCGTGGTGACAATGATGAAGATATTCGTTGTGAGATCGTGGTCGATCCCGGCAAAGGGACGAGTGCCGGTATCCGCGCGTTTGCTGGATATTCCGGCTGGGGAGAAGGGCAGTTAGAGCGGGAACTGACGGAGAACTCGTGGAAGGTCGTCCGCCCGCATGTGGCGCTACTCGAAATGCCGGTGCCGCCGGCATTGTGGCCGGCGTTTATCAGTGACGATCAACGCTGGCGCAAGTTGCAGTCGCGTTTGCCGAAGAATACCGGGCAGAATTAGCAGTGTTTGTGGTCAGAATCTACGACAGAACTGACTCGACAACACATTGCTGGCTTGGGCGGCCCAGTGCGCCCATACGCGTCATTCGCGGTTGACCACAAACGTCTGTCGCTCGCGAGAATCACCGGGTTTGGCCGTGACTCTACCGCCAGCGGCTGCGGTGACTTGGGGCGCGCTAATGCCAGCCAGCCGGTCATTCACGAAGACTTCGAACTTGCAGGCTTCAAACTGGACGCCGTGCTCATCACTCAGTTTCTTAGCTGCGGCTTTTGCGGCGGCAATGGTGTCGGCTAACTGGCCGGGTTGTTTGCGAATGTAAACCAGGCCGCGCCGCCCCTCCGCTTCGTCGAGGCTGAGGTTGGCCTCGTGCGAAACGAGCAGGATACCGGGGCCGTGGTGGACATGGCTGTAATCGTGGACGTCAATCAAGAGGTGGCCGGGCAACGCCTGGCTTTGGATCCAGCCGTGAAATACCGGAATGAAATCCTTCAGCGGCTTAGCTGCCGGATTCGTGATGAACAGCTTGACGCCGAATTTGTGAGTTTCCATGAGCTTACTTTTTCAACACCGCCGCGCGGTCGGCGGCTTTTTGAAGTTGGAGCTTGTCGCCACAGGTGTGCGCTCCTTCGATGAAGAGTTGCGCTTCTTCGATGAGCCGGTGCGTGGCTTCCTTCGTTGGCGCCGGCGCGCTCTCCGACCGTTTGAACAGATAACCGGCAAGCTGTGGTTGGAACATTGTCAAAAACCGCGTCTTGAATTCACTCACCACCGTGGCCGGGTCGCGCGGGGCGTCGAGCCATTGTTCGTGGATCAATCCGTGTGCGGCTTGGAGCATCGAACCGAAGGCGAGTTCGTCAGCCTTCGCGAAGTTGCCGGCTTCGTGGGCGAGTTGAGCTTCGAAGTTCATCCGCTCAGCCGCGCCCAATTCAAACTGCAACGCAGTGATGACTTCACCAGCGCATTCGCCCATGCCGATATCGCCCATGCTAAATTCGCGCGGGTCGCCCCAATCGCTGTAGAACGTCGGGTCTTTTTCGTACGGCGGGACGACCATCAAGTCTTCTATCATCTTACGCGATTCAGCCTTGCCGATTCGCGCGTAGAAATCCTGTAAAGACTCGTTGGCGTGGCGCTCTTTGACGAATCGTTCGGTGATGCGCTCGACGACTTTCGGGACGTTGCGTGACGGCACGCTGCCGATGGCGAGGCCGTAACTGCCACCGTTGTTGCGCCACTTGCCGCCGAGTAGCACTTGGAAGTGCGGAACTTTCCGGTTCGCGATGGTGCGGCTGTTTCCGTAAAAACCGATGTCGGCGATGTGGTGCTGGCCACAAGAATTGAAGCAACCGCTCATCTTGATGCGGAGGCCTTTGACCGATTCATCCAGCGTGAAAAACTTACCGGCGAGTTGCGACCGGAGTTCCCGGGCGAGGCCGCGCGACGATGCGATACCGAGTTTGCAGGTATCGGTGCCGGGGCACGCGGTCATGTCGAGAATCGTACCGGCGCCGTGTTCGCCGAGGCCGATCTGCTTCAAGCCGGTGTAGAGCGCCGGCAAGTCGGCTTGGCTGACCCAGCGGATGAGAAGATTTTGCTCGACGCTGGTGCGGACGCTGTCACCGCTGTACTTGCGAACGAGGTCGGCGAGTTGCCGGGCTTGAGTGGACGTGATGTCGCCGATGGGGCAGGCGACGGTGACGGTCGCGAAGCCGGCTTGGCGTTGCTGGTAAACGTTGGTCGTGTGCCACGCGTTGAAACCTTCGGGCCGGTGACCGTTGAGCGAACTGGCCGGCTTGATCGGCTTCTCATCGACAGCCGGGAATTGTGTCCAACGCGGGTCGGGCGGCAGAATCTTGCGTTCTTCGGCAACAAGGCGCTTGAATTCTTCGATGCCGAGTTTGTCGACGAGGAATTTGATGCGGGCGCGGGCGCGATTGGCTTTTTCACCAAGCCGGGCAAAGACGCGCGCGATGGCTTGCGCGGTCGGGAGGAGTTCCTCGACCGGGACGAAATCGCCGAACACTTTGGCCTGATACGGCACAGCACCGAGGCCGCCGCCGACGTAGAGTTTGAAACCGCGATTGCCGTCGCGGACTTGGGCGATGCCGCCAAAGTCGTGCATGTTGACGAGGCCGCAGGCTTCGTCTTCGCAGCCGGAGAAGGCTGGCTTAAATTTGCGGCCGAAATCTTGCGTGTCCGGGTGGCCGAGCAAAAAGTAGGTGAGCGCCTTGGCGTACGGCGTCACGTCGAATGCCTCGGTGCGGCAGATGCCGGAGAGCGGGCAGGCGGTGACGTTTCTCACCGAGTTGCCGCAGGCTTCCCGGGTGGTGATGCCGACGGCGGCGAGCCGGCGCATCAGGTTCGGTGTGTCTTCGATGTGAACGA
This sequence comes from Verrucomicrobiota bacterium, assembly GCA_037127585.1. Lineage (GTDB taxonomy): Bacteria > Verrucomicrobiota > Verrucomicrobiia > Palsa-1439 > Palsa-1439 > CAINDI01. The sequence goes on from JBAXYB010000054.1 coordinate 14,476, forward strand.
AGTGAAATTGAAAATCCTGCCGGGTCGTGATGTGGAGGATGCCGTCGGAATATTCCTCGGCGCAATCGGCGAGGACTTCGAGCTGGCCGGGGTTGAGGCCGCCGAACGGGATTTTGATGCGCATCATGCCGGGCGCGTCCCACGCGGTGTCCGGGCCTTTGGTCAACGGCGCGAGCGGAAACTTCAGATGCTGCGTCTGAAAGCCGTCGAAGCGTTGGGCATTATCGTAGCGTTGACCGTATGCGCCGCGGCGGAGGCGGGTCTCGGCGAAAAGCTTCTCGTCGATCTTGCCGAGTTTGCGCAGTTCCATCTGCGTTTCGTAAATGTCGATTTCCTTGCCGAGATCGGCCGGTATCTGTGCGCCCAGTTTTTCCTTCCAAGTCATAGCGGTCAGAATGTGTAGCAGCTTGCCGGTTGCGCAACAAGAAAATCGGACAGAATCTGTCCGAATGGTCAGCCCGCCGGTCAGGATTCAAATCGGATTGGTCTGTTGCCAGAGGTGCAGCAGGCCAACCATGATGCCGAAGCCGATCGTGAACGTATGGATCAGCAGATAGATATAGTACGGACTGAGTGAGTCGCTGGCGGCCCGGCAGAGTTCTTTGTAACGGTGCATGTTGCTGAACAGCTGCCACGGCAAGAACCCCGTCGGAAAGTGCGAGCCGTTGCGGTACAGCCGCGGGCAAATGATGAATATGTGAATCACAACACTACTGACTGCGGAGATGCCCCACAGCACAGTCAATCCGAGCAGCACGCGGTCGGGCATAGCTAGAGCGTCCGGAGAAATTTGGCGAGTTCCAACGCGGCGGGACTCTGGGCGGTGCGCACATAGTAACCGGAGGTGCCGACGCCAATCTGTAATGCGACCTCGTCGTCCGCGCCGATCAGTTTCCCAAGACAGAAGCCGGCATTGAAATGATCGCCCGCGCCGGTACTGATGAGCGGTTTCTCGACGAACGGGCCGGCCGCTTTGACAACGCCGGCCGCACTTGCGGCGACAGCGTACGCTCGCGGATGGACGACGACGCCGGCAATCTGGAGTTTGTCGTAGACAAACTTCGCGACGGCACGAATGGCAGATTCGCCATCGGTCGCGCCGGTATAACCCAGCACGGCACCGATCTGGAACGCTTCCTTTTCATTCAGCCCGAGGTACGTGTTGAAGTATTTCTGAAACTTCGCAATTAACCCGAGCGCGTGGGCGATGTCGGCCGGCGGACGCGACTCCGGATCGGCGAGGTCGAAAAAGAACGTGTGCCGGGCCGTGAGGTGCGGACAAATCTCGTCGAGCACGTGTTGCCAGATGTCGCTCATCTCCGGCAACATCGTCCAGTTCTGCAACCCGATGAGCGCGGAGTTCGCGAAGAGCCCCTGTAACCGGTCGCGCCCGACTCGCGCGACGAGGTTGGCCCAATTCACGTCGAGCATCGTCTTGCGTTTGCCGAGCATCAGCTTGCCGTCATTAAACTCGAGCGCATCCGTGAATGCCGGCTCCGCGATGCTGATGACGGTCGCGTGTTTCGCAAATTCCTCGAAGGCTGGATGGATGTGCGGATAACCCAGATTGCCGATGTACGTGGTCGGCGCGCCGAACGCGGCGAGCGCGTTGGCCATGATCGGGCCGTTGCCGCCGAGCTTGACGCGTTCGACCCAGAGTTCGAGATTCGAACTCTTGCCGGCGGCGCGGGCCAGGCGATCGACCAACGCCGTGATTGTCGGCAGCGTGGTGAATTGGGTGGCGGACTCCCGTTGATCGACGGCGCGAATGATGGAGTCGACAAACCCGTCGAGGCCGATGGTGACCGGCCATTGGGCGAGGCCGGCGGTTTGGCGGGTTAGTAAGTCAGCAGCGCGTTGGGCGAGAAGATTGGTGCTCATACCGGTCTTGTCTGTAGCAGAGCGCGGGACGCCGGGCAAGCCTTGACGTTTCTGCCGGCATTGCTAGGGTACCGCCACGGGATGAAAAAACTTTTAATCGGCCAACGCGCCCCCGACTTCCTGCTGCCCAGCGTGGATGGTCACGACCGGGCGCTGGCGGCCTTCAAAGACAAGGCGGTCGTGGTGGTCGTGTTTACCTGCAACCACTGTCCCTACGCCCAAGCTTACGAAGACCGGCTCATCGCCATCCAACGCGATTACGCCAGCCGGAGCGTCCAACTCATCGCTATTAACGCCAACGACGCGGACGGCTATCCCGAAGACAACTTCGACAACATGGTCCTGCGGTCCCAGAAAAAACAGTTTAACTTTCCCTACCTGCGCGACGAAAACCAACGCGTCGCGCGCGGCTACGGAGCCGAGTATACGCCCGAAACCTTCGTCCTTAACGCGAAATTCGAAGTCGGCTACGTCGGCCGCATCGACGACAATTGGCAACACGCCGACAAAGTGCGCTCGCAAGATTTGCGTCTCGCCATCGATGCCATCCTCGACGGTAAGCCCGTCGAAAACCCGGTCACCCACGCCATCGGCTGCACGATCAAGTGGAAGTTATGAGACGCATTCTGATTCTCCTGACCAATCTCGCCGTCGGCGTGCTGGCCCTGATTGCCGTTGATCATTTCTTCGATGGCGTCACCTTTGACGACTGGCAAACTGTCGTCGGCGGGGCGATCCTCCTCGCGCTCGTCAACGCCTTCCTCCGGCCGCTCATCGTCCTGCTCACGCTGCCGATTACCATCCTCTCCCTCGGCCTCTTCACACTCGTCATCAATGCCGGTCTGCTCAAATTTGTTGCCTGGCTCTTGCCGGGTTTCCACGTCACCGGCTTCTGGACTGCCGTCGGCGCCGCGCTGATGATCAGTATCGTCAGCACCGTTCTCAACTGGTTTCTCAAACCGAAGAACAAATTCGAAGTCACCGTCATCCGCTGATGAACCAGTTCGCGGCCGTCATCTTCGACTTGGACGGCGTCCTCATCGATAGCGAACCTCTCCACGCTCAGGCTTGGGAAAAACTCTTCACCGAACTCGGTCTGGTCGACGCGCACGGGATGGATTTCCGGAGCTACATTGGTGTTTCCGACCAAGTCTTCCTCCGTGACTTCCTCGATAAACATCCCCAGCCGGCAACGCCCACCGCACTGAATGCCCGCAAACGTCACCACCTCCTCAACCTCGTCCGCGAAAAGCGGCCCATCTTTCCCGAACTCCACGAACTCATCCCCGCGCTCGCCCAACGCTACCGGCTCGCCGTCGCTTCCAGCTCGAACCAATCCGTCATCGACGTCGTCCTCACAGTCGCCGGCTTCCGCCAGCACTTCTCCGTCACCGTCGGTGGCGACGCCGTCCACGACCACAAACCCGACCCCGCCGTCTACAATCTCGCCGTCCAAAAGCTCGGTGTTTCCGCTGCGCAATGTTGTGCCATCGAAGACTCCACCGCCGGCATCACGGCCGCTCAAGCGGCTGGCATCACCGTCATCGGCTACCAGCAGACCGGCGCCGACCACTTCGTCCACAACTTCACCGAAGTCCGGCAACTGCTCCTATGACCGCCTTCGTCCTCATCAAAACGCCGGTTGCCGATGCCGAAGCGCTCTCCGAACAAATCTGGGAACTGCCCGGCATCCTCGGCATTGAAGAACTCCCGGCCGATGGCCAGCTGGTCTTCCGCCCTGATCTCGACCATCATTTCGTCCGGTTCGATGGCCGGTCGCAGTACAACGCTTGGTTGCGCACCGAAGAATACCGGCGCGGCGATCACGTCCTGCTCAAGGTCTATTATACCGGGGAGTTCCCCGAAACATTCGCGGTCATCGGTCGTGGCACAGTGGAACCCGAAGATTACCTCGCCCAAATGCGTGACCAGCATCACGGCCGTGTCATCGGTAAGTTCTGGGTTGGCCCGCCGTGGGAATCTCCGCGTAGAACGAGCTTCCAGCTCGTTTCCGCGAACGAGCAGGATGCTCGTTCTACCATCCCGGTCATCATCGAACCCGGCACCGCCTTCGGCCTCGGCGATCATCCGACGACGCAACTGTGCCTCGAACTCCTCGCCAGCATCCCGCGCCCACGGCGCGTCCTCGACTTCGGGGCCGGCTCCGGTGTCCTCGCGATTGCCGCAGCGAAACTCTGGCCGGGCTGCGAACTATGCCTCACCGAACTCGACCAGCAATGTTGGTCCAACATCGAATCCAACTTCGCGCTCAATGGTCTCCCGGCTCCGCCAGTCCACGCCGACGTGCCGGCAGGCAAATTCGATCTTATCCTCGCCAACATCTACCTCGAAGTTCTCAAGTCATCCGTCCTGAAGTTGGACGCCAAACAGCTGATCCTCAGCGGCATACTCGGCGCGGAACAACTCACCGAGTTCAAGCGCCATCTCGCCGGCTGGCGCATCATCCGGCAACTGGAACGCGAAGATTGGTTCGCACTCCAGCTGGAACGTTGCTAAATTTCGGGCATGCCTAAATTCCTTCACATCCGCATCCGCGTTAGCAACCTCGACCGCACCATCGCGTTCTACGAACAACTCGGCTTCAAGTGCACCCGCCGCACCGACAAGTCGCCCGCCGGCAACCAACTCGCCTTCCTCGAACTCGCCGGCAACGCGCACTTCCTCGAACTCTGTTATTCGCCCGACTACAAACTCGCCGTGCCGGAAGATTTGATGCACACCGCCATCGGCTATCCGGATTTGATTGCGAAGTGTGATGAGTTGGAGAAGAAGGGCGTCGCGATCTGGCCGGATGGTTGGCGGACAAAGTTCCCGACCGGCAACAAGATGGCGTTCGTCACCGACCCGGACGGCTACGAGGTTGAGTTGCTGGAGACGAAATAGCGTTTGTAGTTAGCCACGAAGCGCAGCGGAGTGGCGTGGGGGACGACGCTCTCCCCACCGATGGTGGTCCCCATTGATGCCGACAAGTATCAGGTTCGCCTGACTCCAAGAGGGGAAAGAACGAGTTGCTCGCCGGTTGTCCGTTTCAGATTCGCGCCGGTGGGCCACGAGTTGAGGACGCGCAACCACGCTTGCTTCGCCTCGGCACAACGGCTACAAAGTCGGCATGAGGAAGGGAGAATGCAGTCAGGTGTCAAAGGGCGTGACGAGCGACTTTGTCTTTTTCCAGACCGACATTCACCTCACCGGCTCCTGTAAACACCACAACCAGAAGAGCAATAACCCAAAACAGGACTTTGTCTTTTGCCGGATGACTTTGTCCCATTAACAATGATAGCCAGATATTATGTACAACGCACCTAAGA
>JBAXYB010000055.1:0-19551 GCA_037127585.1 Verrucomicrobiota bacterium
AACGCGAGCACATGATTCTGGCCGCGGTCGATGAACTCTTGTGATAAGCCGAGGACTGAGACCGTAATCCGGCCATTCTCCGCGCCCGGTGAGATATCGTAGGGCTGGCCGAGGAGCGTGGTGTTGTTCTGGCGCCGGTCGAATGAAATCGAGAGCGCCACTTCGCGGTTCGCCGTCTGGTAGATCGGCTGGCGCAAGGTGATGCCGAGGTTCACGGATTCACTGTTGATGTTCAGCGCGGTGAATTGATTCTCGACGATGCTGGTGTTGTCCTGGCTGGCGCGAATGTCGAGGGAGGTATCGTACCGGTTCAGCGGCAACGCATAGCTGCCGGCGACGTTGTCCCAACCGGAAAATCCCCAGCCGTCATTCTCGCCCGCGTTGGCAATTCCGTAAGTCACTTCCAGCGGATCACTGTGGCCGGTCAGATTCAAATCGGCCAATGTCGAAGAAATTTGCTCCGCGCCGACACTCGGTGGCCGGTAGTTATCCACTTGCAGCGCCGCCCGAAACGGCTGCTGATCGACCAGGCGGACATCGAGAATGCTGTCGCCAGGTGTCGCCCCCGGCAAGAGTTCGGCATTGACCTGTTTGACGTTGGGGTTTTGCCGGAGAATCGACAACCCCTCTTTCAACTGGTCGAGCTTCAACGGCGGGGCGCTCCAGCGCTGCAACCGGCTTGTGATGTAGTCATCCCGGAGCCATTTATTTCCCGCGACCTTGATCTTGGTCAACGTGCCTTCGACGATGTGGATGGTGATGACGCCAGCGGCTGGGTCTTGATCGGGAATGATGGCCCCGGAGTTGACGTAGCCGTGATTGATGTAGTGCAAGGTGATGGCCCGGCGCGCATCTTCCAAATCTTCGCTCGTGATCGCACGATTGGTAAACGGCGCGGTGATCTTCGCCAAGTCAGCCGCCGTGAACGCCCGATTGCCGGTAAACTGAAACTCGCGGACGAACAGCGTCGCCGGCATCGTCAGCTTAGCTGGTGGTGGCGGCAGAACTTGGGCGCTGATTACTTGGGCAAACAAGATCAGCGCCAGACCAACGAGCCGGCCGGGGTGACTATTTCCGATCATCGGCCCCTGCCGGCGTTGAACTCGGCACGAATCCGCCCGGCGCAATTGGCAATCCGCCGCGGCCGAGCACAATGAAGCTACTGAGGTTGCCGGTCAGTCGCACGCCGCAGTCGGGGCGTAACTGGGTTTCCGCATCCAGCAAATTGCCCGACAGTGCGATGAGACTGCCGCTCAAGTCGGTTTCGAGCGCGCCAATTTCGATATTGCCTTCTTGCGCGCCGGTCGCGGTGATGTTGCTGGGCTCGGCGATCGAAAAGTTTTTTCCGATTTGAATATTCCCGCCGACGTTGACGGCGTTGGCGCTGATAAACGTGGTGGCGTCCATGGCACCTTGGAACTGTGAGTCGAAGATGAAGAACGGCGAGCCGAGCGCGATGTTGCCGCCATTGTTGTCCGCCGCTGCCAAGATCGAACTATTGTTCAGCTCGATGCCGGCCACGGCGAACAACTCGATGCTGCCGCCGGAGGCTTGTGGGGCGGATGCCGAAATCAGGCTGTCTGTGACGCGAATCGTGTCGGCCATCACTTTGATGGTCCCGGCTTCATTGGCCGCCGCAGAAACGTTGATGCTACTGCCGCCGGTCATTTCCAATTGATCTTTCACCTTCAAATTAATCCCGCCGGCCACACCGGTATCGAGCGCCGCCGATTGGATCGAGGCGCCTGTCCCCAACACGACTGACTTGGCACGAATGACAATGCTGCCGCCGTTGCCGGACGTGAAGCTGGTAGTGGCGATCTGCATGCCGTTTTGAAGTTCGAGCGAATCGGTTTTGATATTGATATCGCCGCCGTTACCGGGGCCACCGTAGCTGGCGGCGATGATGCCGGATGGAATCGTCGCTGTGTCGAAAACCAAGGAATGCGCGCGGACGTTGATGTTGCCGGCGTCGCCGTCACCAAAACTACTGGCGAGAATAGCGGCGTCGTTCAACAGCGTTATCGCAGCGGCTGTGATCTGGATGTCGCCACCGCGACCGCCTTGATCTTGGCCGCTGGCTTCCGCGCCGAAGTAGGCGCCGATTCCGTCCATCAGGATGTTGTCCGCACGAATGTCGATCGCGCCACCGGCGCCGCGCCCGGCGGAGCGAGTGGTGATGGCGCCGTCGAGCATCGTCAGCGAGTTCGCCGTGATTAGGACCCGGCCAGCATCGCCATCGCCCTGGGTGTCGGATTGAATGGAGGCAATGTTCATCTGAATCGAATCCGCGCGAATGCGGATGTCACCGCCGGCGCCAGCGAAGAACGGGCTGGCGTTGGCGCGAATCCAGGTTGGCGGGCTGATCGAGGAATCAGTCGGCCCAGTCATGTTCAGCGAGCCGGTTGTGACGGCAACCCGACCGGCGGCGGCGGGGCCGAATGTGGAAGTCGAGAGTTCCGCACCGCCGCGCATCTCGAGCGTGTCCGAATGGATGACGACATCGCCGCCGGTCGCCTTGGTGGAGGCGCTGGATGTCTCGGCTGCGATTCGAGTGCGGTTGGGAGAATTCCCTCCAAAGTCGGCATCGAGATCCTGTCCGTCCAAGAGAATCGAGGGCGCGCTGATCTGGATATCACCACCGCGGCCCGTTCCCGCTGCGTCGGTGGTGATCTTGCCATTGCCCAGGACTTCGAGCTTCTCGGTCAATCCAATGTCGATGCCGCCGCCATTCGCCGAACCAAGGGTATCCGCTTTTACCGATGCATTCTCGACGATCAATTGCCCACCCCGGATCACCACGCGCCCGCCGCCGTTGCCGCTGACATCCACCACCGCGGAGTTTCGCAGTTCTATTAGTCCCGGCAGTTCGACATCTTTGAAGCGAACCGGCTGATTAACTCCGATGCGCAATTTGACCTCGCCGGCGGATTTGACGCTGGCCAGATTCACTTGTCCATCCGGGGCGAGAATTTGTCCGCCGTCGAGAAGGACGTTACCGCCGACGACAGAAAAAGTCTGACCGGCAGTCGTGGTTAAGGGGCTCTGGATTGTGATGTTGCCGGGGTTGCCGCCGAGAAACCCGAAGGCGACGACCGGGCCGGTCGTCAACTTGGAGTCCTCCGAAGGATCAAGCCCAACTCCGAACCGCGCGCCACCGGCCAATTTGAAATAGTCAGCCGTGCTCACCGCGAACGAACCGGTCACGTCGAGAACCGCATTCGGTCCGAAGACCACCCCGGCCGGATTCAGCAAAAAGAGGTTGGCGCCGGCAATGTCAGAGCGAATCGTTCCATCAATTGTCGAAGGGTTGCCGCCCGTGATTCGGGCGAGAATGTTGCGGATGTTGGCTGGTCCGGTAAAGGCCGCGGTGTCGCCGGCGTCGAGGGTGAACTGGGAGAAGCTTTGAAACAGATTCTTCCCCTTGAGTTTGCCCAAGCTCGATGGGATGGCGAAATTCGGGCCGGCGATTGCGCCACTCGTCCCAAGGGTGCCGTCCAGCACCACTTGACCGGCATGGCTGGCACCGGTGATTACGACGACCAGCAGTGCATGAAAAAGTGACCGGACGGTAAGGCCCGTGGCGCTTACCGTCCGGTCGACAATTAACAACATACTTTTTTCTGCATGAGGGTTACTTAACCCTTGAGTTTGATGATAGCGATCTTGTCGTTGTTATTGGGGAGACGAACAACGATCCGAATGGAGGCGTCGCGGTAGCTAGCGAGGCTGGTGTCTACATTGAAGTGCCAGTTACTGGGTGTATCCTTGATCGCATTCCCACTCGCCAGCTTGACGCCGGTAGTGCAATTAAACACTTCAACCAAAGGTGCCGCCGCGAGGGAACTGCCGTTGCAAGTCGCCGTGAACTTGACCACGATTTGCGCGCCGCGCTGCACAGTCCGTAACGGTGCAGCACACGTCCCGCCCACGCCACTGATGGGAGAATCAAATCCGGTAAAAGCCACGTTTGCATTACGGATAACTTTGAACGTGCAGGGGGCGGTCGTGCAACCGCTGGCGTCTGTCGCCGTCACCGACACGACATTGGTCGGCGTGCTGGGAAGTTGGCCAACCGGCGGATTGAAGGTCAAGGTGTAGGGGGCAATTCCGCCCCGAATCTGGAAGCTACTGGTGGGTGGATACTGCACCAGGTCGTCGCACCCAACCGTCACGTCACCAGGGCAGGCGATGGTGAATGGCAAGCGAATGACTTTGAAGGAACAGGGGGCCGTCGTGCAGCCGTTGGCGTCCGTAGCGGTGACGGTCACGACATTGGTCGGGACGTTGGGCAGGAGGTTGGCCGGCGGAGTCATCGTCAAGGTGTAGGGCGGGGTGCCGCCCGTTACAACAAACGTATTGGTGGCCGGATACTTCACCGCACTGCTGCAAAAAGCGGTCACGTCGCCGGGGCAGGCGATGGTCAACGGCAAGCGAATGACATTGAACTGACAAGCGGGAGTGGTGCAGCCGTTGGCGTCCGTGGCGGTGACGGTGACGAGATTGGTTGCGCCATTCGGAACGGAATCGGCCGGCGGATCGAACGTCAAGGTGTAGGGCGCGACGCCGCCGGTAATGACAAACACGTTGGTATTCGGATACTGCACTGGGCCGCCGCACCAAGCGGTCACATTGCCGGGACAGGTGAGGTTGAAAGGCAAACTGGCTGCCGTACCGGCGGTGACCACGTGAATATAATCGCGCCCTTTCGCCGAGCGAACGAGGATGCAGTCATAATTTGAAAGCGACACGGGGCCGACCAGTGTTAATTCAGCCAGCTTACGGCCATTCGCCATCAGGTCGTCCCGGTCGGCTGGAGAAGCATCCGGCAGCCAATCGTACCACGTGATCTTGAAAGCGGTGCCGGCATCGGAGCCTTCCGCGTTAATTACATACTGGTAGCTGTTGGGGTCGGCGTTGTTTTGCTGATCTAAGACATCGAGCGGTTCGACGGTCAGATCAATAGTCGGGCACGCCGACGTCGGAATGACGAGAGCGTCCAAGGCCGGGTCGCCCGAATCAATGGCGTCGCCATTTACTGGTGTGCCTTTGTTGGTGATCACCCCGCGGGCGCCAATTTTACTGACGGCCAAGGTTTTTGCATTGTTCGACCAAGTCCCAGAGACTGTCAAAGTGAGGTTCGTATTGAATCCTGCACTGGGATACGTCAAACCCGACGCCGTCGCGAAAGTATTGGATTTGGTGTTGGCCTGATTGCGCACGCGGGTGTCGGCTTGGCCCTTTCCGAGTGAATCTGAATAACTATAGAACCCCGCGAACGCCTGGTGTCCCTGCCAGAGAATCATTGTTGCAACAGCTGCATACCGACGGAATGTCATCTTCATACCTATTTCCCTATTTATCCCACGTTGAGTTTATTGAACCAGAATCCACCACGGATCTACCCGTAAACCGAGCGGCCAACATACGGAGATCAATCGCAAAATCAAGTTTGCGATTGTTACAAATTTATGACTCCTTCACTTACTTCCCTGCGTTCGGCGTGAACGACCGGCGAACTCGTAATCCCCGTCGATTCGTAACACGCAGTTGGAATGCCAACAGGGACGGACGGCTGGCAAAATGCCAGCGGGCATTAGAAAATTTGCGGAGTTCGTTCCTAATCGGCGAGGTGTTGGTGGTCACGATTTGTGCAGTCTGTCAAAAATTCACCATTCGATTCACCACGACTCAAGCCAGTTGACTTCGTGCATTATCCCGTCCTAACCTGATTCATCATTTAAACAGATCGATTATGACTTCAATCATTGAGAGTTGTCAGGGACTACCCGAACGGCGCTTCGCCGCCGGGGCCATCATTCTGGAAGAAGGCAAGAAGCTGGGGTTGATCTATATCCTCGCCGAAGGCTCGGTGGAGATCTTAAAGGGCGATGTGCAGCTCAATCGAGTTTCCACACCGGGGGCGATTTTCGGGGAGATGTCGGTCTTGCTGGATCAGCCGCATATGGCAACGGTCAAAGCGCTGACTGACTCGCGATTTTATGAGGCCGAAAATGGCAAGGCGTTCCTCCGGGCGAATCCTGAAATCAATCTGCACGTCTCGACGCTGCTCGCCGAAAGGCTGCATGCGATGTCCAACTACTTAATCGATTTGAAGAACCAGTTCGAGGACCGCAAAGATCATCTCGGAATTGTGGATGAAGTGCTGGAGAGCCTGTCCCATCGCCAACCCAAAAAGCGGCGGTGAGAAATCAAGTCGCCCGTCAAATTGACTCTTTCAGCAAATCTCGATCAAGATGGATTTGCTCGTTACCGGCCAGCGAGTACCAGCTGGCGGTGGCGCTCTCCGTATCAATAATAATGTGAGTCGGGCTGGGGCCGATTTGTCGCCCCATATTAAACACCCAGGTCGAACCGATCCGATCGACCCACGAACCATCCTTGCGAAACGGGGCATCGTGGACGTGGCCGCTTAGAACCATCTGGGGCCGATACTGGTCAATCCAACCGGCGAGGTCTGAATCACCAAAGTATTTCTTACCAGTCCAGCTTACCGGCGACCCATTGGGCGGCGCGTGATAAACCCAAACCCAGTGGTTCTTGGGGCGTAAGGAATCCCGCTGCAATAACGCCGCGACCTCCGCTTTGGTTTGCGGGCCGTCCCACCACGGGCAAATGGTGAACAAACAGCCGTCCCGCTCAAACCAATCGCCGTCGACCAAGACTCCATCCGCGCGGGCTTCCTGCATCCACTGGGCAACGCTTTCATCTCCGCTGTTACGCTCGTCGCCATCGTGATTGCCCGAGCAAGTCAGCAACCGCGTTCGCGGTTGGATTTGCTTCAAATACTTCATGACAACAAGAATCTGAACGTCCAACTCGACCACGGACGCGATATCCAACAGATCACCGGCAATGATGACGAGATCAAAATCCTGCGCTGCGAGATTGACCCAATCGAGCTGCTTCAGCGTGTAGTGCAAGTCGGCAACGACCAAATATTTCATCGGCACATCCGCATTTCTTTTAGGGGATTGCCGGACGAAAACAAGCTTTGGCTTGGTTCGGCCAGCCGATCCATCCGCCGCTTTCCGAGAATCGCTTTGACCTGTCGCACCGCTTCTGCTAGAAAAATTCCGTTCTCTATGTGGAAGTCACACAGTTGGAAGACAAGTTGATTAACGTTCAGTAAACCGTGTTCACCCCAATCGGGTGACACGGTTTTTTTGTTTGGTTCGGGTAGTTCAGTCTGGGTAACCAGCAGGAGGCAAGTCATGGCACGTGGTCGCGTCAAGTGGTTCAACGAGAAAAAAGGTTTCGGGTTCATTGAGCAGGAAGGCGGGACGGATGTTTTCGTTCACTTTTCGGCTCTTACCGGCGAAGGATTCAAGACTCTCGCCGAAGGTCAACAAGTGGAGTTCGACGTGGTTCAGGACACCAAGGGCGCCAAAGCCCAAAACGTCCGCCCCGCTTAAGCCGCGGTCATTGCCAGACCGGCAACCGAACGTTGCCGCCCGCCGCCGTCGATGATAGCATTCGCCGCGTGGACGCACTGGTTGTCATCTTAAGTCTTTTCACCCTCGCGACTGTCGTCGTGCTGCTGATCGTCTTCCTCCGGGAACGCAACAAGCCGGCCGCCCCCGATCAATCACTGGTGCTCCTGCAAACCCAACTCGGCGGACTCCAAGAGCGCATCGACCGGTTTGGCGAGACGGTTTCCACCAGCCTCCAGAAGTCGAGCGATTCCATGAACGATCGCTTGAACAACGCCGCCAAAGTCGTCGGCGATCTCCGCGAAAAAGTTGGCCAGATTCACGAAGTCGGCAAAGCCGCTGCTGAACTCGTCAACATCATGCGTGCCCCCAAACTCCGCGGCGGCATGGGTGAACTCTTCCTCGGCGATCTCCTCTCCCAAATCCTCCCGCCCGAACACTACACCCTCCAACACGCGTTCAAGAGCGGCGAAAAAGTGGACGCCGCCATCCAGGTCGGCAGCCGGCTCGTGCCGGTGGATGCCAAATTTCCCTACGAAAATTTCCGCCGCGTCGTGGATGCCGGCACCGAGGCTGACCGGCTCGCGGCGCGCAAACAATTCCTCCGCGACGTGAAAAAGCATGTCGACGCCATCGCCGGTAAGTACATCCTCCCGGACGAGAACACGTACGACTTCGCCCTCATGTATGTCCCGGCCGAAAACGTCTATTACGAAACCATCATCAAACAAGATGCCGGCGAAGAACACGAGTTGCTCGGTTACGCGTTACAAAAGCGCGTCATCCCGGTCTCACCCAATTCCTTTTACGCCTACCTCCAGACAATCCTGCTCGGCCTGCGTGGGATGAAGGTGGAACAGCGGGCGCAAGAAATTCTCGCCACACTCGGCCGGCTCCGTGGGGATTTTGACAAGCTCGAAGAAAACTTCCGCGTCCTCGGCAAACATCTCACCAACGCGACCGGCAGCTATTCCGAGACGGAAAAATCGCTGACGAAGCTCGATGCCAAACTCGACCAAGTCGAGATTCCCCAACTGGGCGCCGATTCGATCCCGCGGCCGTAGAACAAGCTTCCAGCTTGTTTACCGCGCTGCGTCAGCGAATGACGATCTTCGACAGACCGGCGACCGGCGGCGGGAACTGCGGGTCGAGTTTCTCCAGCGTCTCGACAATGATTTGCGAGACGGCGAGGTTGCGGAACCATTTCTTGTTCGCCGGGATGATGAACCACGGCGCCGCCGGCGTGCTACACTGCCGCAACGCATCCTCGTAAGCCCGCTGGTAATCTTTCCACAACTTCCGCTCCTCCAGATCACCGGGGTTGAACTTCCAGTTTTTCGTCGGGTCTTCCAACCGGGCTTGGAGCCGGTCGCGTTGTTCGTCTTTGTCGATGTGGAGAAAGAATTTCAGGATCTGCACGCCGCTGGCCAGCAGCAGCGCTTCAAAGTCATTGATTTGCCGGTACCGCCCCGACCACACTTTCTCCGGCACAAGATTGTGAACGCGCACAATGAGCACGTCTTCATAGTGCGACCGGTTGAAGATCCCGATCTCGCCGCGAGCCGGCACCGCCTTGTGAATGCGCCACAGGAAATCATGCGCGCGCTCCTCCGTCGTCGGCGCCTTGAACGACGTCACCCGGCACCCTTGCGGATTCACCCCACCCATCACGTGGGCCACTGTCCCATCCTTCCCGCTCGCATCCATGCCTTGCAAGACGATCAGCACCGCACGCCGACTCTCCGCGTAGAGCCGCGTTTGCAGCGCCGCGAGCCGCCGGGTATTTTTCGCGAGTAAGTCCTGCGCCTTGTCCTTTTCGAATCCCAACGTCGCCCCGGCATCCCAGTCGGCCAACTTGAGCTTGTGCCCGGGCTTCACGCGGAGGTGTTGGGTGAAGTTCATCAACTCTCGCTCAACCGCTTCTTAGGCGCTTCGTACAAAAGCGCGTGCGCTTCGCGGAGAATGCCGGGAATCTTGGCCGCGAACGGATTTCCGGCGATGGCGGGGAGCAAGGTCGCTTCGTCCATCTTGTTGGCCATCTCGCCGGGAAACCAATGCCCACCGCCGCCGCTGAGCAGGTTGTACCGCATCTTGCCCCACGGCACCAGATCCAGCCCCTTCGCGTACGTCCAGAGCCGGAGAATTTCGCTGACGTTGACTTGTTTCGGCACCACGCTGAACTCCGGCAATCCGGTCTGCCAATGCGCGCACCATTCCGGGCCGTGGACGCGTACCAACTCCGCCCGCAACCGGGCTTCAATCGGTGCGATGTCGCCGGTGAACTCCAGCGCGGCGACGTGCTCGTCAAAATCCGTCGGCTTGCTCGCGCCGCAACTGAGCGTGTGGACTTCCGGCCGGGCGAGACAATACAGATCGTTGAACTGCATCGGCGTCAGCGGCCGGCACAACTCAATCATCTTCGGCACGGGATTCTGCAACATCCCGCCCTTGTCGTTCGGGCTGATGATGAACACGCCCATGTCCTGCCGGGTGGCAGCGAGCACGCTCGGCCAATTGAAGTCGTTGACGAAATACCAGTGCAAGTTCAGGTAATCAAACTCGCCGGTATTGATCGCCTGCGTAATCACGCGCGGCACCGCGTGCGTACTGAAGCCGATGAACCGGCAGCGCCCTTCCTTCTGAAACTGCCGGGCGCGTTCGAGACAGCCGCCTTTGCGGATCGCCCAATCGAGCGTCTCGTCGTTGTTGATCCCGTGCAAGCTGAACAAATCCACGTGATCGAGCTTGAGCCGCTCCATGGACTTCTCGAACGTGGCGACAAATTCTTTCGGGTCAGAGAACGGCGCGACTTTCGTCTGCACGATGATTTTGTCGCGAGGCAATTTCGGCAACACTTCGCCGAGCTGCACCTCCGACGAACCGTACCCGCGCGCGGTCTCGATGTGATTGATGCCGAGTTCGACGGCGCGGTGGATAGTAGCTTCGAGATTCTTCTGGTTATCCGCCGGGATCGCGCTCAGTTCCGTATCGTTCCAAGCGTGTTGGTACCGCATCCCGCCACAAGAGATGACTGGCATCTGTAAATTCGTTCGTCCAAATCGCCGGTATTGCATGACGCGGACTGTAGCGTAGAGCCCCGGGATGCGCCAGCGCGAAGCGGTTGTTGTAGGAGCGGTAGAGTAATTCCGGATTGTTGCTCTAGGCTTTTTGCTGTTGACCCTCCCGGCGCTACGCCGTATCAGCAACCTCGCCTCAATGAACCAAGTTCGGCTCGGCATCATCGGCGTGGGCAACATGGGGAGCCGAACACCTACTGGGTGCAAAACGGCGGCGGCGACCCGTCGAGTGGTGTCATCGGCTCCCGATCATCCACCTCAAAGACTACACCGTTTTCCCGGAATCAAAAGTTGGCTTCTGCGAAATCGGCAACGGCAATCTCGACTTCCAGAAAATCATCGCCGCCGCCGAGGCTGCCGGCTGCCACTGGTATTGCGTCGAACAAGATTCCTGCCCCGGCGATCCGTTTGATTCCAGCAAACAAAGTTTCGATTACATCCAAGCCAACCTATGCTCGAAATAGGCCGCTACGCCGGCCGCTCAACGCGGCTTGACGCCGAAGTTGATCGCCATCGTCCCACCGATAAACTCCTCGAACCCGCAGTCCCGGTAACCAACCGTTTCCATCAGCGCCTTGATTCCGCGTTGCGCCGGATACGATTCAAGCGACGCGAGGATATACGAATACGCATCCGCATCACCGCAGGACCACCGGCCCATGATGGGCAGATGAAACCGCAGATGCGCGAAGAACAACCGCCGCAAGGCCGGATTCTCCGGCTTCCCGAAATCGAGCGACAAGAGTTTCCCGCCCGGCCGCAGCACCCGGTAAATCTCTCGCAGCCCGCGCTCGATGTCGGCAAGATTGCGCAGGCCGTAGCCAACCGTGACGACATCAAAGCCGGCATCCGGGAAAGGTAGATTCAACGCGTCGGCTTGAAGCCACGTCCGCGAGGTCGGTGTGGGAGCGGCGTCCCCGTCGCGATCTTTCTGGCCCGGTCGCGGCGGGGACGCCGCTCCCACAACCAAGCGTGCTTGCGCCACACGTAGCATCTCCTCCGTAAAATCCGCGCCAACCACTTGCCCCGGCAATCGCAGCGCGATGTCGCCGGTGCCGCAACATAAGTCGAGCACGTCGCGCGGCTGACCGGCCAACTCGACGACCCGGTGTTTCCAATGCCGGTGCAAGCCGAGCGTCATCACATCGTTCAGCAAGTCGTACCGGCGCGCGATCGTGGCGAACAGTTTGTTCACCTGCGCGGCGCGCTGGGCATCGGGACTATAGAATTTGCTGGGCACGGGCGCAGTGTAGCAAAGTCGTTTGTAGGAGCGAATTGCATTCGCGACCGGTCGCGGTTACAAACCGCTCCTACAACTACCCATGTCAACCGACCGCATCATCAAAGCCCGCGAACTGTTCGACCGCTTCCCGACCAACGACCTGTCCCGTTACAGCCTCGCGCAAGCGTTGTTTGATGCCGGCCAATACGCCAAAGCTGCCGAGCATTTACAGGCGTTGTGCACGAAGAAGTCCGACTGGATGGTCGTCCACATTCTCCTGGGCAAATGCCGGCTGCATACCGGACCGGCGGCGGACGCGAAGAAACTTTTCGAGCACGCCCTCCAACTCGCCCACGCCCAGCATCACGATGGTCCGCGCGAGGAGTTGGAGCAGTTGCTGAACACGCTGTAGCCGAAGCGTGAGCTTCGGTCGCCTCACCCGCGGCTACATCTCCGCGGCCGGCGGCCCCTTCGGCGGCGGCTGGGCTTTCATGACGTGGAAGCGGCGTTCCAAGATCAACGCGTCGTCACAATAGAACTCGATCGAGTACAGACCGGGCGCGGGGAACTCCAGGCCGATGAAGTTGAAGACGAGTTCCGCAACCATGTTCACGTCCGGCAACTGAATCTGGCCGTTAACTTCAGTGACCGGCTCTTGCGTCTCTTCGTTGATGATGCGCGCCCGGGCCTGATAGTTGCCGCGGCCTTCGGTCAGGGAAACGAAGACGCAGAGCTGCGGGTGCCGGCACGGGAACGTCGGGCTGGCGATGTTGTTGAAGATGCCGATGAGCGATTTTTTGCTCGTGGCTTTGTCTTCAATGATCTGATCGCAGACGACAATGGCGAGGCCGGACGGAGTTGGGTTACCGGCCATTAGCGGGAAATATCCTTCTGGCTCAGCACGGCGTAGCCGGCATTGTCCAACACCTCGCGCGCGTACTCGGGATCATCGCTGCTCAACGCCAGCAAGGCTTTGTCGCGCGGCCGGACCATCAGCGAATAGGTGTAGAGAATGTTGACCTCCGCGGCGACGAGCGTGCGCAAGACGAGGTCGAGCTTTTCTGGCCCACGCGGTAATTCCACGACGACGATGTTCGATTCGCCAGCCGCGATGTGCGCCTCATGCAACACGTCCCGGCATCTCTCCGGGTCATCCACCACAATGCGAACGACCGCTGTGTCGGCTGTGTCCACAACGGAGATGCCGCAGACATGGATGTTGGCGTCTTTGAGGGTGCGCGTCAGATCGAGCAACGCGCCAACTTTGTTCTCCAGGAATACCGAGAACTGGCGCACGAGCGGCGACCTGATCTTTTCCGCAGTTTTGGCTTCCGTCATCAGCGTGATCCTATCAAATCGTGAAATCCTGCGCAATGTGCGCGACCTTCAAGTAATCGATGATATGCGCGACGCATTCGGCCGCGCTCTGTTTATCCGTACGCACCTCGACTTCCGGTTTTTCAGGCGCTTCGTACGGCGCATCGACGCCGGTAAAGTTTTGAATCTGACCGGCCCGCGCTTTCTTGTAGAGACCTTTCGGGTCACGCTGTTCGCAGACCTCGACCGGCGCGTTGACGTAGATTTCGATGAAGTCCTTGTCGTCCACCAGCGAGCGCGCTAACCGGCGATCATCCCGGTACGGCGAGATGAACGCCGTGATGACGAGGACGCCGGCATCCATCATCAGCCGGGCGACTTCGCCGACACGGCGAATGTTTTCCTGCCGGTCTTCGGGCGAGAAACCCAGATTCGCGCTGAGGCCGTGCCGGATGTTGTCGCCGTCGAGAATGTATGTGTGCAAGCCCATCGCGAACAGCTCGCGCTCCAGGTCGGTCGCAATCGTGGACTTGCCGGCACCGCTGAGGCCGGTGAGCCAGATGATCGCGCCTTTGTGTTTGTTGCGCTGTTCGCGAACTTCCCGGTCGATCTTGCCCTTCGACCAGAAGATGTTTTGGCTTTTTACTCCGGAGAGCACATCGCGCCGGTCGGGGTATTCGCCCTTCGAGATGACGCCGCCGCCGGCCACCATGTTTTTGTCCACGATGACGAACCGGCCGGTTGGCACGATGCGGTCGTAGTTGTCGAACGCGATTGGCGATTTCGTGCGGACGGTGATCTCGGCGACATCGTTGCGGGCAATATGATCCTGCGTCTTCTCGGACAACGTCGAGGCGTCGATAATCTTTTCGATGGATTGGATGTGGCACTCGACTTCGGTGCTGGTGAGTTTCAATTTCACGCGGCGGCCGATTTCGAGTTTTTGCCGGCCAAGCCAGAAGAGTTTGGCTTTGAAGACATCGCTCTCAATCGGCGCGTGGTCTTCGTGCGAACCGATCTGGCCGCGTTCGACGTAGATTTGCTCGGCGAGCGTGATGCCGATGGATTCACCGGCACTGGCCTCGTTCAAGCCTGCACCCGGCCACGATTCGATGGATTTGACGTGACTGATTTTGTTGCGGGGCGAAAACAGAATCGTGTCGCCGACTTTGATCGTGCCGGCTTCGATTCGGCCGGCCAGGATTCGGCGGGCGTCGAACCGGTAGACATCTTGAATCGCAAAGCGGAGTGGCAGATTTTTTTCCGGTGGGGCGATTTCAAATTGGTCGAGCGCTTCGAGGACGGACGGGCCGGTATACCACGGCATCTTCGTCGAGCGCGTGGCGATGTTCTCGCCGTGATACGCCGCAATCGGGATGAAGCGCTGCGGAATGACGCCGAGCTGGGTGAGGAAGGCCCGGTATTCTTTCTCGATGGCGTCGAATGTGGCTTGGCTGTAGCCCTTGAGATCCATTTTGTTGACGACGACGGCCACTTGTTTCACGCCGAGCAGCGAGAGGAGGAAGCCGTGCCGGCGGGATTGTTCTTGGACGCCTTCGTTGGCGTCGATGAGCAGGATGGCGGCTTGCGCGTTGGCAGCGCCGGTCACCATGTTCTTGAGAAACTCTTTGTGGCCGGGCGCGTCGATGATCACGTACTGCCGCTTCGGCGTGCGAAACCAAATCTGCGCGGTCTCGATGGTAATGTTCTGGTCGCGCTCGGCTTGGAGGCCGTCCATGAGAAACGCCCACTCGAACGGCATGCCGCGTTTCTCGCACGAGGCTTTGATCTTCTCGAATTTCCCGTCCGGCAAGCTGCCAGTATCGTGGAAGAGCCGGCCAACGAGCGTGGATTTACCGTGGTCGACGTGACCGACGATGACGATTTTAAGTTGTTCAGAGGGTTGTTGCATGGAAATCACATGTAGCCGTCGCGGCGGAGTTTCTCAAAGGCGTCTTCGCTTTCTTGATCCTGCGCGCGGACGCTGCGTTCACTGCGTTTGGTGGTGCGGAGTTCTTCCCGAATTTTGTCGTAGGTGTCGGCGATGGAATCGATGCTGAAGGTGCACGGCAAGCAACCGAGCGACCGGTAGCGCTTTCCGTCTTTTGCAAAATATGACGCCACGTTCGGGATGTTTTCGCGTTCGGCGTACTCCCAAATATTCATCTCCGTCCAGTGCAACAACGGATGGACGCGCAGATGCGTGCCGCCGGCCATGTCGGTGTTGAACTGATCCCAGAGTTCCGGCGGCTGGTCTTCGACGTTCCACTCCATGTTTTTGTCGCGCGGACTGAAGTAGCGCTCCTTCGACCGTGTCGGGTCTTCGTCGCGCCGGACGCCGACGATGAGGCCACCGAAGTTGTGTTTCTCGACGGTGCGCTTGAGGTTGTCTTTCAGCAACGCCGAGCAGCAGACGACCCGGCCGAGCTTG
Source organism: Verrucomicrobiota bacterium (assembly GCA_037127585.1). Classification (GTDB taxonomy): domain Bacteria; phylum Verrucomicrobiota; class Verrucomicrobiia; order Palsa-1439; family Palsa-1439; genus CAINDI01. The sequence goes on from JBAXYB010000055.1 coordinate 15,502, forward strand.
TGGTTCATGCCTTGCGCGAGTGCCTCTTCATTGCGGGCGACGATGAGGTTCAGTCCCCATTCTTTTGTGAGTTTATCGCGCAACTCAATAAGCTCCGGCATGTCATAGCTCGTTTCCATGAACACGCACGGAAACGGCACGTGGCCGAAGAACGCCTTGCGCGCCAGCCAGATGAGAGTCTGCGAGTCTTTGCCGACGCTCCACAACATGGCGAGCCGCTCGATCTTCGTGAACGCTTCCCGGATAATGTAGATGCTTTGATTTTCCAGTCTGTCGAGGTGGTCCATAAATTATATATTCGCGGCGAACGTGTGCAGGCCGCATTCCTTTTTATCCGTACCGGCCCAGCGGCCGGCGCGTTCATCTTCGCCATCTTGCGTTGGCCGCGTGCAGCAGTCCGGCGTGCAGCCGATGCTGGCGTAGCCCTGATCGTGCAACGCGTTGTACGGAAGTTGGTGGCTGACGATGTACCACCAGACTTCTTCTTTGGTCCACGCGGCCAGCGGATTGATTTTGATGTACCGATGGCCATCGGGCGTTTCTTGCATCTGCAAAATCTTCGCGCCCTTCCGGCTGTCGCCTTGTGAACGGCGCAAGCCGGTAATCATGGCATCAAGTTCCGTCAGCTTTTTCTGGAGAGGCAACACCTTCCGGTAGTGGCAGCACCGATCCGGCTGGCGCCGGTAAAGCTCCGGTCCGTACTTCTCGGCTTGCTGCTCGGGCGTCAACTCCGGATGCAGGCGTTCGACGGTCACGCCGTATTCCGCTTCGACTTTCGCGATGAGCTCGTTCGTTTCTTTGAACATGAATCCGGTATCGATCGTGAACACCGGCATGCGCGGCGTGACTTTGCGCATGGCGATGTCGATGGTGACCAGGCCTTCGGGTCCGAAGGCAGACGAGATCGCCAACCGCTGACCAAAGTTGTCAGCGGCCCATTGCAAAATCTCGCGCGGCGGCTGGCCTTCAAACCGTTCCGCGAGATCCTTGATCTCATCTGAGGTGAATTTCACGGCTGCTTTAGCGACCGCCCGCAATCGCCGGGATGATCGAAATCTCATCGCCATCTTTGACCGGCGTCTCTTTGCCTTGCGCGAAACGAATGTCTTCGTCGTTCAAATAAATATTCACAAAGCGCCGCAACTCCCCGCGGTCGTCGCACAGGCGTTCTTTCAAACCGGGGAACTGTTTCTCCAAATCCTCCAACAACACCGCCACCGTCGCGCCGGTCGCTTGCACGACATCTTTGTCTTTGGTCAATTTCCGCAATGGAGTCGGAATGCGCACATTGATTGCCATAATCTTTATTCCTTATTGATTGTTACGTCCCAGTCTTCATATCAAACGGCTCAGACCGGTCAAATGTAATACATCGCGCTGCGGCCGTTCGCATCGGCGCAAATGTCCTCGAAAGTAATCGTGTCGGCCACACCCTCTGCCGCCACCTTAATCCGCCGCCAGGCGCGCTTAATCTCATCCGGGCAGCGCGACTCTGTCAGCATAGGCATCTCAAGCACATCGCCTTGAATCGCCCGAAGTACGTCGCCCACAGTGATTTCCTTCGGCGTTTTGGCCAACGTATAACCACCCGCTTTACCGCGTCGGCTCTGAATGAGACCCTGACTCTTCAATTCGATCAAAATCTGGACGAGATAATTCGCGGGTATCGCCTCGCGTTGAGCGATATCATCAATCCGCAACGGCCGAGAATTCGGATGATGGAGCGCCAACGCCTCCACCGCCCGGCATGCATAATCACTTTTAACCGACGCCTTCATTCTTAATCTTAACTATCTTGCTAAACTTGCCATAGATTAACATAGCGCTATTTCATGTCAAAGATTTTTTTCTGGGTTCGATAACGATCAGCTTTCAGTCTTGCCCGGCTGCGCTTCTATCGGTACGTTCCCCAACTCCCGATGTTAACAATCTCAGAAATCACTAAGTCGTTTGGCGCGCGCGTACTCTTTGAGAACGCCTCGCTCCAAGTCAATCGTGGCGATCGGATCGGCCTAGTCGGTCCGAACGGCGCCGGCAAGTCCACCCTCTTCAATCTCGCGCTCGGGTACGACTGGCCGGACGAAGGCGATGTGTCCATTGAACGCAACGCCACCATCGGCCACTTGCCGCAGGAAACCGCGCCGGCCGGCGATGAAACCGTTTTGGAACTCGCCGTGGCCATCACGCCGGAAGTGGCCGAACTTCAGCGCCGCCTCAAGTCCTTCGAAGCCGGTCACGAAGCCGAGTCGCACGACTACCACGAAGTCCAAGCCCGGTACGACGAGCTCGGCGGCTACCATCTCGAACCCCGCGCCAAGACGATCCTGCGCGGCCTCGCGTTTCGCGACCGCGACTTCGACCGCCCGGCCAAAGCGATGAGCGGCGGTTGGGTCATGCGCGCCTTCCTCGCGCGGCTCCTCGTCCAACAACCCGACCTCCTTCTCCTCGACGAACCAACCAACCATCTCGATCTCGAATCGCTCCGCTGGTTTCAGGAATATCTGAAGCACTATCCCGGTGCGATTCTCTTGATCTCGCACGACCGCGAATTTCTCAACGAACTCGTCGGCAGCATCGTCGAAATCCGCGCCAGCCAACTCCACCGTTATCGCGGCAACTACGATGGCTTCCTCGCCCAACGCGAAGCGCAAGAGGAGCAATTGCTCTCGGCCTACAAAAATCAGCAGAAGAAAATCGAACAACTCCAAGAGTTCGCCGACCGGTTCCGCGCCAAAGCCAGCAAAGCCTCGCAAGCCCAATCCAAGCTCAAACAAATCGAGCGCATGGACAAGATCGAAGCCCCGGTCAAGGAAGGCCGCGGCATCAAATTCCGTTTCCCCCAACCGCCCCGCAGCGGCCAACGCGTCATCGTTCTCGAAAACATCGACCACGCCTATGGCGAAACGCCGGTCTACAAGGGCATGGAATTCACGGCGGAACGCGACCAACGCATCGTCCTCGTCGGCCCCAACGGCGCCGGCAAATCCACGTTGCTCAAACTGCTGGCCGGTGTCTTACCGGTCCAGTCAGGCAAACGCGAAGTGGGGCTGAACACAAAAGTCGGTTACTACGCGCAATACCGGGTCGAGATGTTGAAGGCCGACCGGACCGTGCTTCAGGAAGCCCACGATACCCCGCAGAAAATTTCCGAGCAATCCGTCCGCACCGTCCTTGGCTCGTTTCTGTTTCGCGGCGACGACGTGTTCAAGTCTGTCGGCGTTCTGAGCGGCGGCGAGAAAAGCCGGCTCGCCTTGGTCAAGCTGCTACTTGATCCGCCCAACCTGCTCTTGATGGACGAGCCGACCACCCACCTCGACATGGCCAGCATCGATGCGTTGATCGGTGCCCTCAGCCAGTTTGAAGGCACACTCATCTTCATCAGCCACGACGTCTACTTCATCCGGCAACTCGCGAAACACGTCCTGCACGTCAACAACGGCAAACTCACGCACTACCACGGCGACTACCAATACTACCTCGACAAATCCGCGACGCTGGCCCCGGTTGTCCCACCGCCCGTGCCTAAAGAACCCAAACCGCGCGCTGTTAAACCCCGACAATCCACTGCCCACGAACGCCGGGAAGTCCAAAAAATTGTCACTACCCTCGAAACCGAAATCGCGCGCCTGGAAAAAGCCCAACTCGCCCTGACAGCCGAGCTCGAGTTACCGGCAACGTATGAAGCCCCCGGCCGCGCCATGGAAGTCAACCGCGAGCTGACCGGCATCACCGACGCTCTTGCGCGGACGGTACCCGAGTGGGAAAAAGCGGCCGCGCGTTTGAGTGAATTACCAGCCGAATAGAACTTCTACCGTGGTCTGACAAGCCTCTTGCGTCGGTGAGAGTGCTTTGCTAGTTTACGCCGCCCCAGCGGGGATGGATCCGTAGCTCAATTGGCTAGAGCAGCTGACTCTTAATCAGCGGGTTGTCGGTTCAAGTCCGACCGGGTCCACCAACTTTCACCAACAACAGCAGGGCGTTACGCAAAATCAAAGCGTGACGCCCTGTTCTGTTTTTCGTAAGGCTAGTCATTAGGCTTCGCCTTTAGCC
>JBAXYB010000056.1:0-19471 GCA_037127585.1 Verrucomicrobiota bacterium
GATATCGACGTCCATGCCGGGGGTGGGCTGGTGGCCGGTCATCGCGGTCGTGGCGTTGTCGAGAATGATGTAGGTGATGTCCTGACCTTGCTTCAGGGCATTCGAGATACCGAGCATGCCGGAGTGGAAGAATGTCGAGTCACCGAGGAAGACGACTTGTTTGTTCGTGATGAACGGATCGATACCGGCGCCGGTGCCGCCGCCGAGCCCCATGCCGGAATAATTGTGCATCAGGTCTTTGGTCGGCTCGAACATCAACATCGTGTAGCAACCGGTATCACCATGGAACACGACATCGACCGGCCCGCGCTTGTGATGCCGGCGCATGTAGCGGTCGTCCCGGAATTGCTTCTTCATCTCGATCAGCACGCTGGCCGAATCGCGATGCGGGCAGCCGGGGCAGAACGTCGGCGTGCGCGGTGGGATCTGGATGTCGAAGGTCCCGGTCTTCTGGATGAGTTCGACGGCGCAATCAATCCGGGCTTCGTCGAGTGCCAGATTGGGATCGTGGAAAAACTTGCCGAGTGGTCCGAGGCGTTCGATCAAGATGCTGGGATTGAACCCCCGCGTCGCCGGTATGCCTTGGAGGCCGGCGGGGAATTCTTTGCCCCAGACGTTCGTGCGGTTGGCGCTGGTGGCATTTTGATTCAGCTTGCTGACGATTTCGCTGATCTGTTCTTCCATGAACCCGCGCCGCTCTTCGATGACGAAGATGCTGCGGACTTGCTGGGAGAATTCTTCGACGAGTTGCGGATCGACAGGGTAACTGATGCCGAGTTTGAGAATCGGAACTTGGTCGGCGACGCCGAGTTCGTGGAGCGCGTGTTCGAGGTACGAGAAGCCGAGGCCGGTCGCGACGAAACCAATTTCGGCGCGCCACCGCGGATTTTCACGGGCGTTGAGAATGCGATTCACGCCGTGCCGGCGGGCGCTTTGGAATAAGCGGGCGAACCGCTCCGGCATGCCTTGTTCGCGAATCCAGGTGCGTGGCGGCAAGAGCACGGTGCGTTCGTAATCGATTTTCGCGGTGTCGATGCTGAACTTGTTGACGGCGCTGAGGTCGGGGAAATGATTGGGCCGGCAGGTGACGCTGCCGCCGCCGTCGGCTTGGTTGGTGGTGACGAGGTAAGTGATGAAAACGTTGGCTTCGCGGGAAAGTTTGAAGCCAAGATCGATCCAGTCTTTGAGTTCCTGATTCGTGGCCGGCTCCATGACCGGCATGAAGATGTGTTTGCAGAGATACCGGGAATCCGCCGGGACTTGGGTCGAATCGCTCCATGGATCGTCGCCGACGATGACGAGCGCGCCGCCGTTCGGATGCGCGCCGGCCAGTGTGCCGAGCGCGAGCGCGTCCGCCGCGACGTGGAGGCCAACGGATTTCATGCAGCAGATGCCGCGTAACGGTCCCATCTGCGAGCCGTTGAGCATGGCGGCGCCGAGCGCTTCGTTATTGGCGATGCAGGCGCGAATGCCTTTTTCTTTATAAAGTGGGGCGACGGATTCCATCGCGTCGAAGAAGCCGGCGACGGGCGAGCCGGGGTAGCCGGTCAGCAGATGAGTGCCGCCCTCCGCTTCCAGCGCGCCTTTGATCAACAATTCGTTGCCGGTAAAAACCTCGGCCCCGTCTTCCCTGAGGAAACGCGGATCGACTTTCATTGGGCAGACTTTTATCACAGCGACCCGCTGATGGCGAGTGTTTCGTTTGGCGAAGGCATTGCGCCGGGGGCTTGCGTTCGCGGATGGGGCGTCGTAGAAGTGGCGCGTATGAGACGCGAATTATTGATTGCCTTGGCGGCGCTGGTGACAGGTTGTGCGGCCCCGGTCCACACGCTGCGGTTTCACGAAGAGGTGCCGGCAAACTTACCGGCGTCGCGGGTGCGCCGCGTCACCATCCCCACGACTGGCCAGCAGATCTGCATCAACCCGTATCCGACGATTGATGAGAAAGACGTCCATCAGGCCCGGCTGGAGTTTACCAATGCCGGCGAGGCGGTGGTGCTCCAGTTCGATGCCCACGGAACGGTGGGGCTGGCGGAAATGATGACGCGGTTGCGGGGACAGTATTTCGTCGTGCTGGTGGATGAGAAGCCGGTGGTCGGCATCTTGGTGGATCGGGTCATCAAGGATGGCCGGTTTCATTTGCTGGGTAATTTGACCGATGCCGAGGCGCTGGCGTTGGTGGAGTCGTTGAACAAAGCTGCCGGGCGCGGGCCGGTATTTGACGCGCCGCAATCCGCGCCGTGAAGATGCGTTGGTTCGCCATTTTGTTTCTGTTCGGCCCCGCGCTGGCTTGGCCATTGGATCTTTGTCTGCCGACCGGTAATGACGCGTTGTTGCGGGGCCGGGACGAGGAGTTTTACCAACCGACGGTTGAGGGGACGGTCGAGTCCGGTAAGTTCGGTTGTGTGCGCCGCAACGGGCGCCGGTTTCATGAAGGGATCGACATCAAATGTCGGCAGCGTGACAAGCGCGGCGAACCCACCGATCCCGTCCATGCTGTGGGGGCCGGCGAAGTGGCGTTTATCAATACCAAACCCGGCCTCTCCAATTACGGCCGGTATGTGGTGCTCGCGCATCAATGGGATGGGGTCGAGATTTTTACGTTGTACGCGCATTTGAGTGAAGTGGCGCGCGGCCTTGTGGTCGGCCAGCCGGTCGCGAAGGCGCAAGTGATCGGGACGCTGGGACATTCGAGCAACACGCGCGAGGGGATTCCGGCGGAACGGGCGCATTTGCATTTCGAGATCAATGTGATGTTGAATTCGAATTTTCGCGTCTGGTACCCGAAGCGCGAACCAAAGGCGCCGCCGTTCGGGAATTTCAATGGGAAGAATTTGGCGGGTCTCGATCCGGCGGCTTTCTTCCGGGCGTATGCAGCGGACCGGAAATTGAACTTTGCCAATTACATTTCGCGGCAGCCGGTGGCGTTCTCGGTGCTCGTCGGCGCGCGCGTGTTTCCGTGGGTGCAAGCGCATCCGGAGCAAGTGGCCGGGAGCACCGCGGCGCCGGTCGCGTACGAAGTGGCGGTGACGGTGTGGGGCGTGCCGGTGGGGGTGTGGCCGCGGCCGGCCGGTGAGATTAGTGCCGCGGAGTTGCGGACGTTGCAACGGGGGATACCGGTGTTGCATCGGGTGAACGCGGCGGAAGTCGAGGCCGGCGGGTGTCGGGGGATTGTGGAGCCGGCCGGGAGTGGGTGGCGGTTCAGCAATGACGGCCGGGAGTGGGTCGAGTTGTTGACGTACCGGTAGTGATTACGCGGCGACCGGGGCGATGGTGAAGGCGTCGAGGGCGGTGGTGACGTCCGCATAACAATCAAGCGGGTCGCCGTTGGCGACGAGGTTGGCGACTTGTTCGATGGTGGGAGCCAGCCGCGCGCACTTGAGGTCGCCACCATGCGAGCGGGCGATGTGAGCCAGATCGAGGAGCGCGCGGAGTTCGACGCTCCCGATGTAGTTGACTTCGCTGCATTCCAAAACGATTTGCGGGAGCGCCCCGGCTTGCCGACAGGTGCGGAGATGGGCGGTGAGGAGACCGGCGAGGTTGGCGAAATTATTGTCGTCGAGGCCGCCGGCAACGTGGACGACTTCGGTGCCGCGGAGATGCTGGGTGACGAGATGAAGTTGATGCATGTCCACTGTTTGAGCAGTGGTTGTGCCCAGTCATGAAGGGTGTCACCGGTGCGAGAATTCGGACAATTTTGTGCCGTTACTTCACTTCTTTGTCAGCGGCGCACCGGAAACCGATCGTATCGGAACGCGTTTCGCGAATTGCATCCGCCCGGCGATTAGTGACCGGAGTCGGCGGATCGCGCCGGGAACCGCCGCGGATGACGGCGGTGGAACGGGTGGGGGAGGTGCCGGTCCATTCGCTGACGCTGCCGCCCATTCCGCAAACGCCGGTCGGACTTTTGTCTTCCGGCAGGGCGTAGACTTCGGTGTGTTTTGTGGGCGGGGTTGTCAGTGCGGTGTTGCCCCACGGATAGCGGCGGGTGTCGGTGCCGCGGGCGGCTTTTTCCCATTCTTCTTCGGTGGGTAACCGTTTGCCTTTCCAGCTGGCGTACGCAAACGCGTCAAACCAATCCACGCCGACGACCGGGGAATCCCACGTGAGCCAGTATTCCCGCTTGTCGACCAGCAACGGTTGCTGGCGTTGGATGGCGGCGATCATCTGGTCCCAGTTGTCGGGGGTATGATTCTTTTGACGCGGGGCAAACAGGTCCTCTTTGACTTTCGCGCCGGCCGCGAGTGCGGCGAGGAATTGTTGGTAGTCGCCGAAGGTGACCTCGTACCGGTCGATGTAGAATTCTTTCAAATTCTTTTTGGGGCCGGCTTGATAGAAGAATTCGCCGGCAGGAATTTGCACCATGGTGCCGAAATCGGCGGGGCGGGTCACCGCCGTCGGGACGATGTTGTTCTTGTTGTGTTGCCAGACCCAAATGAGGCCGGTGGCCGACAGTCCGCCGATGAGCAAGGCGAGGCCGAGACCGAGTTTGCTGAGCTTCTTCGCGGGCGCGGCGCGCGTGGCGGCAGTGGCCGACGAGAAAAGTTCGCGCTCCAAGTCGGTGGCGGCTTGCGCGAGTTCGGTGAGTGTGGTGAAAGGTTTGCGGCCGGCGGCGCCGACCATGCGTTCGACGAGTTCACCCACGCGGGCGGTGACGGGGCTGATTTCGTTGGCGAGGTTGGCAATGATGAGGCCGACTGTGAGCATGTCCTCTTTCGCGGCATCGACCGGCATGTTGTCGAGGGGGAGGACGTTGATGAGTTTCACGGTGCCGCGGGCGTCGACGAGGATGTTTTTCGCTTCGAGCGGTTGATGGGGGATTTGTTTTTGCCAGAGAAAATCCAGGGCTCGCGACACGCTGGCGATGGTTTGCAGAAGATGTTGCTCGTCGACGGCTTGACCTCGGCGCAGAAAATCCATCAGGGCGGGGCCGTTGACGTATTCCATCGCACAATAGTTGATGCCGGCGACGCAGCCGGCTTCGTAGATGGTGACGATGTTGCTGTGGGAGATTTGGGCGGCGGCCTGCATTTCGGCGAGGAAATGTTGCGTGCGTCCCGGTAAGGCGGCCATTTCGGGCGACACGGTTTTGAGGGCGACGGTGCGGTTCATCGAGCTTTGGGACGCGCGATAGACTGCGCCCCACCGGCTGGTGCCGATTTCGGCTTCGATTTGATAGGTCCCCAACGTTTGTCCGATCAGATTCTCGGCCATAATCTCCTTAGGGTGCGGCTGCCGCTAGTCCGGCCGGCATGGCCAACACGTCTTGTAATTGTTTGCGGTAATAGGTGCGCACGACGTAGCCGGCGCATTGGGCCGGGGGAATGTTGAAGTGCGCCAGGAGTTGTTTGCTGGTGAAGTTTTCCCAGACCGCCGGGGCGGTCAGGTTCTGGGTCGCCGGCGTTTTGGTCGTCGTGCTGAAACATTGCACGTTCACACTCACATTGGCCGGGTCGAGTTGCCGTTCGCCGACTTGGGCTTTGATTTGAATCCGCAATGTGACGTCGACTGCGCCATCGACACGATCAACACGGGCGATTTTCAAGAGGCGACTCAATGCGACCGGCGCCGCGGGCGGGACGGTGGTCGGGGGCGGCGTTACCGGCACTAAGGGCACGAGCGGGGGCGGCGGGGAATTGACCGGATCGGCGGGTGCCGGCGGTTTGGCTTGTTTGCCTTTGACGATGTCGAGTTTCATGTTGCGCGGATGCGGTTGGGAAAATATCCAGCCAAAGAATCCGATCTGGCCGGCCACCAACACCACCACGATTACGCCGGCCAACGCCTGCCACGAGTCGAACGCGCGGCGACCGCCGGCGGCCTCTTGCAAGACTTGAAAGTCCAACCGGATGGCGCCGATTTCGAGGGCGTCGCCGCTCTTGAGCCGTTGGTCGCTGACGGCTTTATCGTTAATGCGGACGGTCCGGCTGCCGATCAAATCGCGAAGGTAGTAACCGTCGGCGCGGCGTTCGATGGCGGCGTGCCGGTCGCGGACGCCGGCTTCGGTGAGTTGCAAGCCGCAGCCGGCTTCCCGGCCGATGACGAGCGTGCCCGCGTCGCCGGTAATGGGCGGTCGCGACGCGTTCGGAGATTGAAAAACCAGCCGGTACATGACTGGCGGAAAGCCTATCACAAGCGGACGATTTTCCGCCAAGCAGATTTCGCTGTGGATTTCCCGGCGCAGACCATTACACTGGTGCCGGCATGGAACTTCGTTGTACGAATTGTCACGCGCGGCTTAGCGTCCCGTCGGTCGGACCGTTGAAAGAGGTGCAGTGTCCGAAGTGTCACGTCATGATGATGCTGCCGCGGCCGGAGCGGTCGTCAATTTCGACGGACGACTCGGCGGAGGAGCGGAAACATCGGGATGCGTTACGACGCGTTTTTGAGCCGATCCCGCGGTCGGTGATGTACGTTGCGGGCATCCTGCTCGGGCTGGCCATCTTCTCGCCGTTCTGGGTTTACATGATTAGCGACCGCTTCGTCCGCAAGCCAGTGTACTTGGCCGACGATGCGCCGTTGGTGCCGGTGGCGACCAATGCGGTTGCCGCACCGGCGCCCGCGCTGCTGGACACGAACCGCACCGGCGGTGTTGATCTGACGCAATTTGCCGGCGTCCGCCTCGAAGCGCACCGCGACGAACTCGATCACCGCTTCAATCTCGTCTTGCAAAACACGCGCGGCATGCAACCCGAGATTTACGTGGCCCGCCCGGCAGACGAAATCGAACAATTCACCGCGCTGATGTATGACGGCGTCCTGAAAGAATTCACGTTGATCATGCGCGAACGCTTGCTCCCGCCCGCCGGCGTCCAGCAACGGTTGGTCGAGCAATTCGGTGAACCCGCTGAGCAACGGGATGGCGTTCGTGACGATTCCGCGACCGGCCTCGGCGGACTCGGTTTGGGCGCGGATTTCCTCGCGCAAAAACTTGCCGCCTATCCCCACCGGCGCACGCTCGTGTGGGCCGACTCCGTTAACCGGGTTGACGCTACGATTTACTATTCCAATGGTGATTCACCGGGGCCGGTCTCGGTTTTGCAACTCCGGCTGGCCGCCGCTGCGTGGTTGAAAACCAGTCGGCCAATGGTTGGCTCGACCGTGCCCGTCCCCGTGCCGGCCGCCCCTCCTGAGCAGCTCATCAACCCGATTGCGCCTCTCGAACACAAACTCGCTCCATGACAGCGCTTCCCAAACTTTCCATTGCCGCGATTGACAGCCGGCTGACGGCCCTGACTGGCTGGAGCCGGGACGGCGACACGATCACGAAAGAATTTGTCCACGCCGGTTTTACTGAAGCGACGCAATTTATCGCCAAGCTCGCGCCGATTGCCAACGCGATGGATCATCACCCGGACGTGCAACTGTACCGGTACAAGCGCGTCAAAATTATCCTCACCACCCACAGCGCCGGTGGCCTCACGCAAAACGACTTCGACCTCGCCGGCGAAATCGACCGGTTAGCATGAGCGCCCGGCACGTCATCATCACGAAACATGCGCGCACGTTGGTCCTCTACGACGGCGACGAAGAAGTGTTGAAGATTCCCGTGGTCACCGGCCAGAGTCCCGCCGACAAAATTCAGGAAGGCGATCGCGCCACGCCCGAAGGCGAGTTTTACGTGTGCTACAAAAATCCGACGAGCAAGTACCACCGCTTCCTCGGCCTGAGTTATCCAAATACGGAAGATGCCGACCGGGGACTGCGCGACAAACTCATCGCGCCGGCCGAAGCTGATCAAATCCGGCACGCCGTCGCAAATCGCGATTGTCCCCCGTGGAAAACGGCACTCGGCGGCGAGGTTGGTATTCACGGCCCGTCGCCGAACGTCATGTGGACGCTTGGTTGCATCGCGATGAGTGTCGAACAAATCGAGCGCCTGTACGACTTGCTCGACATCGGTGACGCGGTGACAATTCTCCCGTGAACGACCGGCTTCTTGTCTATCCGTTGTTGCTCGTGACGATCCTGCCGTTCGTGTTCCTGCTGCGGAACGCAGCCCGTTGTTTACTGATCCCGATTCTTCGGCATTTGGTGGTGTTGACGGCGGGGGTAGTCGCCATCTTTACCGGCGACGTCGCGCTGGCTTGGGGGTTGTTTTTAGCGCTGATCCTGTTGCCCCGGTTCGCCTATTCCTGGGCCGGGCGCTACCTGCAAGCCGGTCAAGTCGTCTGGGCAAACCGACTCCGGCAAGTCGCCCGATTTGGGGTCAAGGATCCGGTCACGAGCGAAAACTTGCCGGCGTTTGTGCGGGGGGAACTCCGTTTGTGGCAACTGTGGACACTGACCGGCACGCGCCACTGGGCGCAGGCGATTGAACTTTATGAAGCAACTGCAACTTGGGGTTTGCTCAACTTGGCGATGCCGGCGCGGCTCGCTGTCGCCCGCGCCTACGCTGAAACGGGGCAGTTCGACCGGGCGGTGCGGAATCTGGTCTTCGTCGCTTTGTCGCCGCGCATTGTCGGGGCGCTCGAACGCGAGTACTTGGAAGTGCGCACACTTGTCGTCAACACGCCGGAATTCGAGCTTCTGCGCCACGCCGAAGAGCAGACGGCGGCCTGGCGGAGATTGCTGAGTTGGCGACCGGTCGGGCGAATCACGGCCGGCCTGGTGGCGATCTTGGGGACGATTTTCATTATCGATCTATTTACCGGAACACCGCTCTATCTCCGATTTGGCAATCAGCCATTCAACGTGTCGCACGGGGAATGGTACCGGCCGGTCACGGCGTTGTTCTTGCATGCCGGCTGGGAGCATTTACTGATGAACGCCGCCGCCGTTTGGGTGTTCGGCACCGCCATCGAGAAATCCTGGGGCGCGGGGCGGATGCTGGTGTGCTTTCTATTGGCCGGGACGGCGGCCAACTGCGTGAGCGCGAGTTTTGGGTCGTTCGATGTTTCCGTTGGCGCGAGCGGGGGAGTGTTTGGTTTGGTCGGTGCGTTTGGTGTGGCGGTGTACCGGCTGCGCGCGCCCGCGCAGGCGGGACTCCGCCGGCAACTGTTACGGATGTTGGGCGTGTTGGTCGCGACGGATTTTGTCATCGGCGGACTCGAACCGCGCATTGATAATCTCGCGCATGCCGGGGGATTCATCGCCGGGATTGGCTTCGCCGTGTTGCTCGCACCACGGATTGTGGACGAGAGGCGGGGGCTTTGATATGTTGCCAACCGGATCGCGCGAGTGGCGAAATTGGCAGACGCGCCAGACTTAGGATCTGGTGGGGAAACCCTTGGAGGTTCGAGTCCTCTCTCGCGCACCACTTACTAAATAGCCAATTTTTACAGGTATAAAGTGAGCATTGGCTATTCTGCAAATCGGATTTTCTTTGCCCTATTTTGTCTTATGTGCTAGTTTTGCCAGTAGTAACCAATAGTTACCACGAACGGAGCAAACAGCATGAGAGCACAGAAACGCGGGAAGAAAGGCACGGTTCACGTCTACCAGCCGGCAGGCTCGGCCACCTATTGGCTACGCTACACCGTCAACGGCAAGCGCACCCGCCAGAACACCGGCAAGCCTACCGAAGCCGAGGCGCGCATCTTCGCCGCCCAAGTGGGCCGCATGGTGGGGCTGGCCAATTCTGACAACCTCGACGATAAGCGCCGCCTCTTGGAGATCGCCCGCGAACTTCTCCGCGCCCTGCCCGAACTCGAAACCGAAGCCGCCCACCTCACCGCCGGCAAGAATCTCCCCACCGTGCGGGAATGGTTCACCCGCGAACTCGACGCCCTCCGCCAGAACACCAGCGGCGATGATCGGGAGTTGACGGCCAAGAGCATCACCCGCATGAGCCAAGTGGTGAAAGACTTTCTCGCCTACCTCAAAGGCCAAGCGGTGGACTTGGCTGCCGCGCCGCTGAATCGGCTCGGGCCGGATGACATCAAAGGTTTCCTTACCGACTTGAAAACCAAAGGCTACAGCGGCGTGAGCCGGCTCTATGCCCGTGATCGCATCCGCGCCATGCTCGGCCACGCTACCGACAAAGGCTTACTGCCCGTGAATCCCGCCAGCGTCAAACAAGTGGGCCGTCTCAAATTCGACACCACCAGCATCCGCCAGCCGTTCAACGAAAAGCAACTCGCCGCCGTGCTCGCCGCTGCCGAGGCCGCGCCCAAGCCGTGGCTTTACCTTGCCGCCATGCTGGGCGTATTCACCGGCCAGAGGGCAGGGGACGTGTGCGCCATGCGGTGGGAAGAGATAAAAGACTTCGACGGCCCGCTGCCGACAATCGCCCTCAAGCAACAGAAATCCGGCAACGCTCTTGTGATACCAATTGCCGAACCACTCCGCCGCGCCCTGCGGGCCGTGCCGAAGGAAAAGCGTACCGGCTTCTTTGTCGGCCAAGAGATCGGCGAATCCTATGCTACCGGCCACACCCGGCGTTTTGGCGCTGGCTGGCGAAACTTACTCGATAGCCTCGACTTGGCCGGCATGGTGGACGTGCCGACGCTGGCGCGAGTGGCCGGCACCGGCACGCATGGCCGCGCCCGCAACGCTTGGAGCTACCACAGTTTCCGGCACACTTGCGCCTCGCACCTGAGCGGCCCGGACGCGCACTATCTTCTCGGCCATCGGTTCGACGAAGAAAAACAACTCGGCATCACCGCGCAATACCGGCACGAAGACTTGCGCCGCCTCAAAAAGCAACTCGACGCCATCCCGTACACCGCGCCCGCCAACGTGGTGCAACTCCAAGAGGCCGCCACCGCGTAGAGTGTCAAGGTTGGCATTAATTTTCGCATAAATCTTTTACCGCTTGAAACGATCCCGCGATGAAAAAAAAGAAAAAAACATCCCAAAAGACTGCGAGTCTGTATTCCCAGGAAGACCTGCAATACATGGCCCTCACACAACTCATTCGAGCAAAAGAGCGACTTGATCGCATCGCAGAGCGAGAAAGCTTGGAGCAAAGGTTCAAGCATTTATCCCCACCGGAGAAACGGTTCGCTCTGGTGCAATACCGGCAGATCAGCCTTCAAACGGAGATAAACTCAATCGTCCGGCGTTACGCCTTGTTGAGACGAGAACTCGCCCAACTGGACAAAGAAATCCTGTACGTCACCGCCGATCCGAAATTGCTAATGCGCGACCCTGTGGCCAACATCGAGGGCAAGTTTGGCTCGGAACTTGTGGAAGCTCGCGAGTCGCGTTCCGCTCGCGTCAAAGAAGACAAGCGACTGGCGAACGCGGAGACGCCTTGTCTGCATTGCCACAAACCATTTCAGGTCAGCCCCTACAAAGGCCCACGACAACGCTACTGCAACGAGGCATGCAAAATGAAAGCCTACCGGCTACGCCGCAAAGACAAGCGGGCAGCATCGCGCCCGGTAACTAGATCGTAACGCAGCGTTACGAAGCTCACCGCTTTTAAGTCTCGGCGCAGCGTGCCTAAATGCACGCTGTGAAAAGCACCAGCAACTCCAGCACACGGGCAGAGGCGACGCTGCCCAACGAACTGCAACTCATTCCGGCCCGCATCGTCCGGCAATACGTCCCCGAAACTTCGCTTTGGCGATTCGAGAAATCCGGTGAATTGCCAGCGTTGCGACTTGGACGCCGCAGATTCTACCGGCTCTCAGACTGGCAGAATTTTCTTAACCGTGCCGCCAAAGCGCCGCCGATTGTCACGCCGTGGGCCAACTCGGAGAAACCCGCTTAGGGTTATTCGTGCCGCCATGAAAACGGAAACGCACACGCATTTGACTTACGCCAAGCCGGTGGACTTCGAGTTATTCACGGCAGCCGATGCTAGCGAGGTAATCCAATGCTCGCCCACCAGTGTTAAAAGGATTTCCGCCGAGATCAAACTCCCCACAATCATAACACGCGGAGGGATTCACCTCTACACCCTGCCAATGATAGAGCGCATCCGTGCCGAACTGGAGCGCCGCCGAATCGAGGCTTTGCGCTGAATGCGAACCGTCGCGAACATCTCACGGGTGAAGCGCCAGTTGGCCGAAATCGGTTTCAAGTGCGGGCTGACAGAGCGCACCTATCAGAACATCATCAAAGCCGGTTTCACCCGGAGCACGCTCCCGCAAACTTTTGTGCTAGCACAAGTCTTGTTGGAAAATCAGCCGATAAGCGTGCGGGGTGCGTTCTATCGGGCTGTGTCCACTGGCAGCTACCCGAACACCGACGCCAAGCACTACCGCCAAGTGTGCGGCATCATTCTCAAACTCCGCCGCGCCGGCATCGTGCCTTACTCTTGGGTGACAGACGGCACGCGGGAGCACTACAAGCCGTCGAGTTGGAGCGGGCTGGATGACTTTGGCGCTACCGTGCGGGAAGCCTACCGGAAAGACTTCTGGGCTTCACAGCCGGACTACCTCGAAGTGATTGTCGAGAAAGACGCCATGAGTGGCGTGCTCCGCCCGGTAAGCAAGGAATACGACATCGGGCTGAATGTCATTCGCGGCAATTCGAGCGAAACCTTTGTGTGGAGCTTGGCCGAGCGACTCCGCGAAATCGAAAAGCCAATTTTCATTCTCTACGCGGGAGATCATGACCCGAACGGGCTGGACATCGAACGCGACATCCGCCAGCGCCTACAGGGATTCATGGGCCGCCCGGTATCGTGGGAGCGCCTCGCCATCACCAGCCAGGAATTTCTGAGCCGCGCCGATTTGACGGGGTTTCCCGTGCGGCAAAACGATTCCAAAGGCTGGCGAACTCGGTGCGCCGACTATATCGCCCGCTACGGTGACAAGTGCATTGAAGTTGACGCGCTCCCGCCCGTCGAGATTCGCCAGCGCCTCAAAGACGCCATCGAATCGCATATCAATCAAACCGCGTGGCAGAACCTTCAGGCCGTCGAGGAAATGGAGCGGGAAACGATTCAGCAAACCTTTTCCCGGTGGGGTGCGAAGTGAGCACCGGGCCGACATGGGAGAGCCGCGAGGAGATGCGCCGCGGCATGATGCTGATGCTTCAGGGCACGCCTTACTTTGCATGGCAGTTACCGGACGGCAGCTATCGCCCGTGCCGTCACGTCGAGCAAGTCGCCCGCTTCGAGTCCGGTATCTTCGATGGCACACATACCGCCGGTTTCTACAGCATCCGCCCGGACAATCTTTGCCGGTGGGGTGCGCTCGACTTCGACAATCACGACGGCAGTAAATCCCGCGACTACTGGCTGCCGCACGCGCAACGTGCTTTCGAGATTCTCAAAGGCCAGTTTGCCGAGGTGTGGCTTCTCGAAACTTCGCCCGGTGGATTTCATGTAATCCCCTTTGCCGAGGCGCTCATGCTGCCGGCTGATATGCGCCGCATCTTGGCGGAGATCGCGCCGGCCGGGATGAAAGACTTGGAGATATTTCCGAAACACGACAAACTCACACCACAAAAGCCAATGGGCTTCCTCTTGCGGTTTCCCGGTAAGCACCAACACAAAGGCCATTGGGGGCGCTTCCTTGCCCGTTCTGGCCACGTTCAAGAGGTGGGAGGGGTAACACCCGCACCGAAGCCGGCCCGGTTCGAGAAATCGAGTGACGCCGCCCGGTTCGAGAGTCTCTACCAGACAGTGACGCGGGGCTTGAACATCACCGGCACCCGTCAACGGTTCAACGCCATGCAAATCATCATGGCCCGGCTCAAAGGGCGCACTCTCGACGAAAAGACTGCGGTGGACGTTCACGACAGATTTTACAACCAACACCGCGCCCGGATTCAGACGCCGATTGAAAAGAGCCGCGCCTACAGCCTGACATGGTTCAGGAAAGCCGCGCCATGCAACGCCCTGCCGGACTACCCGCCCACCGAGGCCGAGCAAGCCTACCTCGACGCCCTGCCGCCGGTTCGAGGCGTGCCGTTTGATCGGCTGGCCGGCACGGTGCGCTTGTTTCTCTCGGCCAAGAAACACGCCGACGCCACGGGCCGGGAGTTATTCCTGAGCCTGCCCACGATTGCCGAGCGCCTCGGTGTGAGCATCGCCAGCGCCTCAAACTACCGGAACGCCTGCTATCGCCTCGGCTTGATCGAAATGGTGGAACGGGGCCGGTATTCCGAAGGCAAGGCCAGCACCTACAAACCCGGAAAGGATTGGCCAAAGTGAAACCATTCCGTAGCCGTGCCGTTCAGAGTGGTTTCACTACAGCCGTTCAGAATGGTTTCACCTTCCCACACCACTCAACCCACAGGAGAAACACATGAGACAGATAATGACAAAACAGAAGCGGCTCTTCTTGGCAGCTTTGCGAAAGTGTCTCGGAGTTGCACCGGCTGCCGACGCCGCCGGTATTTCCCGAGCAACCGCTTACCGCTGGCGCGCCCGAGATACCGCTTTTGCCAAAGACTGGGACAATGCCATCGAAGCGGCACTTGATGACTTGGAAACTGCCTTGCACGAACGCGCCAAGGCAAAGGACACGTTGGCCGCCATCTGCATCTTGCGGAATCGGCGTCGTCCAATTTACAACGACAGCCAGCGCCTCGAATTGCTTCCTCCACCCCCAGCTCCCGCGCCGCATAGTGAACGCGCCATTGCTTCACTGGCTGTTTGCCTCGCGATGTTGGAGAGTGCGTTGCGCCCGGCCATCGTCTTGCCCGAAGCGCAGATAATCGACGCCGATGTTGAACCGCCGCCGCTGGCGATTCCTGCAAAAACCTCGTGACGACAGACGGCGTGAGGCACTATTGTCACCGACACGAACGGAGAAGCCGAATGATAATCACACGTCTTGCCCTCTTGGTGTTCTTTGGCCTACTTTCTGTCGCGGCTGCTGACGAAACCAACCCTGTTGACATTACTGCTTTGGTAAAAGACCGGCGGTTGTGGCCGAAAGAAGTCGCGCTTTTCGAAAAGGTATCTTTCCCGATTACCATTGGCGGTCAAGCAAGTGGTTCTGCTGAAATACCAGCGGGAACGCTGGTGCGAGTCATCGACATACTGACCAATGGGGTCAGAGTTGCCTTCGGAGAATCCGCCACAGTTTTGCCAATGACTGCAACCGATTTGCGCGAGCGTGCCACCGCAATGCGCGACGCAAAAGCAAAACTCCGTGCCGTACCGGCGCAACAACAGGATCAACCGGCGCAACGTGTCGAGCAGATCGAACCGCCAAAGATGTCAACAGGCCGGAAGGCATGGGGGAAGTTAGGCCTGCCCTGCGTAATCGTTGTCACAAAGTCCACGGTCAATAGTTATACTGGAGCAGTCATTGACGAGAAATCCCGGAACCAGATTAAGCAAGTCACCGTTGTGTTCCGGCGGTACGCAAACGGAGAAGCTGACGAGGCAAGATTCTATGTGCGTGAAATTGACCGTGACGATTATACCCTGGCTGCGATGCCATACGGAGACAAGAAGGAACTTCTGGATGTCCTCCGAAGCTTAGGAAAGAAGCGACTTGCCCAAAGTATGAATCCTGCCACCAAAGAGGAGACGGTTTTTTCATCAGGCGATGTGGAGTTACGATTGGCTTACACGGCGACTGATAAGCGGATACTACCGTTATTGATGCTTGGAACCGCAACGTTCATTCTCCAGAGCAACACCGATGTGTCAGATCTAATAAACGAAGTCGATAACCTTTAACTCCAGTGCATTTTGTGCGGCATCGAGAGGAGTCAGTATCCTGAGCGCGCCTGTTACCGCCGTTCAGATCATCGGGAGCACAACCTCGACGCGCACCAATTCGCGCACCACGGCCCGCCGGACGTATTCCGCCACAGTGAGCCGAGCGCCACGCGCCCGTGCCTTCACTTGCTGGTGGATTGGCTTCGAGAGACTGGCCCGCACTTGTGGTGATCGCGCTTTCATGGCCGACACTCTACACCACACCACCGCGCCGCCGTCAACGCGCCAGCCGCCAACGTCGAGCGATTGGCAGCGAATTATCCGCGCCTCTTGGAGAAGCCGAAAAGCCTTTGCCTTATCTTGCCCTATCGCACTGAAAACCCTCGGAAACTCACCGAAACTCAAAAGTGCCGATATGCACGAAACCCTTGTAAACATTGGCTGAAATCGACTACTACGAAACACAAATTGGAACTTGGAGGTTCGAGTCCTCTCTCGCGCACCATCTCTGGCTATCGTTTTGGACGTTTATTGATCTGGTAGGTCCAGCGACTTAATTGTTGGAGTAGCCGACCGGGGATGAAGACGGCTTGCTGGAGGTTGGAGTAGAGGTTGGTGCCCAGATACCGGAGCGCGGCGCGCGGGGTGCCGGCTTGTGGGTCTTCAAAGCCAATCAACCAGAATAAGCCGAGGGTGCGGATAATCGCCGAGATGATGAAGAGCACGCCGTGGTAGGTGAGGGTCACGCCGGCTTGAGTGGTGTGCCAGTCGCCTAGAAGTTGCGCGACGGCACCACCGAAAAGGCCGCTCAAGATTCCGGCGATGGCGGTCACGGTGCTATTGACGACGACATACGCGCTGCCGTTGTCGGAGGTGTCGCTCATGCCGAGGAGCATGTTGAAGTTGGCGATTTCGATGCCGGGCCAGGCGGCGGTGGCGATGATAATCGTGGTGTAGCCCAAAATCCAATTGTCAGGGGTGATGATAAGCCAGCCCAGGGTACCCGGGATGATGAGTATACCGGCGAGGATGAGGGCGGGCTTGCGGCCGAACCGGTCGACAACCCGACCCCATAGCGGGGTGAAGATCATCAAGATGATTAGCGGCATGAGCACCAACATCGCGTTGGCTTGGGCGTTGGTCATCTTGGCTATATCGAAAATGTAGAGCCAGACGAATTGGCCGACAAATCCCGCCCCGAATGTCAGCGTGGCGGTGTAACCGAGAAACCGGCGGAAGTTCCGGTCGCGCAACGGCGCGCGGATCATGTGCCAGAGGTTGGCGGCGGGATCCGGTTCGACGCGTTGCACGTCCGGCACTTTGAGGAAGAAGAGGAAATCAATCACGCCGTAGATGGCCCCGAGTCCCATCGCCAAGCACACGACGCGCAACATCATCGCGCTCCCGCGCACATCGGCGCGGTCGAGCACGAAGCCCATCAGCACGGTGACGATCACGCCGATGAATTGGCCGAGTTGACTCCGCCGCGAGAAGTACCGGCCCCGAATCCGGCTGGGCACGAGGTCGGCCATCCACGAGACCCAGATGGGGGTGACCATTTGCCCGGTCATACTCGTCAGGCCAAACAGGACGATCAGCCCTTGCCATTGCCACCCCGCCGGCAATACCCAGGGGATGGTTGCGACTGCCAGCCACAAGCTGCGATGGATCACGCCGAAGGTGATGAATAAAACTTTCCGGTGACCATACCGGGTGATGAAGTAGCTGACGGGTAATTGGGCGAGCGCGCCGGCAAATGGTAACGCCGCCAAAAGGCCGTAGCCGAATTTCGGCATGCCGAGCAAGATGGCGAACCGGGTGAAAACCGCGCCGGTGGTGAGATACATCCACGCGGCACCGATGGCCCACGCGACCATGACCAACCGCAAAGATTGCCGGAGCGGGGGTGCTACTCGAGGTTCAGCCACCGCAGCTCCTCTGGCGTTAACTCCACCGTCAAGCCCGGCTGTGAACTGTGGAATTCTTCCAGCGAACGCGGACCGATGAGCGCGAAAGTGGGGAACGGTTGCCGGAGCACGTAGGCGAGGGCGATGTTGATCGGCAGGACACCGCGCTTCTGGGCGAGTTCGGTGGCGCGTTGCCGGCGTTCGAAATTATCGTCGGCAAACCAGCAGCGCATTAATTCGGCGTCGTCGCGCCGGTCGGCGCGGTCGGTGAAGAAGCCGCGGGCTTGGCTCGACCAGGCGAAGAGCGCGGTTTGGGTTCTCGTGAACCACGCGCGCGAGCCGGGATCGGAGGCGGCAATGCAATTGCCCCAGACGGGGTCGACCATGCGGGCGAGGCTGAAGTTGTTGCTGACGGCGGTGAAGCCGGTGAGGCCGTGTTGGCGGGCATAGTCGTTGGCGGCTTGGACGCGTTCGAGCGACCAGTTCGAGCCGCCGAAGGCCCGGAGGTGGCCGGCTTTTAGAAGTTTGTTGAGCACGTCCACAAATTCGCCGACGGGGATGGCGAGGTTGTCGCGGTGAAGCATGTACAAATCAACGTAGTCGGTCTGGAGGCGATCCAATGATTCGCGGAGTTGATTGGTGAGATTGACCGGATCGCAGAATGGTGTGTGGGCACCTTTGCCGATGATGACAATTTGATCCCGCACGGCGCGATTGCGGATCCAGTGGCCGAGAATTCGTTCGGGGCCGCCGCCGCCATAGATGTGGGCGGTGTCGAAGCAGTTGCCGCCGCGTTCAAAGAAGTCGTCGCACATAACAGTGGTGTACGGCACCGTGTCGAAGTCCATGCTGCCCATGACGAGCCGCGAGACGGGCTTGTCGATGCCGGCGACACGGCCGTACTGCATGGAGTTTTTTGCGCGGACGGTGAGGGTACGATGTGGGAGATTTTCCGGTTTCTCGGTGTCGTAGGTGAGGCCGATGGATTCGCGCCAGCGGTCGAGGGTGCGCATGTTGCCGAGCGTGTCGTTCCACGTCATGGCCGGCGCGGGCGCTTGCGTCTGACCGGCGAGGATGGCGCGCCCGACGACGTCGATCTCGAATGAGTAACTGGTCACAGTGACCGGGATGTCGATGGTGGTTGGTTCTTGGCCGTTGAGATGGACGATGATCTTGCCGGCGTCGGGGGCTTGCCGGTTGGCGAGCCAGGGGTTGGGGACGGTGATTTTGCCGGTGGTGCCGAAGATGCGGACGATGTTTTCCTGGTTGACGACGATGCCGGTGGCGACTTGGGCGAGGATGTCGCCGGGGAAACGAAGGACGGCGGTGGCCCATTCGTCGATGCCCGTGGTGCCGAGGTGCGCGACGCCTTTGACGTCGAGCGGTTCTGCGCCGGCGAGGAGGCGGACCATGGAGATCGGATAGCCGCCGACATCGAGGATGCCGCCGCCACCGAGGGCGTTCTTGAAGAGGCGGCTGTCGGCGTTGAAGCCGCATTGGAAACTGAAGGTGGCTTGGATGACGCGAATGTCGCCGATGGTTTTGTTGCGGAGGAGTTCGAGGAGTTTGGCGGTTTGCGGGTGGCACCGGTACATGAACGCTTCCATGAGGAAGACGTTGTGTTCGCGGGCGGCGGCAACGATGGCCATGGTGTCGGCATGATTCAGGGCGATGGGTTTTTCGCAGAGGATATGTTTGCCGGCTTGCGCGGCTTTGATGGCCCATTCGGCGTGAAGCGTGTGCGGTGTGGAAATGTAGACGGCTTGGACTTCGGGATCGGCGAGGAGGTCTTCGTACCGGCCGTAGCTGCGGGGGATGTTATGCGCGGTCGCGAATTTGGCAGCGGTGGCGGCGTCGCGACTGCCGACGGCGACTAGGCGGCCGGTGGTGGATTTGGGCGCGGCTTCAGCAAATGCTCGGGAAATGGCGCCGGTACTCAGGATTCCCCAGCCGATTTTGGTTTGTGTTGTCATATATATGTATGGAGGCGTTGGACAATTCCGGCATGCTAGGGGGTAAGTCGCGACAATCAATCACATTTTCGAGC
>JBAXYB010000057.1:0-19409 GCA_037127585.1 Verrucomicrobiota bacterium
ACCACTTCGTCCCAGCAGGACTTGTAGAAGTCGGCCGCGCGAATCGAATCGTCTTTCTCGAGAAACTGATTCAACGGCTCAAACGTCCCGCGCGCCGCCCATTCGCTGACGGCGAACCGGTCGAAGTAAATAACATCCGGCGGCATCCCGCCGGCAACTCCGAGCAAGAAGCGCGTCGGATCTTCCGTCTGTCCCCGCGAAGCATTCTGGCCCGAGACGACACGATAAAGCGGCTTGGACGGATCTTTCAGATGCGCGAGGCGGCAGTCTTCTTCGAACGCCCGCACCACATCATCCATCGGTCCGGAGACAGGACCGCCCGGACCCATGTACGTGATTTCAACGACCCCGGGTTCAGGCGCGAGTTGGGAACGGGACGGACTGAGCAGCCACAAGGCTGTCAGAATTAAGGCGGAATATAGGGCAACCTTCCAAGCGCTCATCGGTAACTTAGGCGGAGTCTTGTCGAAACGCTCCACCAAGTCAAGCTACCGCGTATTGTCCGTGAACTCGTTGACCTCGTCGATGTCCTTGTTGTGTTCCCGGTTTTGCTCTTTCATCTTCCGCAAACGCTTTGCATTTTGCACCGGTATGCCGCGCAAACTTGGATCATCCAGCTCCATCGGCCCGTAACTCATTTCCCCCATCAACGCCCCCAACGCATGCCCATAGTAAAAGCCAAAGCCAACCCCAATCAGCGCGAGAACCAAAAAGATTCGCTTCAACGCATAATAGACTTTCTCCGACAATATCCGCCGCAGCCGGATGTCCTCGGCGCGCTGCCGCTGCGCGCGCATTTCCGCGCGCGCATCGTGCGCAAACTTCGTCAGCAGCATTTTGAACCCGTCTTCAATCATAATCCCCTCTAAATCTAGCACCTCCAGTGCCGACACCGGCACTTCCACTCGACACCACTCGATTCCTCTACTAAGTTCACGCCGTGCGGACGTATTTCCTCATATTTATGGTGTTTCTGCCGTCGGCTTGGTCGGAACTCGGCCCAGAATCTTCTCTCACCAACAAACCGATCGACTTCCATTCGACCATTCTTGTCCCCCAACCGGCCATCCCGACCGTGATCATTCCCAAAGCCGTCCCGGTGAACGTGCCGTCGGGAATGGACACTGCGCCCCAACCAACCCGCCCACCGGCTTCGTCCAATTCGCCATTTCGCGTCAAACCCGGCCCCATCCCGCCGACCGCGCACGACCTCGCTTCGCGGACCGTGAAAATCGTCGCCCCACCGTTGCCCAACCCGGTCACTACACCGGCCACCATCCCGGTCGAACCGCCGCCTGCGGCTTTGGCCACGACGAAACCTCTGCCGCCAATCCTTCGGCCCACCCTATTCGACACTCCGGAAGCGGATGCAATTCTCGCGGCCATGCAGATTTTTCCGACGAACAATGTCTGGCATGCCGACGTTCGCCACTGGCCGGTCCATCCCAACTCGCCGAACATCCTGACCGCCGTCGGCTCCGCGCGCCGGTTGGATTTCAACCTCGACATGGGTTTTGTGATTGTCCCCAAAGACGCGTCGCGAGTCAGTATTCACATCGCGCCCTACGACGCCGAATCCGATCTCGGTCCGTATCCGTTGCCGGAGAACGTGCCCATTGAAGGATGGCCGGCGCTCTTCAAAAGAATCCGGCGCTATCGGGAGTTGACCCTCGATGACGTCCAGCGCGACGTGCTCAATCAGGGTGGCGACCGGCATGCCATCGTGGTCGATCCGACCGCGCAGAAACTTTACGAGTTCTTTTCGATCCGCAAAACCCTCCAAGGCTGGCAGGCGGCGCAAGCATCCATCTTCGACCTGAGTTCCAACGCACTGCGTCCCGACGGTTGGACGTCCGCCGATGCCGCCGGCTTGCCCATCTTCCCGGCCGTCGTCCGCTACGACGAACTCGTGCGCGGGGAAATCGACCATGCCTTGCGCGTGACCGTGCCGCGCACCCGCAAAGCGTACGTTGCGCCCGCGACGCACTATGCCAGCTCGTTGACGGATGTGAACCTGCCGCGTATGGGCGAACGCTTCCGGCTGCGGGCCAATTACGATCTCTCGAAGTTTTCGCCGGAAGTTCAAACTATCCTCAACGCGCTAAAGAAGCACGGCGCGTTCGTCGCCGACAACGGAGCGATCTTCGCCATCTCCATCACGCCCGACGAACGGATGCCCAACGTTCTCGACGAATTGAACCGCGTGACCGTCGCGGATTTTGAGATCGTGACCGCGCCGGAATAACCGACGCCGGCATCAGTCGTTACTGGCGAGAAACCGTTCCGCATCGATCGCCGCCGCGCAACCCGAGCCAGCCGCCGTGATCGCCTGCCGGTAAACGCGATCCACACAGTCGCCTGCGCCGAACACCCCCGGCACAGTCGTGTATGTCCCCGTTTTACAGACGATGTAACCATCGTCGGCAAGTTCGATCTGACCTTTGAAGATGTCCGTGTTCGGCTTATGTCCGATGGCGACAAACACCCCGGCACAATCCAACGTACTGGTCTGCCCGGTCTTGAGATTCTTCAACTTCACGCCGGTCACCTTGTCCTGTTTGACATCGAAGATATCTTCGACGGCGCTGTCCCAGATCGGTTGAATCTTCGGATTCCCGAGTGCCCGGTCCGCCATGATCTTCGACGCGCGCAACGTATCGCGCCGGTGCACGAGATAAACCTTCGAAGCGAACCGCGTCAAATACGTGGCCTCTTCACACGCCGAATCCCCGCCGCCGACCACGACCAGCGGTTGATTTCGGAACATCGGCCAAGCGCCATCGCAAGTCGCGCAATACGTCACCCCCTTCTTTTCCAGCAAATGTTCATTCTCCAAGCCGAGATGCTTGTGCGACGCCCCGGCGGCGATGATGACAGTCTTCGATTCAATCAACTCATCATCCAGCCAAACCTTGAACGGCCGCGTGGCGAAATCCACTTTCGTCACCCGCTCAAACCGCACTTTCGTCCCGAATCGTTCCGCCTGCTTCTGCATCCGCTGCATCAGCTCAAACCCATCCACGCCCTCGGGAAACCCCGGATAGTTTTCGACGGTACTGGTGGTAGTGAGCAGCCCGCCCGGTTGGATCCCCGTGAAAAGCAGCGGCGCCAGATTCGCGCGCGCCGTATACAAAGCCGAAGTCCACCCCGCACAACCCGACCCAATGATGACAACATTTTCCATAAAAAATTCCTTAGACCGCATTTGCGTTTTCGTGATTACCGGCTGGGCCGGGTGTAACCACGCGGCGGGGGCGTGGTGGGCTTCACACTGTCACGCCGCATTTGTTCGGCAAGAATAATGGCACGGCCGACTTCGATAAGTTTCCGGTTTTCGTTGCGGGCCGCTTTTTGCAATTGTAGATACGCCGCTTCTTCGTCGAGGCCGGTCTGCCGCATCAGGATGCCTTTGGCGCGTTCGATTACTTTCCGGCTTTCAAGCGCTTCGTTGGCTTGGTGAAGTTTGTCTTCGAGTTCCTTCGATTTCTCAAAGGTCGTAAGCGCGAGTTCGATCGCCGGCTTGAGTTGATTGGCGGCAAACGGTTTGACGAGGTATGCGTGCGCGCCGGCCGTCGCAGCTTCGCTGCCGAGACCGGTCTCGGTGTGCGCGCTGATGATGATGATCGGCGTCGGCCGGTGGTCTTGAATATGTTTGGCGGCTTCGATGCCTTCCATCTTCGGCATGCGGATGTCGAGGATGCAGAGGTCGGGATTGTGTTCCTTCGCCAGCGCGACGGCTTGTTCGCCATCCCCGGCTTCGCCCACGACGACATGTCCCATCACGGTGAGAATCTTCTTCACCACCAGCAACGTCACCCCATCATCGTCGGCGATTACCACTCGTAATTGTTTCATAGGTGTCTCCCGCTGGCCGCATCATAGCTTACCGGTCAAGCCGGCGGCACTGTGAAATTGTAAGTGCCCACACACGCCGCCGTCCCGGTTGCCAATTTCGAGTTGGCCCCGCAAATTAATCTGCGCGAGTTGCCGGATGATGGTCATGCCTTGCCGGGTCGAGGTCCGCCAATCGTAGCTCGCCGGCAAGCCACCGCCGTTGTCGCACACCGTCACCTCCACCGCCCCGGCGTTATGCCGGCACTGCACGCGCAATCGCAACCGCTCGCCGGCAGGTGGCTGGCCGTGAATGATGGCGTTCGACGACAGCTCGTTCACGATCAACGCCAGCGCGACGGCTTGATCGGGCGTGAGCCACACGTGCTCGAGGTCGAGCTTCAACTCGGGCTGACTCGCCGCCGAAATCGCCAGCGTTTCCATGATCGCGGTGAGCAACGGCAGCGCATCGACATTGTCCGGCATGTCGCGACTCAGGAGATTGTGGACTTTCGCGATGGCCTGAATCCGCGAGATGGCCGTGGTCATTGCCGGTGATTCCACGGCTTCGAGTTGCAACAGACCGGAAACCATCTGGAGATTATTTTTGATCCGGTGATGCGCTTCTTCGATCAGCAATTCGAGCAAGTCGTTCTTCTTCGACAAGTCTTTGAGCAGTTGCGCGCTGTCAATCGCCACCGCGGCGCGACTGGCAAACGCCCCGATCAATTCCAGATCGGCCGCCGTGAAATCGTTCAGCGCGCTCGCTTCCCGGAGCAACGCAATCGCCCCGATGACGGCGGTGCGGGCAATCAACGGCATCATCAACACCGAGCGCAGGTTGGCTTGCCGGAGGATTGGGCTGTAACCATACCGGGCGACTTCTTCGCGGGAAAAAATGCGCCCCTGCCGGGTCGCGTTGACTTGGCCAGAAAGTCCGACATCAATCGGAAACTCGCTCCCGACCAGTCCCGGCAAGCCGTTGGTGGCGGCGACAACTTCGGCTTGGCCGCCGTCGTACCGGACAATGTACGCGGCGTCGGCACGCAACAGCGTGGCGGATTTCTGGAGGATCCGTTCAAGGAGCGCATCCGCGTCGAGCACCTGCGAACCGCCGCCGGTCACATCCAGCAACGTCGTCAGTTTTTCATTTTCGCGGAGTTGCGCTTCGTAAAGTTGCGCGTTGGAAATGGCGATACCTAGTTGGTTGCCCATCGCGGTCATCATTTCGACGCCCTCGGGGCCGAGCGGCACTTCCCGGCGACTCAACAACCCGAGGGTGCCGTGCACCTGCCCGCGCGTCTTGACCGGCACGACGATGAGCGATTTGAACCCGCCCTGCCCCGCCGTCGCGGTGACTGAAACTTTCACTTCACCCGTCGCGGCCACGGCGCCGGTCAGCCCTTCGCCCCAGATGATCGTGCGCCATTCCGCTGCCAACTCTTCCGGTAAGCCGACTTGCACATAGAGTTGCAGCCGGGTGGATTCGGCGTTCGCCAGATGAATGACGCCGGCTTCCATGCCGGTGCTTTCGAGCGCGACGAGCAACGTGTTGCGCGCGATCTCTTCGATCTTGAGAGACGAGTTAGCGACAGCGGCCAGTGTGGTGAGGGCGGCCAATTGCGTGTTGCGGCGACCGAGTTGTTGTTGCCGGCGGCGCGTCTCGGTGATCTCGCGAACGACGAACTGAAACTCTTCGACCTGCGTGCCATCGCGGGCAAACACGCTCGCGTTACATTGGAGGACGATCCACTCGTCGTCTTTGCGGCAGAACCGGTATTCCAGATTGTGCACCGATTTGCCGTCCATCAATTTATTGAGCGCCGCGCGGAACGCGGCTACGTCGTCGGCATGAATCCGCTCTAACGAATCCAACGCGGCGAGTTCCTCTGGCGTATAGCCGAGAATGCGCGCGAAGGCGGAGTTGCCAAACCGGGGGCGCGCGTCGGGCCCGGCAATGTAGATGGCGTCGTCGGAGTTTTCGACGAGCGCTCGGAATTGTTCCTCGCTGGCGCGCAGGTCGGCTTCGAGTTGGGCGTGGACCATCGCGTTGCCGAGTTGATTGGTGATGACCTCGATCAACTCGACGTCTTCCGACTCGAAGACGTGCGGTTTATAGGTCCCAAGCACGAGCATGCCGACGACAAAACCTTGCGTTCGTACCGGCGACAGCACCGCCGCGCGGAAGCCGGCCCGCACGTCATCCCGGAACATTCCCGTCCCGAACGCTAGATCCTCGACGACCCGGGTGTGGCCTTCGAGGACGGCATCGATGTCGGTGTCGTGGCCCTTGCGCAACCGGCCGACTTGCCTGGCAAACGCTTCGGAGATGCCGCGGAAAGCGTAGAGTTTTAAGAGGCGTTCGTCGTTGTCCCAGATGAAGATCGCGCCGGCATCGAGCTTGGTGACGGCTGTCATCGCATGGAGCGCGTTGTCCGCGATCTCGCGTAGATCGAGCGTGCGGTTGATGGCGTCGGCCACAAAGTTGATGGCCGTCAAACGCGCGTCGCGCGTCAGTCGTGGCGAGGGAGAACTGGAATCGAACAGTCGCATCGCGTTGCCGTGTGGCACGGAACGTAACAAATAGCGCGTGATTTTTCAGCTTCTTTCGCACAGACTGCGCGCCATGACCAAACCGGACAAGCTCGAAGAAATCTTTCGCCTTCAGGAACAGCTCAACAAACGGATCGGCGTCGACACCACGGCCATGACCGACGAGGAACGCATCAAATGGGTGCTCAACTATTGCCGGGCCATGACCCAAGAGATCGCGGAGTTGACCGACAGCGTCCCTTGGAAATGGTGGGCGAAGTACCAGAAGTTCGACAAACAAAACGCAAAGGTCGAAGTCATTGACCTCATGCACTTCCTGATTTCCATCGGCCAGGTCTTAGAGATGACCCCCGAAGATTTCTCGGAAGCCTACGCCAAGAAGCACAAGGTCAACCTCGACCGGCAAGCTGCCGGTTACACCACCAAAGACGAGCACGACAGCCGGCACATCTAATTTAATACCGCGCTTGAATATCTGGCGCGCCTCTCTATCATGCCCCGCCATGTCTGCTAAGAACCAAACCCAACGCGACTTTGTCGCCGAACACGTGCGCGGGATTCCGCGCTCGGGGATTCGCGACTTCTTCGAGGTTGTCCAGTCGATGGAGAATGTCGTGTCGCTCGGCATTGGCGAACCGGGGTTTGTTACGCCGTGGCATATTCGCGAGGCGGCGATCTTTGCGTTGGAAAAAGGCAAGACCGGCTACACGTCGAACTTCGGCTTGTTGAAGCTCCGCGGCGCCATCAGCCGGTATGTGCAGGAGAATTTTAAGGTCGAGTACAATCCGGCCACGGAAATTCTCGTGACGGTCGGGGTCAGCGAAGCGCTGGACATCGCCTTGCGGGCGATCACCGATCCCGGCGACGAGATTCTCTATCACGAACCGTGTTACGTCTCCTATCAACCGAGCGTGACCTTGGCGCACGGCGTGGCGAAAGCGATTCAGACTCGGCCGGAACATAATTTCGCGTTGCGCGCGGAGGACATCGCGGCGGCCATCACGCCCAAGTCCAAAGCGATCATGCTGAACTTCCCGACCAATCCGACCGGCGCGACGTTGACCGGTGAGGAAGTCGAGAAGATCGCGCGGGTCTGCATCGAGAATGATTTGTTGGTGTTGACGGATGAGATTTACAGCGAGCTGACGTTCTCGGGTCAGCATCATTCCATCGTGTCCGTGCCGGGGATGCGGGAGCGGACGATTTTTCTGCACGGATTCTCGAAGGCGTTTGCAATGACCGGGTTTCGGATCGGATACGCGTGCGCACCGCCGGCATTGCTCGAAGCGATGTTGCGCATTCACCAGTACTCCATGCTCTGTGCGTCGATCATCGCGCAGGAAGCCGCCCTCGAAGCCCTCGAACATGGGCACGAGGACATGTTGATGATGCGCGAGCAATACCGGCTCCGGCGGAACTTTATTGTGAAATCATTTAATGAGATGGGCCTGAAGTGCCACTTGCCGGTCGGCTCGTTTTATTCGTTCCCGGATATCCGCAGTACCGGGCTGAGTTCCCGGGAGTTCTCGGTCAAGTTGCTCGAACAGCAGCGAGTTGCGATGGTGCCGGGCAGCGCGTTTGGGCCGAGCGGTGAAGGGCATGTCCGCGCGAGCTTCTGTTCGTCGATGACCGACATCGAGAAAGCCATCGAGCGGACGGCGAAGTTCGTCAAGGCGTTGTAGACGTTACTTCTCTTCGAGCTTCTTCTCGTAGGACTTGCCGGCGTAGCCGGTGGTCCGGGCGAGCTGCTCCCACTCGTGGGCAACCCGATTGTACGAATCCGTGGTGAGCTGGTCAGCCTTAACGGAAGCAAAACCTCGTTTGACCTGCACCCAATCGGTGATGAGCTTTTCATAACGGCTGTTCACTTCATCGTCCGACACCCAGCGGGCCGCTCCGCGGGCAAAACTTTCCGCGTCGGTATGCAAGGTGGCGATGGCTTGGGCGAGTTGCTGGTCGGCCGGGTCGCCGCCGCGACCACGGGTCACGTCTTCGAGATTGCGCGCGGCAATGGTGAAGACGCGGGCTTGGGCGGTCACATCTTCCCGATGACCGGAAAGGATGTGAACGTGGGAGGCACAGGCCAATGTCAGAGTCAGTAGTAATGCCGGGATGAGGTTTCGCATGGGCTGTTTATAGCAAAATGACGGGACTGACGCTAGACAAAGCCGGTCGCGGTCGGTACACTGCGCGCCCTGTTGAGCACTATCAAACAATTCAATATCGGCCTGATCGGCGCCGGCATCGTCGGCGGCGGCGTGGTCAAGAACTTGACCCGTAATGCCGACTTGATTGCCGACCGGCTTGGCATTCGCCTGAACTTAAAATGGGTCTGCGACAAGGACGAAGCCAAGCTCAAAGACTTGCCCGTCCCGGCCAGTGTCCTCTGCCGGGATGCGATGGCGGTCATCAACGATCCAGAGGTGCACGGCATCATCGAACTCGTCGGAGGGACCGGGTTTGCCAAAACCGTGATTCTTGAAGCGCTCGCCCGCCGCAAGGTCGTGGTCACCGCGAACAAGGCGTTGCTGGCGCATTACGGCGAAGAAATTTTCGAAGCGGCCACGAAGAATCAGACGAACATTTTCTACGAAGCCAGCGTCTGCGGCGGCATACCGATCATCAAAGCGTTGCGCGAAGGTTTTGTCGCGAACCGGTTCCCCGTGATCTACGGCATCGTCAACGGCACGTGCAATTACATCCTCACCCGCATGACCAATGAAGGCAAAGCGTTTGAGGATATTTTGGCCGAAGCGCAGAAACTCGGTTACGCCGAGGCTGATCCCGGCCTCGACATCGACGGCGGTGATTCCGCGCACAAGGCGACGATTCTCGCCTCGCTTGCACATGGATTCTGGACCGGCTGCGACAACACGTACGTCGAAGGGATCCGGCACGTCTCGCAGTTCGATATCCAGATTGCCCGCGAACTTGGGTACCGGATCAAGCTCCTCGCCATCATCAAAGGTGACGGCGACAGCGGCCCGGTCGAAGTCCGCGTCCACCCCACCCTCGTGCCGGTCAGTCATGTACTAGCGAACGTCAACGGCGTCTTCAATGCCTGCGTCGTGCGCGGCGATGTCGTGGGCGAAACGATGTTCTACGGACGTGGGGCCGGCGCGGATGCGACTTCAAGCGCGGTCATCGCCGACTTGGCCGATGCCGCCCTCAATCTCAAATTTGGCAGCCCGCAACGCGTGCCCGGTTTCGTCAGCCACCGGCTGCACCCCCGCATCCGCACCATCGACGAAGTTGAATCCCGGTATTACATCCGGTTGACCGTTGAAGATCGCTCCGGCGTCATCGCGAAGATCTCCCAGCTCCTCGGCAATGCTGACATCAGCATCGCCTCCGTCCTCCAACGTGAAGCGCCCGAGTCCTGTCAGCACGGGACAGTGCCGTTGGTCATGATGTTGCACACCGCCAAAGACAAAGTCGTCCGCGACGCAATCGCCGAGATCGACCGGCTGCCGGTCGTCAAGGCGAAGACAGTCGTTATCCGCGTGGAAAACTTCGACTAACGGTTTCTTGACCTACGCCCACTTCTTGCCGATAGCGTCGAGGCCGGCCTTCTGCAAGTCCGCGGGCGTCATGACGGGATAGAACTTGATCGTGGCATTGAACGCCAAAAACAACGGCTCAGCAATGGACGGAAGCTTCGAAACATCGGCCAAGTCCACCACCATGAAACAGCCGCGCTGCCCTTCGTGCTCGCCGAAATAAACCGCCTCGGGTTTAATCGCTTCGAGCACGGCCGCGATTTTCTGGCCGACCACGCCTTGGCGGACGAGGGTGTTAAACGGTTCGTGCGGCATTGTGACATCCAACATCATTCGCATAGTTGATCTCCGGGTAGTTAAGTTTTTGCCAACCGACTCCGACAATACAACGATCTTCGCCTAATGTTGCAAGAAGATAACCACGCGAGAAGTGATTGACGCATCCGCTGCGCATTGCTTAGTCTCCCGCCGCGAAGTCTATGGCACTTATCGTACAAAAATATGGCGGGACATCGGTCGGTAACCCCGAGCGAATCAAAAATGTCGCGAAGCGCGTTCTCGCGACCCAACAAGCCGGCAATCAGGTCATCGCCGTCGTTTCCGCGATGAGCGGCGTGACCGACAGTCTCATCAAACTGGCAAAAGAAGTTCATCCGGAACCTGCCGAGCGGGAGATGGACGTGTTGCTCTCGACCGGCGAGCAGACCACGATTGCGTTGCTCGCAATGGCGTTGCATGGACTAGGTGCGAAAGCGGTCAGTCTGACCGGCGCCCAAGCCGGTATCGTCACCGATGGCGGGCACACGAAAGCCAAGATCGCGAACATTTCGCCGAAGCGCGTCCACCAATTTCTCGATGCCGGCAATATCGTGACGTTGGCTGGCTTTCAGGGCGAGACGGCGGACGGGCAGATCACGACGTTAGGCCGCGGCGGCAGCGATCTGAGCGCGATTGCCATTGCGGCGGCGGTGAAAGCGGACGTTTGCCAGATTTATACTGACGTGGACGGCGTGTACACGGCCGATCCACGCATCGTGCCGAACGCCTCGAAGATTTTGGAGATCAGTTACGACGAGATGCTCGAAATGGCCGCGCTCGGCTCGAAGGTCATGCAGGCGCGGTCGGTCGAGTTTGCGAAGAAATTTGGCGTCGTGTTTGAAGTGCGCAGCAGTTTCAACAACAACCCGGGGACTATCGTGAAAGAAGAAACAGCGAAGATGGAAGACGTCGTCATCCGCGGCGTCGCGGTGGACAAGAACCAGGCGAAGGTCACTCTCGTCGGCGTGCCCGATAAACCCGGTATCGCCGCCCAGGTCTTCAAGACCATTGCCGACGCGAACATCAACATCGATGTCATCGTGCAGAACGTCAGCGAGAAAGGCTTCACCGATATTTCCTTCACCGTCGGCTCCACCGAAGCTGGCAAGGCGGCAAAGGTCTTGCAACCGGTCGTTAAAAGCATCGGCGCCCGCGAGGTCATCGCGACCGAAGGCATCGCCAAACTCTCGGTGGTCGGCATCGGCATGCGCAGTCATCCCGGCGTCGCGGCGAAGATGTTCGAGACGCTGGCCGGCAACAGCGTCAACATCGACATGATTTCCACGAGTGAAATCAAGATCAGCGTCATCATCGCCTTGGCCGACGCCGAGAAGGCCGCGCGCGCGATTCATGATGCGTTTGGGTTGACATCACGATAAACCGGCTTTCATTCCGATTCGCTCACTGAGAACGGTTCAGTTGTAGGGGTTCGGTCAGGCAGACGCGCCCACTTTCGATAACCCTGACAGAATAATCTTTGCCAACCCTCGGCGCTGGGGCTAGAGTTTGGGCATGCAAAGCTGGCTTTCTGACCGTATTAGTTTTGACCCGGCGGTGTGCCACGGCAAACCCGTTGTGCGCGGCACGCGCATTCTCGTCGCCAATGTCGTTGGCGCGGTCGCGGCCGGGCAGTCGGTGGCGGAGATTCTTCAGGATTATCCCTCGCTGATCGAAGCGGATATTCGCTCCTGTCTGGAGTTTGCTGGTGGCTTGACCGCCTTGGAGAGTGTCGAAGCTTGACGCGCGGGGATGAAATTCCTTCTCGATGAGAATTTCCCGCGGTCAGCGTTGCCGCAGTTACAGCAGACCGGGCATACCGCCAGCCACGCCTTGGAGTTTTTCGGGCCCGCCACAACCGACGAGCGACTATTCGCCCACGCCCAGCAAGAACACGCAATCTTCATAACGACCGACAAGGACTTCTTCCACACGATTCCACTGGCTTTCGAACGGCATGCGGGAGCGATTGTGATTACCCTCCGCCGCCCCAATCGTGCGGCTTTACTGCGCCGGCTGACGGAAGCCCTGGCAGTGCTCGACGGCCGAAGTCTGGACAATAAAGTTTGGCTGGTGACCGACACTCGAATCTACAGCCGCCATAAGAGTTAGTTCGGACTCGACTGGAGATGCGCAATGCGGTGACTGCACGATCAGAATGGATGCGGCCCGGTGGGCTGCGAAAAGGAGTGGAGCGACAACATCCACTGGTGCGCACGGGTCTGACACAATTGTATTGGCACACACAGAATCGGTGATCATTCCGGTTCTCTCACTGAAAACGCTCCAAGTTCAGGAGGAAGGTCAGTTGTCTGCGGCCTGCCGGTAAGCTATTTATTGAATAACAAGACGTGACCCTGCGAAGCCGCTTGAACCCGCCGTTCGTCGTCACTTCCGTCACGCTCCCCAACGCGTCCGCGTGATAAAAATAGTTCGTCCCGCCCCGCGTCAGCCGCACCGGCTCGTCGATCCCCGGCCCGTACACATACTTCGCCGTCACGCTGCCGGCCCCGTCGTACTCGGCAATCGTCTGCCAGCTTGGGAGGCCGTAGCCCTGCGAAGGCCTCACGATATGGTTGAACTGGTTCATGATCAATCAGTGTTATCCCGGCTTCAATCTTGATTGTGATCCGTTTTGGGTAATCTCAATAGTTTGCAAACGTTCAGGACCATCGTGAGGATGAAGGGAATCTTCCACCCCAAGGAATAGAATTCGAAGTTCACCCGTTCGACGGCGAATTGGTCGAGGATCGTATGAGAAGCGAGGCCTGTCACACCAACCAAAGTAAATAGCGCGATCCCATAGGCCATGCGGACCCAAAACTTGGAAGTACACCTAGTGATGAAGTCCTGGGTTGCCGAAGTTAGGTACCACGAAAATGCAGACAATCCCCCTCCAAGGAGTAGCTGCGCTAGCAGCGCAAGTAGTTCAGTAGCTTTCATCCGTGTCGCACCAGTTACTGATTGCAGTACCAATCGCTTCACCGAGCGGCCCGCCAATTGTTGATGGAATCAATGGGGGTAGTCCACCCGCCAGTGCCGACAAGAGTGGCGGAGCGCCCATCGCAATTGCCCCAGCTCCGAGCACACCTCCCAGTCGAAGGGGTCAACTCTTGAATCTTGAAAGGACTCAGATCGGTTACACATTGGAAGCGAATTCCAATTTCCATGGGCAACATTTTACACTCGCGACACCTCAGCACAACACATTTTCACTCCCAAAAATATCGCTTGGCTTGCCGGAAGAAGATTGGTTCGCTGGCTTGGCGATCATTAACCGCGTCGTGCCTGCCTAACGACACGGCGCACTCATTCAGTTGGGAAAACCGTCAAATCCCCGGCAATGCCACGCCCAATCCAGCAATTTTGGCGGGTCCCCCGATGTCAGGCAAGAAAGAACTCCGGGCACCCCCTCAACCTCGACAAACGGATGACCCGCGTAGTATGAATCCGCCCAACAACGTCGCGCGAAAAAGTAACTGCTTGCATAACTTGTGGGTCATTTGCCTCGCCGGGTTCGCCGCGGGATTCGTCAACGCCATTGCCGGCGGCGGCACGTTGTTCTCCTTCCCCGCCCTGATGGCCGGCGGGTTGTCCGCGATTGCCGCCAATGCCACCAACACGCTCGCGCTGGTCCCGGGTTCACTCGCGAGCGCGTGGGCCTACCGGGAGCGGCTGCGCGCGAATCGCGCTTTGATCATCACCTACGGATTGCCTTCGTTGATCGGCGGGCTGGCCGGGGCGATTTTGTTGCTCGCGACGACGGAGAGACTTTTTAGCACCATCGTCCCCTTCCTCATTTTACTGGCCTGCGGACTGTTGATTTTGAACGAGCCGATCGCGCGGTGGATGACGCAGCGCGCGGCGTTGCACCCAAAGAAACACGCGGTCGCTCTTTGGATCTGTCAGCTCGCGATTGGGATTTACGGCGGTTACTTCGGGGCCGGGATCGGCATCATGATGCTGGCGGCCATGGCAATCTTCCTGCCGGAAGATTTGCAAACCGCAAATGCGCTCAAGACGCTGTTGGCGGTTTTCATCAACGGTTCGGCCGCGGTCTATTTTGTCTGCGCCGGGCGGATTGATTACCGGCTCGGCGGGATCATGGCGGTCGCGGCCATTGCCGGCGGTTTCATCGGTGCCCTCACGGCGCAGAAAATGTCTCCGCGCTGGCTTCGGATGGCGGTGGTAGTCTATGGTGTCTGCATTGCAGTCCGAATGATGTTATGAAACTACTCGCACGACTTCTGCGACTCGCCGGTTGGCTGTTGCTCCTCCAGCTTGCGGCCGCCATTGCCGGCCCGCCGCAGTGGTTGACGGACTGGCTGAACGCCAAAGACTTCGCACCCACAGTGACCCCGCGCAACATCGTCGTGCTCAGTGGCGGTGGAATTCCCAGTGGATCGAGTCTGATCCGGTTGTACTACGCCGCGGAGTTTGGGCGCGGACTGACCGGCACAACATTCGTCGTCGCCATGCCCACGGATGGAGATCCGGCGCAGAGCAGCGTCGGGCGAATGCGAGATGAATTGGTGCTGCGCGGGATACCGGCGGCGGCGATTCGGCTGGAGAGCCGCGGGTTAAACACCCGGCAACAAGCCGACAATATCGCCAGCTTGCTCGGGCCGATTGCATTGACGGAGCCGGTTCTCGTCGTGACATCCGAATTTCATCTCCGCCGGGCGGTCCTGTATTTTCGCAAGGCCGGTTTCACGCAAGTGGCCGGGCTCAACGCGGCAGGAACCGATGCGGAAGCGGACCCGGGTGCATGGGCCGGATTGCGGTACGGCCTCTGGAATAATCTGGTTGCCGAGATCAAGATACTACGCGAGTTGCTTGCCCTGGCCGCCGGTGTGCTGACCGGTCAGCTCTGATGGGCGAATAGCATCCCAGCGATGATGTTGTGGAATTCGTCGATGGAGAACGGTTTCGCGATGCAGGCGCGTTCGTTGTTATCCAGAAATTGCCGAGTGGTGTCGCTGACCACATCGCCGGTCATGAACACCATGCGGGCCGCCAACTCCGGATGGGTGCGCCGGAGCTGTTCGTAGACTTGG
Source organism: Verrucomicrobiota bacterium (assembly GCA_037127585.1). Classification (GTDB taxonomy): domain Bacteria; phylum Verrucomicrobiota; class Verrucomicrobiia; order Palsa-1439; family Palsa-1439; genus CAINDI01. The sequence continues at coordinate 15,257 of JBAXYB010000057.1, forward strand.
CCGCCGGTCAGGCCGGGCATTTTCCAATCGCAGAGAATCACATCAAACGGCGTGGCGCGCGCCTTGCGCAGTCCGGCGGCGCCGTCCGATGCGGTTTCGACGGTGAACTGCTCTTCCAGCAACAAATCGCGGGTCAGGGCGAGAATCCCGTCTTCGTCGTCGATGATGAGGATGCGCTTACCGGTGCCGTTGAGATTCGGCGAGCGGTCCGGCACTGTGGCGCGGTTATCCGAGACGACTGGATCGGCCGCCGGTAAGGTCATGACAAACGTCGCACCGGCACCTGGTCCGCTGTGCGCCGTGATGGTGCCGCCGTGTTCTTGCAAGATGCCGTAGCACAGACTAAGACCGAGGCCGGTACCTTTCCCAACTTCTTTTGTGGTGAAAAATGGGGCGAAGATCTTACTGAGATTCTCGGAGGAGATGCCGGGGCCGTTGTCTTGGATGCTGACTTCCACCTGACCGGCTTGCGCTTGTGAGACGATGCGGATCCGCCCATTCGCAGACCGGTCTTCGAGGACTTGGCGGGCGTTGTTGAGGAGGTTGATGATGACTTGCTGCAATTGATGATCGTCGGCCAGGACTGGGGGCAAGTTGGGCGAGAGGCGGCGTTCGACTTGGATGTTACCGGTGCGGAGTTGGTATTGGAGGATGTCGAGGGCAGCATCCACGACATCGTTCACGTTGATCAGCTTGCGCTCGATTTTGTGTTGCCGGGAGAAACTCAAGAGACTTTGGACGATCTTCCGGCACCGGTGCGCCTCGCGCGCGACGATATCGATTTGCCGGCGGTGGCGTTCGTCGGTGGTGGACTGTTGCATCAGTTCGGCAAACCCGATGACGCTGGTGAGCGGGTTGTTCAATTCATGAGTCACGCCCGCGACAAATTCGCCGATGGCGGAAAGCTTCTCGCTCTGCGTCAGCCGGTCGCGGGTCGTGCGCAATGTTTCAACCGTCTGCTCCAGCTCTTGCCGGGCGGACGCGAGGTTGAGCGTCATGGCGTTGAAGGCGGCGGCGAGTTGACCGCATTCATCGCTGGATTGGACATCCGCTTGGCGGGAGAAATCGCCGCGCCCGACGGCGACCGAGATGTCGCGCAATTGCCGGAGCGGTTGTGTGACGCGGCGCACCAACAGCCACGCCAGTAACATGGCAATCGTCACGCCACAGAAACCGATCAGCAACAGACTCCGCTGCGTAGTGCGTAAGGCGGTCAATTCACTCTCATAGGATGAAACCAACAGATACCAGAGCACGCGATTGCGAGTCGCCGACTTGAACCGGCCCGCGACGAAGAGCCGGTGGTCGCGCCCGATGATCAGTTGGTTGATATCTTCGATTGAACCGCGCTCGGGGCTGCCGGCGGTGGCGAGTGTGTTGGCAAATTCCCGGACCGTTGTGGGTTTCAGTTCGGGATCGCTCAGTGTTGTTGCGGTGACCACGTCGTTGGCCATGAGGACAACATCGCAGCCGGTGAGTTGATGAAATTCCCGCGCCCGACTCTGGCCGCATTCAACGGCAAAGACCAGAACCCCGATGGATTGACCGCTGATGACGACCGGCACACCGATCAATTCATAAATGTTCCGGCCGATTTGGTCGGTGCCGTAGACGGTCAACCCGGCCCGGGCGCGCTCGGCAATTTTCTGGGCGGCGATTTCAAAGTCGCGCAAGTCGGTTTCAGGTCGTCGGGCCACGCTCGCGAACGGGGCGGTCTCGGTGGTGGTGAAAACGATTGAGTCCACTTCATACTCGGTGACCAATTCCTTGAGCAGAAAGCGCATCGTGTTGACTTCGCGTAACTGCGAGACCGCTTTGAAGCGCGGCTCATTCGGGACGTTGCCGAAGCGGAGGAGGAGATTCTCGGCGTGGTCGCGCTGCATATTGCGAAAGACGGCGTCTGAGGTGCGCAAGTTTTTCGCGGCGGTTTGTTCCAACTGCTCAATGACGTGCGAGTTGACGACCCAAATGGTGACCGCCATCAGTGCGAGCATGGCCACGGCAATCATGCTCAGCACTTTAGCTTGAAAGCTGTAAACCATCCGGTGGCGCATGGTTCAATACTCCGGCAAGCCAGTGATGCCGAGTGTGAAGTCCAGCTTCACGTCGCCGTTTTCCGGCACGACAATGTCTTTAGTCTGAGCCGGCAGGCGTTCGTGCCAGGCTTTCAGTTTGTACGTGCCCGCTGGTACGTTCGCGATGGCATACCGGCCACGGGCATCGGCGACAGCGTAGAATGGATTTTCCAGCACCAGAATGACGCAGTGCATCGTGCTGTGAATCGAACAAAACACATCGATTCGTCCCGGTTTATCAAAGGTCAGCTTCTTGATCTTGTCCTTGTAGAGCCCGAGGTCAAAAGGCTTCGGCTCAGACATCGAAAAGGCGTTGTGAAAAATCTCGTCGTTATTCGGCCATTCCACGGTTGTGCCGACGACCACCGGTAAGATGTGTGGTGAAAACTGCGCATCTTTTTGGACGACCACTTGCAGGGGTGCCTTGGGTGGCTCGGGTTTCGCTCCGACCGGCCCATCCAAGTAAACAACAAAGTCGTGGAGCTGGGAGTAGTCAACGCGTTCGGCAAATTTGAATTTCTTGCTGTCGTATTTGCCACCACCGGCTGATTCAGCCTCGGCCTTCCCCTGCCCCTTCACAACACCAGTAATCGTACCGGCGTTGACGAAGCTGGATAGCAGTAAACCGATGAACAGTGCGCGCATCATCAAAATTTGGCCGCCAGTTCCACGGCAAAGACGTCTTCGTGAGTGCGTTTATCGCCACCGATTTCCGTGCCTTGTTCGAAAGTGTAGTCGAGTTTCACGACGAGATTCTGATTGAACCGGTAACCGCCACCCAACGACAAGCGCCAGAGGTTAGAGGTGAGCACACTCAGATAATCCTTGTAGTTCCCGTTGCCGACTAACGTGTAGCCGCCCGACACAAGGATCTGGCTGAACCGCGATGCGACGTAGAATTTGTCGGTGGCGTTGACGAGGCCTTCGACGGAGTAGAAGTAGATGTCGCGATTGTCGTTTTGGTTGGGATCATTGTCGTCGAAGTGCAGGTAGCCGCCAGAAGCCCAAATGCGGCCGCGCGGCAGATTGATCATCACATCGCCTTCGGCAATTTCGGCATGGAACGTCGTCGCGGCCGGGCCGATCGCGCCAAGATACGCGTTGCCAAACCACATTTCCGCAACGCCATCGCCGTTCACATCGATCGTGCCGGTGCGCATGCCGCTCGCGCTGAGGTGCAGCCACTGGGTTGGATCAATACTCAGCCGACCGGTGAAAGACTTGTCAGCATTCGCATCGCGCAACGGCGGTTCACCGCCGTTTTGCACCGCGAAAACGTACGAGACCTTCCCGAGCTTGCCATAGAACTCGACGCCTTCATCAACGCCCCAGAAATCGGCCAGCGTGTGAAAGATGAGCGGATTATCAATCGCGTCCCGCATTAGGTATTCCTCGCCAAATGGAATATCCATCCGACCGGCGCGGAGGCTGAGTTGATTGTCGTGATGCCAGAATCGCGAAATGTTTTCGACATCGAGATACAATTCGCCGATGTCGACAGAGTTGTCGCCGGACTCTCGCTGGGTCAGATTCAGCTCGGCGAAGAAGTAAACGTTGTCCATGACCAACGCATCGAGGAACACTTTCGCTTCATCGATACGAAACTCCGCGTGGGGATATTGGCTGTCCTTATCGCCCGAAAAGAATGCGATGCCGGCTTCGCCGCTGAGAACGACCCGCTTGCCAATGGATATTCCGTGCGTCGGTTCGCTGGGCGGCACGGCATCGAGATGCTGGATTTTTTCCGTCAACGAGTTGATGACGCGTTGTTGTTCGGCGACCTGGTGCTGGAGCTGCCGGACAATCTCCCGCAAGTCGTTCGTGTCATCCGCGCGACACACGACCGGCGCCGCGGCGTACCAACACGCCACGCCGACCAAACCCCAACGGGTTATTCGCCAACTTGTCATTACCCACCAGTACTAGCAGTCGATGTGCCTGCAATTGCGGACATTTTTAGCCAAATGAGGCCGGTAGGTTGACAGGTTTGCCTGGGGTCGGTAGTATGCGCCCACGGTGGCGAGGACGATTAGCTCAGTTGGCTAGAGCGCTTCCTTGACATGGAAGAGGTCACAGGT
>JBAXYB010000058.1:0-19003 GCA_037127585.1 Verrucomicrobiota bacterium
ACTCCGCGTCAGCGTTGACTTGCCAGAGATTGTAGCGGCCACCACAAATGTTTTTCACAGCCAACATCGCCGTGTACATCGAGTGGTCCTGGTTATTGTACTTGTGCATGCCGTTGCGACCGATCACCTGCAAGTTTTCCAGCGAACCGAGAAACTCGCGCACGACCGCCAGATGTTCGCCGTAGGCCCCGTCGTAAACCGGATACGCCTTCGGCATCCGCACTACCGTGCCGTCCTCGACTTCCGCGGCCCGCGCGAGCCCCACTTGTTCCAGTTCGCGTTTCGCCAACTCAATCAACTCCGCATCCGGCATTGTCCACAACCCGTCGCCCGCGAAACAGAAATACTCCAGCCCGAGGCACGTCTTGTTTTGATCCGGCACCATGTCCGGACTCCAGTTCTTGAAATTCTGAATTCGCCCCATCTTCACGTCGGGATCGTGAATGTAAATCCAGTTATCCGGGAAGACATCGCGGCGGTTAACGATGAGCGCGACGGTGAGGAAATCCCGGTAGTGCAACTGCGCGGCGGCTTGCCGGACTGGCGCGGGTGCCGCTGGGGAGAGTTTCTCAATCAACTCACGCAACGGCATACTGCTCAGATAGTACGACCCGGTCACCAGTTCATCCGTCTCCACCCCGGTAACCCGCCCGGCCGTCCAATGAATTTTTTCAACCGGCGCGTCAGACCGGATCTCGTGGCCGTGCGCCTGGATGAGCGTCGCGACCGTCTCCCACATCTGGCCGGGGCCGAGTCGCGGATAATCGAACGCATCGATCAACGTCTTGATGGTGTTCGGCTGCTGAAGTAACGCGTTCTTCAACGCTGCCAGCAACGACAAGCCTTTAATCCGTTGCGCAGCCCATTCGGCGGAGATCTGGTCGCACGGAATGCCCCAGACTTTTTCCGTGTACGACTTGAAGAACGTCCGGTACAGCCGCGCGCCGAACCGGTTCGTCACCCATTGCTCGAACGTCAGCTCCGGTTGGATGGGAAATAATTGCGCCCATACATAGCTCGCCACGATGCACAGGCTGTTCCAAAAACCCAGCCCACTCAGAGCATTCCACGCGCGCAACGGATAGAAGAAGAATTTCTTGGTGTAGTAAATCCGCGATAGCCGGTCGCGCCGCAGAAACTCGCTGTCCGCCAACACCGCGCGCCAGAACCTCTCGACGGCCGGGACCTTCGTAAAAAACCGGTGCCCGCCAATGTCGAACCGGTACCCCTTATAGTTCACCGTCCGCGCAATGCCGCCGAGCACGGTATCTTTTTCCAGCACGACCGCCCGCCGCCCGGCCTGCGCAAGTTCATAGGCGGCCGTTAACCCCGCCGGTCCGCCGCCGATGATAATGACGTCGGTCATCACAAGTTGTCGAAGAAACTCCGGCCCGCCGCGGCGGCAGATTTCATCTTGATGATCAGCACATACAGCGCGACCACGAGATTGCGGACCCACGCCAGCAGCCAACCGCCAATGAATCCCGCCGCAAATCCATACGCCAATCCGACGAACGCTCCCGGCCAGGTGACCGTGTAGCCCGGGAAGTATTGGTTCAGCAGCGAGAGATTCCGGCCCACATGCGGCCCACCTTTGATCAACAAGGCCAGTGTGGCCGCGCACAGGCCACCGCCGGCCAGCACGCCGACCGCGACACCCAGCGCGATGGCGTCGATTCGTGCAAACGCGCGGAGCAAGAGTTGGTCAGTGTTGTTTTTCATCGAGTCCAATGCCGCACCAGGCCCACCACGAATCCCAGCCCGCTATACAAGTTATAGAACCACAACCACGGCAGCGTTGCCATTGCGAATCCCAGCCCCCGCTTGGCGACAAAAAACCTCAGCAGCCCGGCATGCAACGCGAACATGGCCGTCAACGAAATCAACGCCAACCACCACGCAAAAAACAATTCCAACAGCCCGAGATACGCCAAGACGACCGCGACCCGCGCCGCCCACGTCACATTCAAATCGTCGAGCATCTGCCGGTCGCGCTGCATCAACTCCGTCCACGGCACCGCCCGGCACCAGAAATCCGCGTGCAACAGTGACCGGACTGTCCAGCGTTTGAGATGTTTCACCTGGAGCGTTTTCCGCAACCGGATCGCATACCCCGCCCGGCGCAGCCGGTAACCCAACTCAATGTCTTCAATCGATGGCTGCCGGTATTTCTCATCGAAGCCGCCGACGGCCAGGAAGACATCCCGGCGGATCGCGCCGCAACCGGCCCAGAACGTCGCGGCCTCTGTGCGCCCGGTCTGGTGGACGTAGTGGTGAAAAAGGTTTTTGTACTGTGAGAGAAAGTTCGTCTCCGCCGGCGCATCGTCATACGAACCAAAGACCGCGGCCACCCCCGGCTCAAGAGTTACTTGCGCGAGTGTGTCCGGCAAGACCGACACGTCGGCATCCAAGAAAAGGAGCACCTCGCCTTTGGCGGCTTGCGCGCCGGCATTGCGCGCCTGAGCTGGCCCGCACGCTTCCGGCAGGCGAATAACCTGCGCGCCAAACGCCCCGGCCACTTGCGCCGAGCCGTCGGTATCGCCATTGGCGACGACAATAATGTCCAGCGGGGCCGGCGTGAGGCTGGCAAGGCATTGCCGGAATTTTGCGCCACCGTTGTGAACGGGAATGATGACCGAGAGCGCGGGCCGGTCGAGCGGGAGATCGAGTTGTTTCATTGGCCAGCTTGCCGGCACTTGGCGAGGTTGTCGCGGAATTCGGAGTTACCGGGTTCGAGCCGGGCGGCTTCGGTAAAATGCCGGCACGCTTCGGGAAGTTGCTGCTGGGCGGCGAGGGCGACGCCCAGATTATTGTGGGCTTGCGCATCGGCGGGATTGAGTTGGAGCGCGGCGGTGTAGTGCGGGATGGCGGCGGCGTGTTGGCCGGATTGGGAGAGGGCATTGGCCCAGTTGCGCTGGGCGTCGGGAAAGTTGGGTTTGAGGCGGATGGCTTCGGCGTAGTGTGGGAGCGCCGCGGCGCGGCGGCCCAGCTTGGCGAGGGTGTTGGCGAGGTTGTTGTGGACGGTGGCGGTGTTGGAATTGAGTTGGAGCGCGGCCTGGTAGTGCGTGATGGCCGCTTCGAAGTCGCGACGTTTTTCGTAAACGACTCCGAGCATGAAGTGGGCTTTCCCAGCGGCGGGATTTTTGGCGAGTGTATCAGTCCAGAGTTTTTCCTGGTCTTGATGAACCACGGCGCGCTGCCAAGTGAGGACGCCAAACAGGAGGACAATGGCGACACCGAGGCTGAGGCGAACAGGGGCCGGGAGTTTTGTCAGACCGGCGGCGACGAGGCTGACAATGCCGATCAGGGCCAGATATTGAAGGTGATCGGTCACGACGGGTGACCGGCCGCTGTAGGGGGCGTTGAGGATACCGAGCACCGGGAAAAGCATGAGGCCGAAGTAGACGAGACCGAAGACGCCGGCATTGCCCCAGGTTTTACGGAAACCCCAGCCGACGGCAAGGACGGCCCCGGCCGAGAAGGTTGGCAGCCAGAATACTAATCCCGGTGAGTCAAAATTCCACAACGGATACACCGCCATCAAGCGGACCGGGGCGATCGCTTTGAAGAGATAGAACCAGAACACATGGCCGGCTGCGCCCAGTCGAAAGACGAGGCTGCGGTCGATGGCCGCGCCGGAGCCGGTTGCCCAACTTTGGCTCCAGAGTGTGATGGCCGCAAACACTGCCGCGAGCGCAAAGAAGGGGATGGTGCGGAAAAGATCACGGCGGTGGATGGTGCCGCGTTGCCACCAACTGCACAACAATAACACCGCCGGTAACATGACCCCGGCAGTTTTGCTGAGCAGCGCCAACAGAAACATCCCGACGGCAATCCAGTCGGAGCGCCGGTTATCCCGCAGAAAGTACAGGACGGTCAGTGCGTAAAAGACAAGAGAGAGAGTGTTTTTCCGTTCGGCAATCCAAGCGACGGATTCGACGTTGACCGGGTGGATGGCAAACAACAGTGCCGCGAACCAAGCCCCGCGGACCCGCAGACGCTCCAAAATTTGCCAGACCAAGAGTGCTCCCAAGATGTGGAGGAGGATGTTGGTGACGTGGTAGCCGGTGGCATCCAGCCCCCAGAGCCGGTATTCGATCCAGAACGAGGTCCAAGTGACCGGGTAGTAGTCGATGGTCTTGGACGGGATCCAGAGTTGGCCCAAGCCGCTTGTTGTCCGCACCAGCAGATTTTCCGTCAGTAAGACGTCATCATCCCAGATGAACCCGGCGCTGAGGGCCGGTATGTAGACCGCAATCGTTAACACCACCAGCAACCCCGCCCAACCCCAGCGGCGGCTCATCGAGGCTGTCTCCGGTAGAACTCGCGGATAATCCAGCAAAAGGCGCGCGCACAAGAGTCAGCCCGTTCGGTAAGCAAGCTTTCGATCTGCGCCCGGCTCATGGGCGTGACAGAAACGAGTTCCGCTGGGTTGGGCGTGACAACGAAGTCCCCATGCACGGCGTAGACCCAGACAAACTCCCAACCAGTCTCTACATCAGCTGTGAGTTTGAACTGCCGGGTAAAAGCGCTCGCCGGCAAGTCGAGGCCGAGCTCTTCGCGGAGTTCGCGCCGGGCACAGGCATCGTAGTCTTCCCCGCTATCGAGGTGGCCGGAGGCGCTGGAGTCGTAACAGAGCGGGAACGTGTCTTTGGTGGCGGACCGTTTTTGAACGAGCAGTTCCGACCGGCTATTGAAGAGGAGGACATGGATCGCGCGATGGCGGAGTTGTTGCCGGTGAACATCCGCGCGGGTGGCTTGGCCGGTCACCTGGTCGAATTCGTCGACAACGTCAAAGATTTCGGCGGGGTTCTGCACGGGGAATTGTGTAGCGGGAAAGTGGGGAAAAGAAAAGCCCCCCGATTGCTCGGGGGGCTCCTCTGATTGAAGTTCTAGCTGAGCTTAGAACTTGACGCTAACTTCGCCACGAAGTTCGTGCGCCACTTGCGAAACCAAGGGTGACTTGGTGTAGGCGTTTTCCGGGATGAAGAACGCGTTGACCACTTGGAAGCGAACGTCCTTGCTGTAGTCGTAGCCCATGATGGCATCAACTTCCCAGCCGAGGTCGCGGCTGCCGGACTGGCCAGCTTCCCGCGTGAACTCCAAGCCACCGAAGTCGATGTTCGGGTTGCTGCCAGCGAACGAGTCTTTGTCCGCTGCCATGTAGTAGTAGCCTTGGAGGGAGAACGTGGCGTTTTCCCAGGTCTTGACCGTCGCACCCACATTGAAGATGTGAATGTTGGACAGAATCGGGCAGAACAAGTAGCCGTTGTAGCCGTCGACGTAGTCAAACCACGGGACGAAGTTCTTCTGGCCGCTGGTACCGCCGCCCGAGGCGAAGGTGTAGCTGGCATTGAAGACCGGCGCCATCTTGGTGTCTTTCATCGAGAAGCGCAGGCCGGCATTGGCGAGCCACGCGCTGATATGACCTGTGGAAACGTTGCCGTTCTGGCCGAATTCATACGCGCCTTCGATCCAGGTCGTGAGGCCTTCGGTCAGGTTCATGTCGCTGCGGAGGCCGATGATCATCGGCGAAGCACCATTAGCGGTCGGTGGGGCTTGGGTGGTGGTCGCGCCGCCCTGGGAGCTTTGACCCAACCAGCCGAAGTAGCCTTCGACGTCCTTGATCAAGGAATCGCTCATCTCATAGCGAGCATTAACAAACAGCAGGTTCGCGTTCGGGTGGAATGAATCACCACCGAAGGATCCCTGATCTGCAATGCGCGCACCGACGATGTCGAGGGTCAACGGATAGTAATCCAAGACCAACCGGCCCGCATCGTAGTTGTATTCCTGCTCGACGCTGCTGAGGATCAAGCCCCGACCGTAGTTGAGGAACTGACGGCCGACCTTGAGGGTCGCAGGCGAGTAGAACACTTCATTGAGTTGCAGATAGGCTTCGCTTACGCCGGTCGACCAGCTGCGATTGATTGAAGTACCGGCATCGTCTTCCGTACCGGCGCCGCTGGAGTTGGCGCTGCTGGAATCACCCCAGAGGCCCTGAGCCTGAAGGGTTACAACCACCAAGACGTGATCTTCGAGATCCGCTTCCACGCAAACGCGCGTGCGCTGCTCGATGAAGAACGATGATGATTGTAACTGATCTTTGCTCGAGCCTGAGCTTTCAGCCGCATCAGTCAGGTAATATCCGCGCGTGCGGATATCGCCGCTGAGGCGAATGTTTTGAACGTCGGCCAATGTGTTTGTCGCCAAGCCGCCCAAAGCGGTCAACGCAATCACTAGACATGCTTTCTTCACTGTGTCTCCTCCTGTTTTTTGTTTACTTTCCGTCCAACACTGCTGGGCGTACCGGTTAATATTGTTTCGGCACCACCCCAATCTTTGTCCTATTGCCGGCCGCGCCGACAATCCTCTGGCGCGGAGCGCCGCCCGTCCACTATCGCTTCGCCGTGTCTGGGGAAATCGATCTTTCCCACCCCCAAGTCGGCAAGGCTCTTTCGAGTTGCGCGAGTTGTATGAGAACAACGGAAAACAGTCAAGTGCGAAAAAACAGGCAATTTTTGGGTCAGTAAATAGCGGTTTGACTGTGGATTACGTTTACTTGCCCAATTGAAAATCTGGTACCGCTGCCGTTGGCGCGGGTGGAACAGGACCGACCGCCCGGGTCACGATTGCGCGACGAATAAAGACAGTCCCTTCCCAAGCCGTGCCGCGCACCGCCGGCACCAACTCTTCATATAGCTGCTGCGCTTCTTTGGTCTGGCCGAGCGATTCGGCACACCGTGCCGCCCCAACCTTGGCAGCGACGGCTAAATAACTACCCGGCTGACTCGCCAGTTGGAGATATTGGGACTTGGCAGCCTCTAAATTCCCTTGCGCCTCGACGACCGCAACCAGGCTGAGCCGGGCCGGGTCCGCCAAAGGATTACTCGGAAACCGGGTGACGACCTCTTGATACGCCGCGGCGGCTTCCGCGAGGCGACCGGCCTCGAACTCAAGTCCCCCCAGCCGCAATAACGCTTGGGCGCCGATGACCTGGTTGGGATAATCCCGCGCAATCGCCTGCAACTCGGCCGGGTCTTTGGCTTGAGCCAGACGGCCGGCAGCCTCTACTTCACGATCGGCCGCTCGGCGCTGCTGATAAATCGTGAGAATCCCAATCACGGCAACCGCCGCGACACCCCACAAAATCTTGCGGCCATGCTTTAGCCAGAAAACGTCCGGCTCAAATTGTCCAAGAAATTCAACATCCTGCTTGCTAGTTTCTGCCATAATTGTGCCGTATTCTCTGTAAAAACGTCGGGAACGCAAGACCTAAACTTACCGGCGGTGCTGCCGCCACCATTCTCTGGCCAACAAACCAAAGAACGCCATATCTTCCACCAAATACCGGCGCCACATCCGTCCCGGCTCCTGCAACAGCCGGTAGAACCATTCCAGCCCGCACCGTTGCATCCACTGCGGAGCGCGTTTGACCACGCCGGCAACCACATCAAATGTCCCGCCGACGCCCATGACAAACGGTACCCGCAATTCCGTCTTCCATTTCCTTAGGAAAAGCTCTTTCTTTGGCGACCCCATCGCCACAAACAGGACATCCGGCTTGGCTTCCTTGATCTGCGCCACAACCTGCGCCTCTTCTTCCGGTCGCCAATAACCGTTCCGCCAGCCGGCTAGCTTCAGATTGGGGTGACGGTCCTTTAGAATACCGGCTGTTTTCTCAACCACCGCCGGCGTCGCGCCCAATAGATAAGGCCGGTAACCGCCTTGCGCGCACCGTTCGACCAATGCCGAAAACAGATCCACGCCAGCAACCCGTTCTTTCAGAGGTGAATGTAAAATTCGAGACGCCCACACAACCGGCTGGCCGTCCACATTAATCAGATCGCATCCCAAGACAGCTTCCCGGAGTGCGGGGTCGTGTTGGAGTTTCATGATCTTATCCACATTCACGACCACGTGCTGGTGGGGCTGACCGGAGCGGATCATTTCCTCAATCCGGTCGAGGGTCTCGCCCATCGTCAGATTATCGATGGGAATGCCGAACAGGACTACTTTCGCAGCAGACATTCAACAATCCTTCGAGCGGCCTGCCCGTCCCAATATTTCGGAATGCGGCCACGTTTACCGTGTCCGGCCAGAATCTGCCGCGCCTCGGCGACAATCTTCGCGTGACTCGTACCGACCAACGTGTTCGTCCCCTCCGTCACCGTGACCGGCCGCTCAGTGTTTTCGCGAATCGTCAGACACGGCACCCCGAGCGCCGTCGTTTCCTCTTGGACGCCGCCCGAATCCGTCAGCACCATCGTCGCGCCCCCCATCAACCGCAACGAATCCAAATATCCCACCGGCTCCATCAACTTCAGATTCCCCCACCGGCTCAACTCGTCCCAAAACCCAAACTGCTTCAACTTCCCTGCCGTCCGCGGATGCACCGGGAAAACCAGCGGCAAATCCTTCTGAATCACATCCAACGCCGACAAAATCTCAGTCAACACCACCTTATCGTCCACATTGCTCGGCCGATGCAGCGTCACCAACCCATACCGGCCTTCCGACCGGCCCGCGACGTCCTTCAACCGCAACAACGTGTCGATCATCAGGTTTCCGACAAAATGAATCTTCGCCGCCGGTACGCCTTCGCGGCGCAAGTTCTCATCGGCATCCTGGCTTGTCGTGAAACAGTAATCGCTCAGCGCGTCGGTCACCAACCGGTTCACTTCCTCTGGCATCGTCCGGTCACCGCTGCGCAAGCCGGCCTCGACGTGGGCGACCGGGATACAGAGTTTCGCCGCCGCAAGTGTCGCCGCCATTGTCGAATTCACATCCCCGACCACCACCACCAAGTCGGCCGGCTGGGCAATGAGCAATTTCTCCATCTCGATCATCACTTTGGCCGTCTGTTCCGCATGCGATCCCGAGCCGACGCCGAGAAACACATCCGGCGCCGGTATCCCGAGTTGCTGGAAGAACAGATCCGACATATTCACGTCGTAATGCTGTCCGGTATGCACCAAGACCGGCGTGAACGCGTCCGGATGCCGCCGGTATTCCAGCAGCAACGGCGCGATCTTCATGAAATTGGGGCGGGCCCCGACGACGTTAACGATTCGCATTGGCTTTGATGAGTTCGGCGAGCGCGTAATACATCCACGCCTGCGTCCACCGCATGTAGCAGTTGCGATTTGTAAACCAGCGCCCGCGCTGATACCAGAAAAACCCCCGCTCATCCCACATATTCGCGAGCGCCCACTGCGCGACGGCGTTCGCTTTCTGGATTTCCCCGAAGGCGAGATACGTCAAGATGCCCTGCGCGCTGCAATGCGTGTCGAACGGATAATCGCGGTCGTGATAATACCGGGGCGCGAACTCCGGCGTCCAAAACGTCTTGTCCCAATACTCAAACCCGCGTTGCGCCGCCTCAGGAAACCAGCCGGTCGCCTGCAACGCCACCAGATTGTAGCCGGTATGAAAGTTATCGATCCACCGCTGATTCGGCGCTTCGCCGTACCACCACGACCCATCCGGCCGCTGCCGGCTCACCGAAAACTCCATGCACTCCCGCCGGCCCACCACCGCGGCGCCAATCATATTAATATTGTGAACCTGCGTATCGCTCCCGGAGATATACGTGATCCAACCCTGCCGGAGCAGGTTCTTGTCGATGAACTCCGAAACATCGACCTTGAGCGCCCGGGCCGCGAACGCCGTGCAAATCAAGTTCGATGCCCCGTGCGGCGCATAAAACGCCCGTTGCTGCCACGGGAACGGATACCCCCAACCGCCATCGAGATTGCGCAGTTGCCGGAGTTTCTCCAACAACTCCGGTTCGCCATTGCCGAGCGCAAACAGCGCCAGCCCCTTCGAGTTCAACGTCGGCACAATCCCGCAGAGCGGGCGCAAATTGACCGGGCTGCGCCGGTGGAACTGCGTCCACACCTGCCGGCCCAGTTTACCCGGCGGGACGAGTGGCGCATTCAATCCATCGTACGGATCGAACCCGCGCCAATCGCGAGCCCGGCAATACGCATCAAGTTTGCGCCAAATTTCCTTCACGGCGCGAGCGTACCGTGAAGGGCGTTGACAGGCAATGACCGGCATTCGACCAACGCGCCACGCCTCATTACTTGCGGAGCCGCGGATGGTCGTGTTAAGAACGCCGGCGCATGAAAGCCAAGATTACTGTGATGCCGAAGAAAACGGTGCTCGATCCGCAGGGCAAGACGGTGCAACACGCGCTGGAGTCGCTGGGCTTCAAAGGCGTGAAAGAAGTCCGCATCGGCAAGTTTATCGAAGTCGAACTCACCGGGAGCAATAAGGCCGCGCTCAAAAAGAAGATCGACGAGGCCTGCCACAAATTGCTCAGCAACCCGGTCATCGAAGACTACGAGTTCAAGATCCAATGAAGTGCGGCGTCATCCAATTTCCCGGCAGCAACTGCGATCAGGACGCGTACCACGTGTTGGCCAACGTGCTCGGCCAGCCGACCCGCTACATCTGGCACAAGGACGCGACCCTCGGCGGTGTGGACTGCGTGGTGGTGCCGGGCGGATTCAGTTATGGCGACTATTTGCGGACCGGGGCGATTGCCCGGTTCTCACCGGCGATGAAAGCGGTCGCGGCGCATGCGCAAGCCGGCGGGCTGGTCATCGGTATTTGCAATGGGTTTCAAATTCTCTGCGAAGCGCACTTGTTGCCGGGCGCGCTCATCCGCAACAAAGGGCTGAAATTTATTTGCGACTGGGTGCAGTTGCGCGTTGAAACCGACGATTCGCCGTTCACCAACGCCTGCCGGTCCGGGCAGATCTTGCGACTCCCGATTGCGCACGGGGAAGGCTGTTACTTTGCTGAACCCGCCGTCCTCGCCCAACTCCACCACGAGAACCGCGTGCTGCTCCGGTACGTCAAGAATCCCAACGGCTCCGTGGGCGACATCGCCGGCATTTGCAACGCGAACCGGAATGTTTTTGGCCTCATGCCGCACCCCGAGCGGGCGAGCGAAAAAATCCTCGGCAGCGAGGACGGCCGGTTAATCTTCGAGAGCTTGCTTCAAGCCGTCGTCACTTCCCGGTAAACATCTTTGCCGGTGAGTTGACTCCACCGATCCAAAATCCGGCGCCACATCAACCCGGGTTGGCCGGTGCCGATGAGTTGGCCGTTCAGCTTCGTGACCGGCGCGAGACAACACGTCGTCATCGGCAGCCACGCCTCCTCCGCCGCGTGGACTGTCGCGACAGTGAGATCAGCCTCGGCAAACGAGATCTGCATCTCGGCCAGAATCTCCGTCAACACCGTGAGGCTTACGCCCCAGAGAATATTGGCCCGGCGCGGGGAAAAGACGGTACCGTTCCGATAGATCACGAAGTTCGAGACGCCGGTCTCCGCGATGTGGTCGTGGACATCGAGGTACAACGGCACGGCGGCCGGGTCCACCTGTTTCACTTCGCGCTCGCCGATCCACATGTGGAGCCGGTTGCGATGTTTGATTTGTGCCGGCAGACACTGTGAGTGGCGCATTGCCGGCGTGATGCACTGTCCGCCGGTCAGGAAGAAATTCCGCCACAGGTGGACGGGGGTCGGAAACGTGTGCATCACAAACGTCGGCTTCGGCTCGGCCGGCAGTCCCGTCGTGCCGGCATAGACCGGATTTGCGCCGCCGGTCAGATACATCACCAACGTTTGTTCGCGCTGATAGTTGTGGGTAACCAGCGCCCGCGCGAGCGTGCAAATTTCCTCCAGCGAATGCGGCGGAACAAGATGGGCTGCTTCGGCAGATGCAAAAAATCGGCGCGCATGATCTTCCAGCCGGTAGAGCTGACCGTTGAATGTCCGCGCCAAATCCGCGACCGCCGCGCCGAAAACAATGCCGGTATCAGAGATGGGCAGCCGGCAATCAGCGGTCGGAATAAACTGACCGTTGAGATACGCGGCCGGTCCTGAAACTGTGAGCGGTAGCATAATTCCCGTCTAGCCGGCTAAAATTCGGTCGATCGCAGTCAATTCTTCGGGAGCAAACTTCAAGTTGGCCAGCGCGCCGACGTTGTCCTCAATTTGGCTGACCCGGCTCGCGCCGATCAACGCGCTCGTAACTGCGTCGTCGCGCAACACCCATGCGAGCGCCATCTGCGCCATGCTCTGGCCGCGTTGCTGGGCGATACCGGCCAGCTGCTGGACTTTCGCGAGGACTTCGGGGGTGACGTTTTTCTCGCGCAAGAATCCGGTGGGATTGGCGGCGCGCGAATCTTTGGGAATGCCGGCGAGATACCTGTCGGTGAGCAGGCCTTGCGCGAGCGGGCAGAAGGCGATAACGCCGAGGCCTTCGCGTTTCGTGACCGGCAAGAGA
Organism: Verrucomicrobiota bacterium; assembly: GCA_037127585.1. Classification (GTDB taxonomy): domain Bacteria; phylum Verrucomicrobiota; class Verrucomicrobiia; order Palsa-1439; family Palsa-1439; genus CAINDI01. The sequence goes on from JBAXYB010000058.1 coordinate 12,305, forward strand.
TCCGGTTCGATCCAGCGGTTCAACATCGAGTAGGACGGCTGATGAATGATGAGCGGCGTGCGGAGTTCGCCGGCAATCTTCATGACGGCGTCCGTGGTCGCGCCGTTGTAGCTGCTGATGCCGGCGTAGAGAGCCTTGCCGGAACGGACGGCGTGGTCGAGCGCGCCGATGGTTTCTTCGAGCGGCGTGTTTGGGTCGGGCCGGTGGGAGTAGAAGATGTCGACGTAATCGAGTTTCAACCGGCGCAAGGATTGGTCGAGGCTGGCGAGGAGATATTTGCGCGAACCCCATTCGCCGTACGGGCCCGGCCACATCAGGTAACCGGCTTTGGTGGAAATGATGAGTTCATCCCGGTGCTGGGTGAAATCTTCGGCGAGAGCGCGGCCGACGAATTCTTCGGCGCTACCGGGCGGCGGGCCGTAGTTGTTGGCGAGGTCGAAGTGGGTGATGCCGAGATCGAAAGCACGCCGGAGCATGCACCGGGCTTCGTCGTGGTTGGCGTGGGCGCCGAAGTTGTGCCAACACCCGAGGGAGATGGCGGGAAGTTTCAGGCCGCTGCGCCCGCAGCGCCGGTATAGCATGGAGTCATAACCGCTCATGCCGCGAATCTGCCGCATCGTGACCGGGGTGTCGAGCGGATTGGTGTTGGCTGACGAGCTTACGAGTCGTATGGCGCAAGCGCCCAAAGCTAGGCGGCTGGCCCCACCTCGAGCGGGACGGAGAAGAAGGAACGAAAGCTGGGAAAGCCAGCGAGGAAACTTTTGTCTTAAGCGGAACCTTTAATGGGTGACCCCGATGATAGGCTGCTACTTGGCGTTGATCTTCTTGTCCTTCGCCTGCGCTTCCTTGACCAGTCTTGGAAGATCCGGGGCCACGGGGCGTTTATTTTGACGGAAGGCTATTCCTATCGAAATGTGATGGGTGACCCTAATGACTATGGATCGTGAACTTGTTCCAGCGACTTCAGTTTCTTAAAGAGGTTGCGTTTGGGATCAAATTCCAAGTTGTGCTCATCGGGGGTGGGATTGAGGTAGTAGGTAAATCCAAGCTGCCCTCGCAGCCCCCACTCGAACTCCCCGTGAATCTTGCCATAAAGTGCGCTTACAATTTTCCCAGTGTCATCCCGCTTGGTTCGGACGCGAAAGAAGTAGTTTTGATCCGCGCGGGGAAGATCACCCTGTCGGCCACGTCCATTTTGACTTATATGCCGCACGAGATAAGGGATGTAGCCATCTTGGGGTGCCATCCGAGGCAAGCGTAGAATACTGCCACCCTGTGGATCTGCATACGCCGACTGAATGCCGTCGGTTTTGTTCGAGAACCCCACAACAAATTCGCTGTCGAAAATCTGAATGCGATCTGGTGTCATATCGCCAAGCTTCTGCTTCAGTGAGAAGATGAAGTCGGCAACCTCGCCCTTCCCATAAGGCGGCAGCCAGTCGCCTTTCAGTAGATCAAACCCGACTGAGTTGGTAGTCAACAGCGCATCTGCGATCACTCCTTGCCACACCTCGATCTTGCGGGCGTACAACGGGACCGGATCAGATTTCTTCTTGAGAACAATTTCCAGTGTCGGGTTCCACGGCCCCCATCTCCCAAGTGCCGCCTTGGTGAACTGAAAATGGCGTGGGCGATCGTGATAGAAGTTGGGGAGGTCTAGCACTCCGTAGGCAATTTCGCCTTCGAGACTGGCCATTGATACTATTGCCATACCGTTTTCATCCGTTTTCTCGGTTGCGGTCGCATACTTACCCTGACCGAAATTTTCTCCCGGGTCCCAGCGTAGAAAAGTGCTGGCACTAATCACAGCCCCGTGAACCGCGAGGCCATCTTCTGTTCGCACTTGTATTGTGATTTGAGCCGTAGGTTTTTGCTGACCGAATGTCGAACATGAAAGCAAACCTAGACAACCAGATAAGACAACAGCTGCGCAAACTTGGCAATTCATTTCAAACCTCCGCTTTGGACAATTTAGTCAAACACCCTGTGGGCACCGGGGTCAACGCTGTAAACTGTAAATTAGGCCATCAGATGGAATTCTCAGAGAGGCGGCGCGATGATCTCCAGGCCGTACCGCGGGGCGGCGGCCAGCAGGCGGGCAAAATCGGCGGGCGTTGGTTCGACGGGCGCGGACTGCGGCGTGGCGAGTGGCGTGCCGATTTCAGCGAAGAATTTTTCCAAGCCTGCCGGCGTGACGACGACCAGCATGCGGCCCGCCTTCGCGCCGGTGTTCTTGAACGTGTGCGGGACGTCCCGCTTGCCGTAAAGCGTTTGGCCGGTCGTGGCGTGAATTGTCTTACCGGCAACAGTGAAAGTAAACTCGCCTTCGAGGACGTAAAACACTTCGTCTTCCCGGTGATGGACGTGCGGTGGCGGTCCATGTTGAGGTGGGACGAGAAACTCAATCATGGCAAAGGCGCCGCCGCTTTCCTCGCCCGTGACCAGAAAATGGTAGCGGTCGCCGACAACGGAATAGACGCGGCCCGGCGCAGTGGAGATGGAAGTTGGATTCATAACAAAAAGTTTCCCGGTTTGTTGTCCGTAAAATTGCGTGGCCTGCCGTCTGATACCTGATTGATATGCGCGAGGCAAGTGTCACGCGCTGGACGGGTGCCGTTCTAACCTTTGGCCGAACCCTCACCCTGACCCTCTCCCCTTGTCCTTTGGGGGAGAGGATTAAGGTGAGGGGGTGCTGGTTGTCCAATTACCGGCGCGTCTGGCCGGGGGCGATGATCGGGGTTTGCCGGATGCGGAGCATGATTTTCTTGTGGGCTGTCTCGGCGCCGCCTTCGCTGATGGCTTCGATTTCGACGTCTTGGGCAAAGTAGTCTTCAATGCGGCGGCGTTCGTCCGTGCCGTACGGACCGATCAGGACGGAGTCGCCCCAGCGGCGCACGCTGCCGGCGGCGGCGGTGCATTTGTCGAGCAGATCGTCGGTCGGCTGAACGGGCGCGGCGGTGCCACCGCCATCGCAGTCGAGGGTGACGCGGGGCGCGTTGGGGTCGTGGCGGAAGAGGATGCGGTTGACGAGGAATTGAAGTTGGCTAAGGGTCTGACCGTGTTTGCCGATCAAGCGGGCGGGTTCGGCGGTGGTGATGAGCAAGCGGGTGACGCCGGTCTGGGTGTCGAGTGTGATGGTGGCCGGGATGCCGAGGCCGGCAAGGATTTGCGTGAGCACATCTTGCGGGTCGCGGGGGGTGGTGGGGCGAACAGGAGTTGAAGCTGGGGCAGTTTCGGTTCCGAGCGGCTGTTCCATGTTGACGAGTTCTCCGATGGTGGTCCTTACTTGGCCTTGCTGGTGACCGGGACGAGGCCGGCTTGCTTGTCTTTGCGCATGCCCCACCATTGTTGCAGGATTGAGAGGAGTTGCTGCAACGTCCAATAGAGGGTCAGGCCGGAAGCGGTGTTGTAGAAAAACATGAGCATGATGAGCGGCATGAACATCATCATCTTGGCTTGCTGCGGATCTCCGGTCTGCGGGGTGAGTTTCTGCTGCAAGATCATCGAGCCGGTCATCACCAACGGCAAGGGATTGATGCCAAACCCGGCCACCATAAAAATCGTATCCGGCAACGCGAGATCTTTGATCCACAAGAACGGTACGCCGCGCGTGGCGATGTCGCTGATGAGCACTTTGTAAAACGCCATCAGGACCGGCAACTGGACGAACATCGGCAAGCAACCGGCGAACGGATTAATCTTATGCTCCTTGTAGAGCTTCATCGTTTCTTGGTTCAGGCGCGCGGCGTCGTCTTTGTACTTCTCTTTCAACTTCGCCACCTGCGGCTGGAACTTCTGCATCTGTTTCATCGATGCCATGCTCTTGGCTTGAATCGGCCAGAAGATAATCTTCAACGCCAGCGTCACCAGCAGAATCGCCACGCCGTAGCTCGGAATGATTCCGTAAAAGAAATTCAAACCGCGGAACAACATCAAACCGAAGATCCCCGAGTAGAAATCCATCCACGAACCGTAATCCATCGCCTCTTCCTGATGTTGCCCGAGCGCGAGCAGCCGGTCGTAGTCGCGCGGGCCGGCATAGTAGGTAAACGCACAGACGGCGCGGCCATCCGTCCCGCGGTATACCGGCACTTCGATCTGCGCGGCCACGCCGTTGGTGGCGGCGCTCTTGGGATCGGTTGGCCAGGCCGGCAGTCCGACGCTGTTGTAGGTGACGCTGCTGGCATTGGTGGCCGTCGACACAATCTGCACGAAATACTGGCTCTTAACCGCCACCCAATTGGCCTGGATGAGTTCGTGGTTCTCGCCGGTTTTTTCGCGCTTCATGATCTTGCCGAGGTTCCGGTCGGACCACTTCGGACCGCCTTCCCAATCCGCGATCAAGTACTGCGGCGTTTCTTTCGAAGTGGCCGGCGTCGCGACACCGACGGCGATGGAAACGTTTGTGAGATTCACGGCGTTGGCGAACTCGAGACTGCCCGTCATCAGGTAATTGGTGCCGAGCGACACGGTCTTCGTCACCCCGGCCGCGCGCATCACGACAGTGGTGGGGTCTTTCTGTTCGAGCGCAAACTCGGCCGTGCTGCTGGAATTGAGCACCAAGGCCGGGCCGTGCAGGAGCACGTGGCCGTGACCATTGTCTTTTTGCTTGAGCAGCTCGACCGACTTGATTCCGCCCCCCCGGCTCGTGAATTCGACACGAATGAAATCATTGCTGACCGCGAGGATTTGCTCCGGGCCATGCTCGACGGCCGGCGCCGGCTGGATTTGCTCGACGACGACGTTGGTGGACGCCGGCAACGCCGTGGTGACGGAGTTCGTCAGGGCGACCGGCCGGGCCTTCTTCGGCACCGGCGGATAGATTTTATTGATGACGAATTGCACGCCGAACAAAGCCAGCATGCAGAGTAGAACAACTTGAATGGTGCGTTTATCCATGATGCTTCAGGGGACCGGATCGTAGCCGCCGGTATGAAATGGGTGACACCGCGCCAGCCGGCGGGTGGCCAGCCAGGTGCCGCGGACGGCGCCATGCCGTTCGACGGCTTCGCTCGCGTAATGCGAACAGCTCGGCTCGTACCGGCAACAACTCGTCACGAGCAACAACCCACGCGCCGGCGCGAGTTGCCGGTAGGCTTGCAAGAGCCAGAGGATGGCGCGTTTCATTGCAGCAATCCGGCCGTGCGCACGAGGTTGAGCAGGCAGGCTTCGACGTCGCGAAAAGCTTTTCCGTTAATAGCGTGGCGGGCGATCATGACAATTTGAAAATTGGTTCGGAGTTTATGTTGATTGAGACGGTACGCTTCGCGGAGCAGCCGGCGCGCGCGATTGCGAGCCACGGCGTTGCCAATCTTGCGACTGGTCACGAAGCCGACGCGCCGCGGTTGGTCCGGGGTGTCGAGCACCACGGCCACGAACAGCGGGCTGGGATGCCGTTGGCCGTGGTCGTAGATCCAGCGGAACTGCGAGTTTCGTTGGATCCGCGAGCGTTTCGGGAGTTGAGGGCGCGCATGCTCCACGCAGGGTGCGACTCGGTTAGGCGGTCGTCAACTTCTTGCGGCCCCGGCGGCGACGGCGGGCCAAGGTGGCGCGCCCGCGCTTGGTGCGCGTCTTATTCAAGAAGCCGACGCGGCGTTGCCGGCGGCGTTTGGATGGTTGGTACGTACGTTTCATGTCTGTGTTCTTTCGTAAAGGGGCGGCATCTTAACAGCCCGCCCCCCATTGTCAATGGTGTGCAAAACCACGGCTGGCATGCGGTGCGCTTATAGGGAATGCCTATGAATATGAAGGGCATTTTCTCAGGGATGATTGGTCTTGGATTGGTGATTTCAGCGGCTTCGGCCGAGGATAAGCCTGTTTCTGGCGTCAAAGCGAGTGCCGTCTCAGAATTGCGAAGCCACGACAATGCTTTCGCATTGATGATGGAATCCTACCGGCAGATGCAGGTGATCATGATCGAATCCGATTACGATAAACGCGTCCAACTCGCCAAATCCATTACCAACCCGAAAGAACGCGACCGCGTCCTGCTCATGGCCCAGCAAGAACACGACATGCGCATCACCAAGCTCCAACAAACCGTGAAGGGCTTCGATTCCGCTTACGACACGACCAGCAAAGATATGCAACGCCGGACCGGCGGCGAAATCGTCACCAAAATCACCCCGCAAGAAGCCAGCGAACAACTCCGCCATTTCCGCGCGTTCACGCCCAAGGAATTCCGCATGGAAAATCAGCCGTCCTCGCTCCTGCCGGCCGGAGCGCGCATGCTGTTCGACGATAAACGCTACTGACCACCGGCAAACGTCCGCACGAATTGCGCGTAAACTTCCGCCGTCTTCGGTCCCGGCTTACCGGAGCCAATGGGTTTCCCGTCCACCGCAATCACTGGCACCGCTTCCGCCGTCGTACTCGATAGAAAAACCTCGTCGGCGTTTAGCAGCTCGTCCTTCGTCACGCGCCGTTCCGTCGCTCCGGTCATTTGCACAATTTTATCGCGCGTCACCCCGGCCAATAACCGCGGGCCATTTGCCGGCGTGACCAACCGTCCGTCTTCCACGAGGAAGAGATTGGCGGCGGTCGCTTCATTGACGGTCCCATCCGTTTCACAAAAAACCGCGTCCTGCGCGCCCGCCTGCCGGGCGGCATTGTACGCGAGCACGTTGGCCAGCAACGCCACGCTCTTGATGTCGCACCGGGCCCAGCGTTGATCCGGCACGGTGATGACTTGCACACCGG
>JBAXYB010000059.1:0-18821 GCA_037127585.1 Verrucomicrobiota bacterium
GCTCAGCAATTCGGCCGGTATCTGGCTCTGTTGGCAGCGCGGTGAACGTTACGGGCTGGTGACTTTGAGCTTCAACTTGCCGACCGTTCCGTTGCTACCTTCCACCACGATGTAATAGGTGTTGGTGCCGTCGGTCGTAAATGAGACCTGCGATTGAACGCTATTAGGGGCGTTATCGTTGCAGGCAACTTCGGAGAGCGCATCGCAGGGGCCAATTTGCACTGAGAGCAACGTGTCGAAATTGCTCCCGAACGTACTAGCCGTGAACCGCCGGCCCGAGCGGCCAACGGTCGGCGTGACTTTCCACACGGCATCAGCGCCACCACCACCACACGTCGGACTAACGATGTCATCGGTGTATTTGGAGAGGTCCGCTGAGGCATTAAACTTAGCATTGGCCAGAACATTGGTTTGATCATTCGGGAAAACCACGGCGGCGGCAGCGGAACAGGTGTCGTTTTGCCCGGGGCAATTGCTCTTCGTCGTGGGATCCCGCGACTTTGTCTGTAAAGATTTTTTATCTTGGGGTGAGCATTCCGTGAATTCGCCGGGGAGCGCATTCGTGATCGCACTGCTATTAAATTTTTTAAGCAACGAGGTCATGATGACAATGTTTTCAATATTGTCGCCCGCCGCGGTAACCTGCGCGGCTTTAATCAGATCGGCCGGGAAGTTGGTGATCACGACGCCATTGTTGTAGGGCAGGAGGGCCGGGTTGGCGCCGAGCAGGTTGACGTTGGCAAGGGCGGCAATCAATTCGACCGCGAGTTGCTTGCGTTCCCGGCAGAGTTTGGAGGACAGGGAGCCCGCGTTCTGGGTGCCGCCGGTTTCACCGGTGCGCCGCTGTTTCCGATAGTAGAAACCAAGCGCTTCGATTGTCACATCTTCAACATCGCGGACGTTGTCATTGTTATCGTAGTACTGGGGCAACGAAATGAAGCCGAGATCCACGCCAATGGAGTTGCAACCGTAGACAAGCGACGCCTGCATGGCATCACGCAAGTTCGCGCAATTGGTTGAGGTCGGATAGGCGTGTTCGAACCAGAACTGCGCATTGCGGGTGACGAGATTGGAACTGACGGTGCCCGAGCTGAGGCTGCCGGCTTGGATGAAGACGGCGGAATCGAGGACGCTATCGCCGGCATCGGCGATGGCGATTTTCATGTGGTTGAGTTGGCCGGGATTCACAGGCGCGATCATCGTCAGAACCGTCGTTAGTCCGTCCAACTGAGTATTGCGCGCGGTGGCCGCTTCGACGTTGTCGATGTAGAACTGGCAGTTCTGACAGGGACCGGTCGCGACGCCACTGCTGTAACCGTTGTTCACGTTATTGATCGAAACCGGTGTGGTGGATCCGGGCAGCAGCGCATAGTTTTGGCCGTTGACGAAGAAGCCAAAGACGTCATTAAACGGGCTGTTGACAAAGTCGTTGTACTCCTCTGAGCCGAAAACGTACTGGAACTGCACGGTGGTGCCTTGCGGTATGAAGTCAAATTCGAGCACCGAGGCATCGTGCGTCTCAAAGCCGGGAATCAGTCCGTCGAGATCGGTGTCGCCCGGGACGTTGTTGGCGGCACCAGCCCCCGAGTTGTTATTGGGACCGACGACACCGGCGGCGTTACCGCTGGTCAACAATAAGCCCGTTTCGAATCCAACGATGTCCTCACCACTACAAAAAATGCCCGACGCGGCCCCGGCGCCGGTATATTGAACATTGGTCACGACCACCCCACGCCCCGTCAGCAAGGCCGCCATCCCGGCCGGATTCAAACCCTGTTGACCGATACTGATGATTTGAAGGTCTTCGCTATGCGCAACCACGCATGAGCCGAGCAGTCCCGCGAACAAGAGCAATCGTTTCATGTCGGTTTCCTAGAAACTGGTGAAGTTTAATTTCAATTTTCCGATCTCGCCCGCGTTACCTTCGACCACGATGTAGTAACTATTCGTGCCATCCGCAGTAAACTGGACGGAGGCGTTTGATGGCAAATCACTGGGGCCGGTGGCGCAGGCGATTTGCGTGAGTTCGTCACACGAAGTCCCCTGCCAAACGGATATCAAGGTGGGGATATTGCTGCCATCGGTTTGAATGACAAAATTACGTCCCGGTGCAGCCGTGGGCGGCGTGATTTTCCAAACGGCGTTTGCTCCGCCGCCACCGCCACAAGTTGGCCCCGGGAAGCTGTCGCTGTACTTCGTCAGATCCGCACTTTGGTTATACGGGAAGCTAATCAGCGACTGAGCGGAGGAGCAACTGGTGTTGATACCGGGGCAGCTCGAACTCGTCGTTGGGTCCCGACTGACCGTCTTTAAGGTCGTCCGCGATTCCGGTGAACATTCCACCAACTCACCCGGGAACGCGTTAGTCTGCCCGAGACTATTGAACTTGCGCAACACCGCCGTCATCGAGCGCACGGCGTCGAGATCCTCACTGGCAATCACCGCGCCGGCTTGATCCAAGAGATTCGTCGCAAAGGTCACCGAAACTCCGCCCGACACATAACCGCAGTTACCGGGGTCGGTGCCGAGGAGGACCACGTTCGCGGTCGCGGCGACAAATTCTGCGGCCATCTGTTTGCGGGCGCGGCAGAGTTTCGAACCGGCCAGCTTCGCGCTCTGGGTGCCGTTATTCTCACCGGTCAGCTTGGTGCTCCGATAATACAAACCGAGGGCTTCAATAACGGCATCCTGACCATCCGCCAGATCGTCGCCATTTTCAAAACTTACTGGCAGACAGATAAAACCCAGTTGAATCCCCTCGCCGTTGGCTTGTAAAAACTTGAGCAAGCTGACGCAGTTCTCAGCCTGACCGAGCGGATGTTCAAACCAGAACCGCGCCGGGCGGGTGATGCAGGTCAGATGGGAAGGTTGCGGAACAGGAATCTCAGCGTGACACTCCAAACTCTGGCTACTATCGAATACGAAGCCCGGCTGCGTCAGGAACAGCGACGCCGACACCTTGCGCGAGCCGCCCGCCGGCATGACCAACGCATTGGCATCGGAGTTGCCGAAAAAGTAGAGCACAGCCGAGTCATTGATTCCACCAGCAACCGCAACACTGGTTCCGCTCCCCGTCGAGTAATTAAATGGGTTATTCTGCGCGGCGGACCAGCCCACATATTGCAAGAGCGTCGGATGGGACGGATTCGGAATGACCGTGGCCGGCCCGGTAACCGTGCCGAAGACATTGAAGAGCGGTACGGATGGGTTGCTATCGTTGTCCTGAATCCGGAACGCGGTGAACGTCGGCAAGTTAAACTCCGTCTCCGTCGTCCGCGTCGGTCCGCTGGGGCTGACCGCCTGAAAGGTCGGGCCATCATCCGCGCCCACTTGCGTGTCGAGCAGGTAACGCACGCCAATCGCCGTCGAAGTTGCATTGCTATTGAGGATTGTGGTGGTAATTTCCACGGTTGAATTGGAAAAATTTGAGCCGTTGATTTTCAAATCCTGTATGATTACCAACTTGTCCGGTGTGACCGGCGGCCCCGGCAAGGTGTACGTCGTGCGGTACCCAATCGTCCCAATGGGCGTCACCACGCCAAACGGCCCCAGCAATGTCCCGAGTGGGGTGGTTCGTTGCACGTAGTCGGTCCCCGACGAAAAAGAGCGGATCGTGTTATACGACGTACCGGGCGTGCCGTTGCCAAACAACACATTCAGTCCCGCCCCGGATGGATGCTGCGGACCCGTGGCGATCGTGTATTGACCGGCATTCGCGCCCGTCGAAACAAAGACCGTGTAGAATCCATTACTCGCCGACAGCACCTGCGCGTGCGCGACCGGCAAAACGGCCGTCGCCAAACACAGCAACGCTGCCCAACCCCACCGCCAACTTGCCGCGATCTTCATGCTCATAGTGGTCCTCAATCAGTGGTCGCCCGCGGGTTACCGGACCTCGACGGCGGCGCGGACGGCATCAACCTTGGCGACATTGGATGTGGACTGGAACGAAATTGTGACTCCGTTCGTGCCGGCTGGGGCTGCTTGGTCGGGTGTGATTTGCACCTGAATCAGGGTCGAATCACTGGTGATCGCCCCGGCTTCGAGACTGGCGGCGGCATACGTCCCCGCTTTCACGGCGGCAGTGATATCCAACGCGCTCGAACCTGAGCCGAGGAAGTATTTCACCGCGAGAACTCCGGGAACATCCGCGCCGCCGGCGACCGTAAACGTATCTGGACTGTTGCCGTCGTTCTGGCAGCGGACGTAGAACGTGCGCGGCTTGCCGCGTTTGGCTCGTTGCGTCAAGGTCTGGCTGGTGATCGCCGTCGGCGGGGTGTAGATATCGACGCCGATGGAGGGTTTCTTGTTCTTCAACTTGCGGTCGATGCTCGCATCGGGCTGACTGCCGGCGCCATTCCCAACCAGATTCACCAAATGCGGACTGCCGGCGGCGCTGTCCACGATCTGTAGAGTGGCATTGGCTACCCCTAATACGGTGGGCGCGAACTGAACACCAATCAAACAAGTCCCGCCGACCGGGATCGAGCCGCCGCTACAAGCGTCCGAACTGATCGAAAACTCGCCGGCCCCTGCTCCTGTCAACGCGACGCTGGTAATGTTCAACGCGGCCAAACCACAGTTACTGACGATCACACTTTTTACCAAGCTGAGCGAGCCTTGGAGTACATTCCCAAAGCTCACGGTACTTGGCGCCAAACACACTGCGGGGAGGCGAGCCAGGCCATTCCCAGTCAAGGAAACACTGTGTTGGGTTTCGGGAGTATTGTCATAGATAATTAGCGAGGCTGACCGAGTGCCGTTGGTGGTCGGGGTGAAAGCCAGATCAATCGTGCAGGTCCCGCCAACCGGGATGGTTTGCCCGCTGCACGTGTTCACACCCGGGTCAAAATCAAACGGAGCCAACCCGGCAATGATGGCGTTGGAAATCACCAAGTCAGCCGTGCCACAGTTGGTGAAGACAACGCTTTGCACCGTGCTGGTCAACCCAACCCCTACCGCGCCGAAGTTTAAGCTCACCGCGCTTGCGCAGGCAAACGGTGTTGGCGCCAACCCGAATCCTGTCAGCGGCAAGATGTGCGGGCTGCCGGTCACCGTGTCGTCCACCACCAGTTGCGCGGTCCGAACGCCGCCAGCAGTGGGAGAGAACTTGATGAAATATTGGCAGCCACTGCCGGGGCTGAGATAATTATCCGTGCAGTTCTCCGCCGTGATCTGAAAGTCCCCGGCATTGGTTCCCGTGATGCTCATCCCATTGACGGTGACGCTACTGGTCGTGCCGTTATTGAGGGTGCCACTCTTCTCAGAACTCGCGCCGACATAAACGGAGCCAAAGTCGAGCAGCGCGGTGCTGAAGGAGAAGGGCGGCGGGGTGGCAGTCACATTGAGCACCACCGTGCCTCGCTTGTTGCTGCGACCTTCCACCACAATGTAGAAGGTATTGGTATCCGTGACCGTCCAATTGACTGCGGATTGGAAGGTGTTCGAGACGTTGTCGCTGGAGACCACTTCTTCCAGCGCGCCACAACCACCTTTCCAGATGGACAACAACGTGTCGAAATTGCTTCCAAACGTGTTGGCCGAGAATCCCGTCCCCGGTGTCGGGTTCACGATCTTGAAGAATTCCTCTACGCCACCGCGCCCGGCTGTCGGGCTGGGATGATTGTTGTGATACGTGTTTCCGACCAAGCTGTTGGTCCAATGGAACGGAAACGCCGTGAGATTGATCGCCGATTGGCACGCGTCATTGGTCGTGGTGGCGGCCGCATCGGAAGGTGTATTGCCGTTGTAAACCACGAGCGCGAAATCCTGGTTATTGGTGACGTCGCCAACGTTCGGCACGCCGTTACCCGGCAAGTTGATGGCGCGCACGACAACGCTCCACTGGCCGGTCTGACCCGCGGGCACGAACACGCTTTCCATGTTGTTCAAAGTATCCGGGAAATTCCAGGAAACAGGAACGGTGATGTCCGCCGAGTTCCCACCCACAAACACATTCCCCCGGTAGGTTTTACCGCTCACCGAGACTTCCAAATCAAGGTTATTGACCAGCGCGTTTCGCACCACCGGATTGCCGGGGGCATCGCTCCATGTCAATGTCACCCGGAACGGTTTGGTCGCGTCCGCAATCTGACCGCTGACTTCATAGCTCTGTTTAATCTTGGTGAAATACGTTTGCTGCATCACGGGATTGGTAAGCACCAGCGCGATGTCAATGGCGCGGGGCGACGACTGGTCGCGCAAGACCCGCGGCACTCCGTCAAACATCCGCGCCAAATCAATGGCACCCATTCCCTGCGCGGTGGACGGCAACGTGTCGGTAGCTCCGGTCAACGGGTTGGTGATCGGCAAATACCGAGCGGAATTGCAGATATAGCCTTTCATCATCGCCGGTGTCGGCGCGAGCATCGGATACCGGTCGACGATATACCACCACAACAACTGCGCGCTGCCCGACGCGGCTGGCGCGGAAAAACTCGTGCCCTTGTGTAATGTCCAAGTCGGAAGCTCTGCCGGGATCTCATTGTACACCTGGCTCATGATGGAGTGCGTGAAAAATCCTTGTTCGCAAGCAAACGGCACGGGGTCATTCGGATCGCAGCCGCCGCAAAGCGGGTGAGTGTACGCATCTTGCGAGAATGCGCCGGTAATCCCCTCGCCCGGGGCGACCACGTCAGGTTTGAAACGACCATCCCGGCACGGACCAAATGAACTGAAGGTCGACATCTGCGAAGCGCCCGCCGTCGATCCGACTGACAAGACGTTCTTGGCTGTTGCCGGTGGGGTGACCAACACGTCGCCGAAGCCAACCGGCTGCGAAGCGCCGGCATTGCCACCGGCAAACACGAAGAAAATCTCTTGGTTGAGTGGCGACGGCCCCGGGATGCTGGGATCGCCGGTCGTCCACGCATCGCGCGTCAGGGCGTCGTAGCTCGCCGACAAATCATCGTAGACCCCGTCGTTCACGTGGATGACGGGAACTTCACCCCAACTATTATTACTGATGCGGGCACCTCGATAATACGCATTACGCGCAACAAATTCCGGATCGTTGAACGCGGTAGTGTATGAACTGGCCCCGATGCGTCCGAAGGGCGAGACGCCCAATCCCAACTGGTATCCGTCATAGTCCCGACGTGAGATATACCAAGGCGGAGGTGCACTGGTATCGATTACGACTTCGCAGGAGTTCGTGCAAGTGACAGTCGTATTCGTGACGAAACTGCAGGTGAACAGAAAGTTCGTGCAACACTGGGGCGGATACGTCGGGCAAGTTAAACTATTGCAGTCCACTGTGAAGCTGTTCGTCACACACTGAAAGACCACAACATTGTTCGTTGTGCATTTGTTAGTAATTTTCTGGGTGTAGCAATGGATGACTTCATCCGGCAGAAGATCGAAACCCGCCGCGACGGACGCCACTGTCGTACCGTGTCCTTCCGTATCTGAAGTCGCATAGCTATAGGCAACGCGGTTGATGTAGACAAAGGGGTTATAGGGAAAATAGTGCGCCCCCGGGGAAACTGTTGCAGCAGGCAGGCAGAAGGATGGATGCCACGGATAGGCGCTGCCGCAGGCGCCTGCATTGATCTGGCTGAAGCCATCCAACCCGGTATCCGTGATGTCCAAAATCGGATAATCAAACGGGTTTTGTGAGAACCCGACCTCGTTCACTAGAAAGTCAAGGTAGCGATCTGCCGGGAAGATGGGACCACCCGACGGGGAGTTGGTCCGATTCGCCATTGTCAGTGCCTGAACTTCGTCGAGTTTCTTGACCGGAACATCCTGCTGAATCCACAGCACGTTCGGTAACGCCGCCACGGCCGCCAAGTCCGTCCCGGACAGGCGCACCCGGATGATCGTCTGTTTCAAAGCATTGACGCGACTGGTCGGGGGCACCACCGCGTACCGGCCAACGGCGTCGATGGTTGTCGCGGTATCTTCGTCATCATTCATAACCGCGACTTTCACATCGATCACGCCGGCGGCGTTCTGCAGACCGGCGCCTAATTTGTATTGCGGGTGAAATCGGCCAATCCATTGGATCGGCCCGTCGCCGCCAATCAACTTCTGCAATTCCTGCTCGGCTTTCGCGTTCAGCTTAACGAGATAGGCATTGTTCGGGATGTAACTGATAACCCTGACCTGACCGGCGGATTTCAACTGGTCGAGCCACTCAGTCGTGATGGGCCCGCGGAATTGAACGAGCTTGAGGCCGTGGCCGGCCGGGCTGCGATCCAGCATCCGGGCGTCAATGGCGGGCTCGCCTTGCGTGGTGTCAATCGTTGCACTCGCCAGTTCGATCTTATCGAAGTGATCGGCGTTCACCAGCCGATTCCCGCGCGCCTTCCGGAACTCATCCATCTGGGCATCTGTCCCTTGAACAACAAGGTAGCTGCCGTAATCCTCCACTCGGGCAAAACCACGCTGCTTCAACGTCGCGGCGGTGTCCTCATCGGTGGGATAAATAATGGCTTTTTTGAGTTTCTTGGCGCTGGGCTGGGCTGCCATGGTACCCAAGGGCAACACGAGACCCAAACCCACCGCGATCCAACAGCAACGGCGTAACACGTTCATCGATTCCTCCTGAAATCTACCGCAATCAAACCCGCTAGAGTTGTCTCCAACCTAACAGAACCTTGTTTTTTCGTCCAACCACAATTCATATCGCATTTTCAATGGCGAACATGGAAGTCGCCAACGCTTTGATCCACATCACCGGCTTTGTTCCACTTGAACGCCGGGCTACCGGCGCCGACGCCGTCAATCGATCCCTGGGCCAAAACACCGAAGCTCAGACCGCCATTGTTCACCGCCACGGAAGTAAATTGCGCTTTCCCGATGGCAGTCGCGGCCACCGTGCTACCGGTGAAGGACTGGACTTTGATCGCTTTAATGGTGGCACCCGGCGTAAACGACCCACCCGCCAACGGAGCGGTCGCATTAATCGGCGTAAAGCCCGCCGCAATCAACGAACTCCGCAACGTCGCCACCTTCACCGCCCCAATGGAGCCGGTCGCGAAGATCTTCGTATTGCTCAACGTTCCGGCGCGCAAACTGCCGAGCGAACCATTCACCGTGACCGTCGTGCCATCCAAACTCGCCGCGCCGAGCGTCAAGATCCGGAGACTACCCCCGGCCGTGATCCGTCCGATGCGGACGCTGCCGTCCCCATTGGCACCACGCTTGATCGCCACGGCCAAACTGCTCGTCGACTGAGTGCCCGTCAGGGTCGCCTCATCAACCGCACCATCCGCTCCAATCGTTACCGCCAAGTTGCCCGGCCCGACCAATGACAGCGTCGCTTGATCGCCATCCGCATCCTGCACCATAATAGTGTTACCGGAACGAACGGGCAGGATGGTGCAGGTCGACTGTCCGACCATTCCCACCTGAGCCCCGAGACCCGGCGCGTTCAACCGGACGCTAAAACTCCGGCTCTCCGGAGTTCCAGTCACCGGCAAGAGGGATACGGTCACCGATTGAGTCGTCTCACCAGCCGCAAAGTTCACTATCCCACCGGTCGCCACATAATCCACACCGGCCCGGGCTGTGCCATCACTGGTGTAATAATGCGCGCCGGCCGGCTGGTCGACGTTGCCGGTTCGTGTCAATTGAAGCGTCACCTGACCAGCCCCGGCGCCGACCATTTTTTGGGCGGCAACAAATTGCACCAAGGCACGCGGCCGGGCATTGACCGTGGTCTGCACCGATGCCGCATCATTCACGGCATTGGAATCCGCCAGATTACACCCGACCTGCGCCGTCTGCGTGAGAATGCCGGCCGCCGTCGGCGTGACCGTCACTTGCACATTCGCACTGCTACCGGCGGCGATTGTGCCGAGATTGGCGGAGGTCAATGAACCAGACAACTGACAGTTGGCGGCGGGTTGACTACCGTGATTGGTCACCGTGACCGTGTAGACCACCGCATCGCCTTCCTGCACCGCTGGGGCGCTGGCGTTGATCGCCACGCCGAGATCCGTCACTCCCGCGCGAACATCCAAAGCAAAAGCCCGCGTCCCGATACGGCCTAACGCATCCGTCGCCTTGACGGTGAAGCTCGCGACACCGTCTTTGGTCGGGTTACCGGTCAGGAGACCGGCGCTGGTCAACTGCACTCCCGCCGGTAACGTGCCGCCGGCGAGACTGAAGGTGTGCGGTGCGGTACCGCCGGTCGCGGTAACGTTCGCATTGTATGGCACGGTCACCGCCGCGTTCGGCAGGTTCGTCGGCCCGACAAAGATGAAGGGCGGCGGAATCGCCAGCGTGATCGTGTATGACCGGTCATTGAAGCAACTGTTGGCGTCCGTGATGCGGACCACAAAAACCGAACTGCCGCTGGTCGGTGTGCCGGATAGCAAGCCACCGCTCGTCAAGGTCATACCCGCCGGCAGCGAACCGCCCACCGTTTCAAAAGTGTACGGCGCCGCCCCACCACTCCCGGTCAATTGCTGGGTGTAGGCCACGAAGATCTGTCCGAGAGGCAACGCACCTGGGAGTATAGTCAGCGTCGGACAACCAACAACCAGGGTGTAGAATTTCTCACCCAAACAGCCAATCGCGTCGACAACCTCAACTTTGAAAGTATAGGAACCGTTGGATGTCGGGGTGCCGCTAATCAATCCCGTTGCATCGAGAGTCAAACCCGGAGGATAGTCACCGGCAGTCCGGAAGAATTTCGCCGGCAAATTCGCCCCGGTCTGGGTCAGTTGCGCACTGTACGGTCGGCCGATCAACGGGGCATCCAGTACTGGCGGCCCGATCTGGATGTTGCCGCAGGTCGCACCAGACCCGCTCAAGGCAACCGATTGCGGACTGTCGAGCGCATTATCCGTGAACCGCAAAATTGCCGATTCATTCCCGGCAACGGTTGCCGCAAACTGAACCTGAACTTCACACGTGCCACCGGTACTGATCGCTGAGCCGCTGCACGAGTCGGCGACCACGGAGAAATCGGCCGCGTTCGCGCCAGTGATTGCTACATTCGTAATCGTCAATGGCAGGGTCCCGCAGTTGGTCAGCACCAATGAGAGCGGTTGGCTGACCCCGCCGACGGGGATCGTGCCAAAATCCAACGCCGTTGCCACACACACCTCCGGGATGGGAAAACAAGGTCCCGCACCAGGAACACAGGTAGTCGATGTGATACTGAAACTCGTCGCGACATCGCCTTGCCCGGGAATCCGCAAGGTCAGCTGAAAACTGGCGGTGCTGCCGCAGGGGAACAGCGGTGTCGTGACAACTTGAAACGACGGTGGATCATTCGCCACAGCGCTATTTCCCGGCACAGCCGGGAAGCTCGAAGTGGGCTGAACCACCAAGACGCCGGGGGTGAGCGCAGCTAGAGTTGCCGTGATCGGTCCCGGTATGGGCAGGGCAAATATATTGGTAATCGTCACGTCGATTGAGTTGCACTCATTGGGGTCGATGGAACCATTTCCATTTCCACCGGACACTGTCGAAGTTGCGACCACGAGCGGACTCAACACCCCGGTGCACTCGGCAAAGCGGAAGCTACCGATTTTGGTCGCCCAATTGAAGATGCCGTTTGCCGGCTGGTATTCGGTGGTGTACCAAAAAGTGCAGTTGTCCGTTGGGTCAATCGTCAAAGCACTGTAATCGCCCCACCGGTTCAAGCTGCCAGTCTGCACGAAGCTGCCGGCAAACATTGTTGCTTCGCCTTGAAATAATCCGCCCGGTGGATCGCTCGCCAATCGGCCGGCGTAGCGAATCGAGGGGAAAACAGTGCTGCTCGATACACTATAACCCACCGCCAAGTTGCCCGAACCATCCATGGCCGCACTGCCCATCCAGCGGTAGTTCGAATCCGGTGCGAAGGTGGCCTGCTCTCTCACCGTGAAGCCCCCGCCCGGTAGCGATCGACTAAACTGGTAATACCGGATCCCAGCGCTGTTGCCCACGCCAACTGTATGATTCACAACCAATGACTCGTAGGTGTTGAAGTTGCGATACTGCAATCGAAACATTGAGCGGTCCGCCAAGTCATCCAAGGCCGCGCCGGCACCTGGCTGTGGAATCCCATTCCCGCCGTTGACCGTCGGGTTAAACGATGCGACAGCAACCGGGCTGCCGGGGGCCTCAGTAAATGTCGAATTCGCCGGTGTAGTGAAATCCGAGTGAAATTGAAAGATCCGCATGGTGGATGGCGACTCGAACCAATTGAAATAGCAGGGTGCGCCCGCCGGCGGCGCATCCGCCCCATCAACGTGCGCCGGCAAAGCCCCACCGGCATTGGGCTCGGTAGTGGCCAAGTCAAAGTAGACGTAAGTCGCGGTGGCATCCCCCACCAGCATCTTGGCCCGGTCAAATGCAAACACTCCGACGCCAACATCTGAGTTTGGATCCGTCGGCTCCTCGGTGGGCATCCCACTCCCAAATTGGTTATCCGTCATATAATAGCCGTCCGACCAGGCACTCAGCTTGGGATAATCATTGAACTTCGAGTTCGGCATCAGGAAGCAATAGACATAATATTCGCCCAACGGGTCTGGAGTCCGCGAAACCGCGATCGCCTGATAGTACGGGGGCGAACTCGAACTAGCGAAGGCGAATTGCGATAACACCCAGCGGTCAGCCAGTTGATCGTAAATCACAACGCCATCACCGGCCCCAGACGTGGCACAGACGCTGCCGTTCGTAAAAAGCGTTGCCAGTGAGATGGGGGCGCTCAGCGCAGCTCCGTTCTTGCTGTAGATCCGCAACAAACTGCCATTCCCGGCATTCACCACTTGGACATAATGGTTCGGACCAACCGCACCGCAAGTGTCCGGCGGTGCTACTCTTCCACCGCCAAAAGTCCCGGCATCCGCCGCACTCAATCCCTCGAACACCAATCCCGGCGTCGGCATTTTTGAAACCGGCATCGTCCCCTGCACCGCAGAATCGGGGAGGCCGGTCGGCAACACAGTCAAGTGGCCAACTGGAATCGCCAGCGGTTCGGGGTTAGTTGGCCCAGGCACAATTGGCGGGAGCGTAATCACCGGCGGTGTGACACCAAACCCGGTTGCCCCACCGACCACAGCAAAGTTTGTGGCCGTACTGGCGCGGGTCGGGACAGGAGATAACGCCCCAACAAGAGTCAAAATCAAACTCGTGGTCAGCACGTACCGACGTCGCGGTGATTGGGAAAGACAATTGGTGAAAGCGATAAATAAGCGGGAACAGTTGATCATTTGTTGACCTCCAGCAAAAGCTTCTTGGCTATTGTATAACAGACACACACGCTGATCGATAAACTCGCCGCAACGACACCTCGCCAATCGAAAGTCTTGGCAAGGCGCACGCACACTAGCAAAAGAGTTTTTCCCATTGCAACCAGAATCGTGAGCCAAACTTACCACCCGCCAAAACCCGGTTGACCAGCCGCACCCCGAACCGTAAGCTCCCCACACCGTATGCTCCTCAAACTGATTTCTTGTAACGTCTTTCAACGCGAGGTCTGCTGGTGCCTCGCCCGGTCTCCCCATGTGGTGGACTTCGAGTTTACCGAACTAGGCGAACACGCCCACAGCGGCCGGCTCCGCGATCTCATCCAGAGCCGCATCGACGCCACCGAGCAGGCCGGCAAAAAATACGACGCGATCCTGCTGTTGTTCGGACTGTGCGGCAATGCCACGGCCGGCTTGGTCGCACGTCAGACTCAACTGGTCATGCCCCGCGCCCACGATTGCTGCACAATCTTACTCGGCTCGAAAGTAAAGTTCGCCGAACATTTCCAAGACGCGCCCAGCACGCCCTTCTCATCCGCCGGCTACCTCGACCGCGGCGAGTATTTTCTCCGCGTCGACGGCGGCACCAGCACCGTCAATTACGGCAGCAGCTACGCCGAGTTGGTCCGGCAATATGGCGAAGAAGACGCCAAGTACGTCTGGGAAACCATGCACCCGGCCGAACTGGAAAACGCCCAGACCAAAGCCGTGTTTATCAATGTGCCTGAGACCACCCCGCCGGAATACCTCCAGCGCTTTCAAGACAAAGCCACCGCTGCCGGCAAGGAAACTGTCCACCTCGAAGGCAGCCTCCGCCTGATACAGAATCTGCTACTCGGACACTGGGATCCGCAAGAGTTCTTGATCGTGCCGCCCACACAGAAAACCGTCGGCGTCTACGACTGGGACGAAGTCGTCCGCGCCACCCCGACCGGCTAGCGCACCCGCAATCTTCATCGGGAGGGCGAGCCTCCCGGCGAGCCACTCTGGAAAGACGGCTCGGCAGCAGCCTCGCCCTCCCACTACGCGACCGCGACCAACTCCAACTCTTCCGCCGACGTAAACTGCAGTTCCGCCGGCGCCGCATTGTCCAACACTTCGCGCACGGTCAAAGCCAGCGCCGTCCGGGTCGTCGGTTTCTTGAGATAATTCAACTGCCCCGCGAGCAACTCATTGTGGACCGCCAATTCCGCCTGGCTATGCGCCGCTATCAACAGCCGCGTCGGCGACAGGAACGGCGCCAGTTTGTGCGCGAGCGTCTTCCCGCACAACCGCGGCAACCCCGCATCCGCCAACACCAAATCAATCCGCCGATCGGGGCTATTGTGAAACAGACAGAGCGCCTCCTGCCCATCCGTCGCTTCAATCACCTTGTAGCCCCGTTCCCGCAGCGTCCACGCAATATATTCGCGCTGCGCCCGTTCGTGGATGACCACCAACACGGTCTCCGTTCCGCAGGGCAAAATCGTCTCGCCCACGGCGGCGGAAGTGTCGAATGATAATTGAGTTGTTTGCATGGCAATAATGGTTGCGTGTTAAATGATTGTTATTTCCGGGATTCGCGACACGCCACGACGAGGGGCTAATGCTCATTTAGCAAAGGCAATGCCAGACTCAATCCGGCTCCGACGGAGAAACCCCAACCGCAATCCCAAGTCGCGTCTGGTCCGTAGTCTGCGACTGCCGGCCCGAAAACCATCTCACCGGCAAACTCCATCGCAAAAATGCGAATGAGAATCGCCCGCCTACTGCAACACGACTTTCACCTTAAGCGCCAAATACACCGCCACCGCCGTCACCACCACCACGATGAACAAGGCCGCCACGCGTTGCCACCGCTGGCGTTCGGGCAACAGTCGGAGCGACGTGGACGCCGGCTTGAGATACAGCTTGCGGCGAAAGTGAACCGCCGCCCCGCAACTCGGACACGGACTCGTCTTTTCCGCCACTTGTTCGGGTGCCACCACTTCGGCCTGACACGCCGGACAAATATATGCGACCGCTGCCGGCGCCACCGCCGCACCCGGTACCGGAAACTCTTTCCCGCACTCCGGACAATCGACGCGTTCCCCCTTCATCTCCGCCGCGCTTTTGATCTTCGCATCGCAATGCGGGCATTGATGAACCAACAGCACGGTCGGCACGCTGATTGCCGACTGACAACCGGGACAATGAATGCTCAATCCAACCCCTTCGTCCCCGACGACCAAGTGTTTATCGCACGCCCGGCATTTAAAGAAAACGTCAGCCATTGTGCGGCAAAGTTACTCCTTCGCCGCCGCGGATGCAATGCGCCAAAGCCGAATCCAAATCCGGCAACCGAAACTTAAATCCCGCCGCCACCAATCGCGCCGGCTGCACTCGCTGGCTCGCCAACAACAATTCATCCGCCATCTCCCCAAACACCACTCGCGCCGCAAACGCCGGCATCGGCACGATCGTCGGCCGACGCAGCACGCGCCCCAGCGTCTTGGTGAACTCACTATTCGTGACCGCCTGCGGCGCGACGACATTGACCGGCCCGCGAAACGCTTCGTTTTCCACCGCCATTTGAATCGCGCCAACCGCATCCTCGACCGCCACCCAACTCCACCACTGCCGGCCGCTGCCCATCACCCCGCCTGCCCCCAGCCGAAACGGCAACAACATCTTCGCCAACGCCCCACCCCTCCCACTGAGCACCACGCCAAACCGCAAATTCACCACCCTTTCCGCCGAACACGCCCCTTCCCAATCCCGGCAAACCTCCGCCAGAAATCCCCGCCCCATCGCGCGGTCCTCCGTCAACACCTCATCCCCTCGGTCCCCATAAAACCCGATCGCCGACGCGCACACCAACACCTTCCCGGCCAGCACTTCGCTCAATCGACGCGTCTCATCCACCCGACTCGACCGGATCCGCGCCTTCTTCGCCGTCGTCCACCGCCCGGCAATACTCTCCCCTGCCAAATGCACCACCGCCTCGTGGCCGGCAATCAACTCAAACCGTCCCCGTGGAATCGGCGTGACCGAATGCCCCGCCGCCCTCAACGCTTCGACTGCCGCCGTCCCCACCAACCCACTCGCTCCGGTAATTGCAATTTTCATAATTCCGCTCGCTCCTTGATATGTTCCAACACCCGCAAATGAATCCGATGAATAATGTAATCCGACCACACCTGCCAATACGTTGCCGGCCATAAATTATGCCGGTACCACGTCGTCCCCTCCAACTGCCACCGCCCGATTAAGGTTGTACTTGATCCCAAACAACACCACCTCCCAGAGCAGATACGCCCCCTTCTCAGAGCGCCATCCCAGCGCCAAACGTCAGATAACTTCATACTCATCTATACTTGTCCTTTCAGTTTGGCATTGCAACACGGGGATCGCTCAGCCAATGCGCGCTCATCGTCCCACCTCGATATGAATTTCTTGAGGCGACCCCAAGTCCGGCACCTCCGGCAACGCATGCCATTCATGCGGCAGACCGCGCATGAGCAGAGCCGAATCCAATTCGATGCTCCCAGGCGGGAACTGCTCATAGAATACCGCCCGCGACTCCACCACCCGCAATGGCTCGACCTCCCACCGCAACGTCCGCAACTGCATTCCCTCCAAACTCCGGCCATCCAACGCGCACGACAGCCCACAATCGCCTCGCCGAAAAAACTCACTCGCCTCCCCCAAACTCCCAAACAATCCCTTCGGCTCCCATTCGATCACCCGCTCCGCCACCAACGACACATCCGCCGTCCCACCGGCCGTGCGCACATCGAACACGATCAACCGCCCGGTATCCACCACCCGAAAGTCCGCCGCCTGATGCACGCCCGGAAAAAGTCGTCCGCCGAACAACGCAATGACCCGCCGATCCGTCTCACGGCGCCAGATAAACACGCCCTCACGCCATCCATTCGCCGTGCGATACCGGACCGCAACCCGCTGTGCCATATTCTCTGAAGCCATCGCGAACAACGCCGGACTCCCCTTCACCCGCAACCGCTCCAGTCGAATCAAACACACGCCTACGACCGCCGCCTCATTGTGCGTGACCACCTCCAGTGCCGCCGGCACCATCCGTCGGATCACCGCCGGATCCGCCCGGTAATTCAACAACACCCGACGCGCAATCACGCCTTCAAACACCGGTATCATCATTCACCTCTCAACATGGTGCCGTCCCTCAGGCCAAGACCGGCGGCCGACCCAGCGCGCGCCGGCGACTCCGCGACAACACCATCAAGTTAAAGAAATGCATCCCACCCAACACCACCAGCACCAGCCCCACTTTCGTGCTCAGAAACTCAATCGCTTCCTGCACATTCACCGGCTTCTCCCCGTACTTCAACGCCAGCGTCACGTACCCGACGTTGATCAAGTAGAAGCCGACCACCAACAGGTGATTCACCGAATCCGCCACCGCCTCATTCCCGCGAAACGCATCCACCAGAAACACCCGGCCATTCCGGAGCAACGTCCGTGCGACCCACACCGTCACCCCGAGACTGATCCCCACATACAACAGATACGTCCAGACCACATATGCATTCATGTTTATTCCTTTCGTTTTGTTTTCGCCACGTTCCAACCCAACAACCCGCACCTACTCAACACCAGCGCATCCATCCCCCCCATGAATACCTCGACCCGCCGCCTGTTCGTAGTGAAGCACGCAGCGCCGCGCGGAGTGCGGGCCGTTTCCTCGGACACCGGCCCGCTCAGTTCATGAGTGAGCTTCGCGACTGCGCAGACGTGTGTTCTTTCGCGCTGGCAAGTCCCGTTCAAAAAATACCGGTGCGCGGCCACCCACTGATAAACTCGCCCCATCCCCGGCAGCCGACTCAGCAACCAGACCGGCCACAACCACCACACTTGCCGGCACAAGTAAGCGATCGCATCCACTCCACCGAGCGTCGCTCCGGCCTCAGTCACCACGCGCACCTCGCCCTCTGCCCGGCCATTCGCAAACGGCACAAACCGAAATCCCAACCGGCTTCCCCGCCGCGCCCACCGCGTACAAAACGCGCACTCCCCATCGAAATAAACCGTGATCGTGTTCAAGCGAAACACCGGCAATCCTTCCACGTAAACCCACCCGCCGACGGCAACCCGCGCCGAATCTCTTCCTCTGAAAACGGCCGCTCCGGCCGCAAATCCTCCGGCAACTCATCACAAGCCGGTAACGCCTCCACAATTCCTTCCGACAAAATCCGCACCTGCGCGATGGAAACCAACGGCACTTTCATCACCCGTTCCACCAACCAACCCAGCCCGTAATGAAACCAAACCGGCAGCCGCACATACATCGGTTGCCGGCCCACCAAGCCGGCCACGCGTTGCACGGCTGCGGTCAACGTCAACTCCTCCGGCCCCGTCACCGCCACCGTTTGCCGCGTCAACCGCCCCTCCACCAAACTCGCCATCAGGATCTTCGCGACATCTGCCACCGCCGTCGGCCGCAACTTTTTCTCGGTGAACCCCACCAACCCAAACACCGGCAACGAATGAAACGCATGGCTCAAATGATCCAGCATGTGATCGCCGACGCCATAGATCACCCCGCACTTCAACACCGTGTAATCTAGTCCCGACCCGCGCACGATTTCCTCCGCCGCCCATTTCGATTCGTGATACGCCGACCCGCAA
>JBAXYB010000060.1:0-18275 GCA_037127585.1 Verrucomicrobiota bacterium
GCATTTTCAGGTCGTGGGTCGCGGTGATGATGGTGACGCCGAGTTCGCTGCGCAGCCGGCTAAACAAGGCGATGATTTCCTCGCCAGTCTTGAGGTCGAGGTTACCGGTGGGTTCGTCGGCGAGCAGGATGTCGGGGGAATTGGCGAGTGCGCGGGCGATGGCGACGCGTTGCTGTTGGCCGCCGGACATCTCGCCGGGCTTGTGCAAGGCGCGTTCGCGCAAGCCGACGCGTTCGAGAATGTCGAGCGCCTTGTCGTGCGCGTCGTCGTCGCTCAACCCGGCAAAGGCCATCGGGAGCGTCACGTTTTCGAGACACGACATGACTTGGATGAGATTAAACGTCTGGAAAATGTAGCCAATCTTCCGGCAACGGAGCCAGGCGATTTCGTATGGATCGAGCTGTGCGATGTCCACCTGATCGATGTAGACTTTGCCCGAGGTGGGTTTATCGAGGCCGCCGATCATGTTAAAGAACGTGCTCTTGCCGGAGCCGCTCGGGCCCATGATTGAAAGATATTCGCCGCGTTTCACGTCGAGCGTCGCGCCGCGGAGCGCGTGCGTTTCGGAGTCGCCCATCTGGTAGACCTTGCGCACATCGACCGCGCGAATGACGTAGCCGCCGGCTTTAGCGTCGCCTTCGGCACGAAAGAGTTGGTCGAGATTCGCCGGCATCAGACGGTACTCCGCAAGGCTGTGGCCGGCACCATCCGTGAGGCGAACCGGGCCGGATACAACGCCGCCAAAACCGATAAAACCGACCCCGCCACAATCGAGCCGGCCGCCGCCACCGCAAGCCAACCGTACGGCAATGCCGTCAACACCACGCCGAACCGGTAGGTGAATCCATACGCTACAATCGACAAGACTGCGCCGAGGATCGCCCCGATAATCGAGCCGGCCATGCCGATCAACGAACTTTCGATGAGAAAGAGTTGCCGGATGAAGGCCGAGAGGGCGCCGAGACATTTCATCGTGCCGATTTCGCGGAAGCGTTCGGTGACTGACATGAGCAGCGCGTTGGACACGCCGATCACCGTGACCAAGAGTGAGACGAGCACGATCCAGCGCGTCCGGAACTGCGCTTGCCGGGCTTGGAGTTGGAGGTCGGCAGCATCTTGTTCGAGGCGCGCGCCAAAAAAGAGCTCGCGCCGGACGGTGGCCGGCACCGGGCCGCTGAACTGCCGGGGCGCGAGGGAGTCGAGCACCACCGCCTGCGTCATACCGGCGGTGAGCTGCGCTAACGAAACGGGGACTGCCGGGGCGTCACCCAAAACCAGCAGCAGCGCCGCGCCGGCCGAGTTGGTGGCGAGTTCGACTTTGCCGGTCAGACTGGCGAGGAGGGCTTGTTCCGGCGGACTGAGCTTGCCATACGTCGCGACGGCCAAACGCTTGCCGGTCAGGTCGCCGACTTCGCCATTGATCATGGCTTGCATCAGGCTGACGGTCTGGCGCAATTCGCGATCAGCGGCGACAGAGTTTTTGATGAGTTGGCCGGTGAGGTTGCTCATCAGGAACGCGATGCCGAGCACGACGCCGGACACGGTCACAAGCGAGCGGCCCAACCGGATGCGGATGCCTTGCACCGCGATCTTGAAGGCGCGCTCGAAGCTGAGTTTCTTTTGGAAGCCGACTTGTTCCATGCGTTCCTAAAACGGCGAGGACGAGACCGCGGACACGATTAAGTTGGTGGCGACGCCGATCAAGGCGATCAAACCCACCCCGGTGCCATAGCCGGCCATGACGACGGGGATGACTTCGAGAAACCGTTGTTGGCCCATCTTTTTATGGAAATAAAATTTGCCGATCAGAGCGCCGATCACCAGCGGCACGAAGGCGTGGGGCATACCGCCGACGCCCTGGACGAAGCCGTAGATCGCCATCACCGGCAACGAGAACGCCTGCAACGCGAAGAACGCCATCACGGTGAAACCGAAGCCGCCCGCGATAAAGTTCGGATGCAGCGCCTCGAAGAACAACGGTTTGGCGCCGCCCATATCGAGCGTGGCCGAGTAGAGCAGGACGGTGTTCTTGGCTTGGAGATCCCACATCTTTTGCGCGAACGGAAACATCTCGGACGGAATCGCGCCCGATTTCCAGATGAAACTCCAGAACACCAGACTCAGGATAAAGCTGAGTGGCACGACCAGCGCGGAAGCCTTCACGTACGACCAGAATCGTGTGCCGGTCAGTTCCGCCGAGCGAAAACCCTGCGCTTGACCGCCAAAGTTATCCACCGGGATCGGCGCGAGCCAGATCTCGACGCCTTTGTAACCGGACAGAATGTAGGCCGCCTCGCGAATGAACGGGATGTTGACGTGTTGCCCGCAGATCCCGACCAGCCGCGCGCTGATGTAGGAAATCAACGGCGTGTAGATGAACGTGAAGAACAAGAGAAAGATCAACGGGAAGCTCGGCACCAACAGGTGGCACACCCACACGACGAGGGACGCGCAAAACAAGTACAACCCAATCGCGATCCAGAGCGGATAATCGCCGCGACCCGGCGGCGTGGCCCAGATGTTCTCGCGCACGGCGGCACCCTGGCTGTCCTTGGCGCGACGGGCCCGGACATCGGCGCTCTTGCGGATCACGTCGCGGGCGGTCTGGTAAATCGAGATCACCGCGATGCCGCCGGCCACCCCCAAGCCGAAACTCATCCAGAAATCAATCGAGTTGCTGAAAGTCGTCGCGATCGTGTCCATCCCCGGTTGCCACCGGTGCAGCACCCCGAGTTTGTGCAAGATCGGGTTCAAGACCAACGTCAACACCAACGCCGCGCCGCTGCCCATCACCGCCCAGAATGGCACCACCATGCCGGTAATGAGCAGCCCTAGATCGAACACCAGCCCCGTGGCCGTCGCCGGCAGGAAACCTTCCGTGATCGTGGTCGAGTCATACCACGGCAAGGGAATGAGCAAGATCGGTTTGGTCAGCAACGCGCCGGTCACCAGCGGCACACCGATTTGAATAATCCCGAAGCCAATCCCGAGCATCGCGCCAAAGGAAAACATCTTCCATTTCCACGTCACCTTCTTATCGCCCGATTCGGACAACGCCATCGAGCCTTGCGCCGCCACGCTGGCAAACGGAAACGGCAACCGCTCGACATCGGATGTGACGCGGAAAAAGAAATAGCCGAGCGTGTAATGTTTGATCGAGCCGATGACGTGCATGAACACCATCAACCCAATCGGCACGAGCCACGCTGAATGCCAAAGGTTCCGGCCTTCAATCGCCGGGCTGCCGGGTTGCGGGGCGTACCACGACGGGAATTTCCCCAGCAAGCCGGCATCGCGCACGGCATCGCTCTGGATGAAATACTGCCGCCAAATCAAATCCCCAATCGGCCCGCCGCCCGCCATCGCGCCGGCCACCACCAACAGGATGACCAACTCCTGCTTGCTCAACGTCCGCATCGCCCGCCGGCTGACTTCCGAGAAGATAATCAACGTCACCCAGGCCGCCGTCATGCCGCCGCCGGTGATCAGGCTCAGGTAAATCGCCCCCGGCATCATCAACAGCCCGCAGAACAACGCCCCGGCCACCGCGATCCAGGTAAACCCTTCGCGGAACTCCGTCGGCGTCTCCAGCACCGACCGGTAAGCCTCCAGCTCCTTATCGAGCACGATCTCTTTGCGTTTCTCAGCCATGGCGATTGGCCTCTTGTAACATTTGTTTCGCCTCGACGAAAAGTTCTTCGCGCTGGCCGGTCGTGGTCACGCGCCAGTTCAGAAATTGTTTTCGCACCACGCCCAGGAACGGTTTCAGCGTCCGCTGCCACGCCGCGACGTTGCCGCTGAGCCGCTGCAGCCGGACCCGCGCAATGAATTCGCCGGTCTCCGGATCCGTCGGCAACGAAATCTCCATCTGCTGGGAAACCCCCAGATCATACGGCTTCAACCAGACCGTGCTCCGAATCGCCGGCACGACACCTTGGGCCTCGGTCTGCAATTCGACTTGCGGTGGCGCGCAGTAGAACGGCCCGGAGCTGCCGGCGCCATTGGCGTCGAGCCATTGCGCAAAATAACTGACGACCGCCACCCGGTCGTGGGCGGTGAACGTGAACGGCAACGAAAACACCATGTCGTCAGTCGCCGCGGACGGCAGTTCCCAACTCCGGGTTTCCGACGGGGCCGCGAGCCGGGCGGCATCGCGCGCCGGCAGGATGGTGGACAGCAACACGGCCACCATGATCGCCAACGAGGCGTAAATCGTCTCGATGGAACTGTAATCCATATTGAGACCGCCGGTCAGCCCGAGCGCCGTGAGCAACCGGCCGGACGCCTGACTCAATAGATACCCGAGCATCGCCCCGACCACCGCATACACGAGCGCCTCCGCCATGAAGATGAAGAAGACGTGATTCGGCGCAATGCCCACCGCGTTGTACACGTAGATTTCATCTTTGCGTTCGTAGACCGAGCCGCGCATCGTGTTGAACACCGTGAGCGCCGCGATCAGGATCGGCACGAGCAGTTCAATGATCCCGGTCACCGACCGGTCGCGGCGGCGCGAGCCGAAATAGGAGACGCCGTCCACCGCGTAATACGCGGCCTGCCCGGAGCGTTCCAGATATTCCAGCACGACCTTGCGCTGCTGGCGGTACCCGATGGCGGGCTGTTCGGGCTCCGTCGGCGTCAGCCGGTACGGTTGCTTGGGGAACAAGATGGCGCAATTCACGGCCAACACTTCTTCGGCCTGCTCGGTGACAGGGAGTTTGTTGACCAAGATGACCTGCGCCCCGCCGAGATGGGCGACGTCTTCCGGCACAATCGACCGGCTCCCGATGCTGCCGAGGTTCTGCACGCTGTTGAGGTCGTACGGCAGGATCGACTTGCCGTCCGGCCCGAGCACCTTGGTGAGTTCGAGTGAATCAATGATCCCGAGCACCGTGTACACTTCGCTGCGAATCGTCACGGTCGGCGTGCCGGTGTTGACGTCCTCAACACTGATACCGAGCGCGCGCGCCACCGTGTCCGGCAGGATCACATAGTTCTGCGCTTTGTAGCCGGTCCGCTTCGCTTCCAACCGGGTCTCGGGCGGCCGCGGGAACCATGTCCGCTTCGTCAGCAGCAGCCGGTCGAGACCCGTGAACTGCGGTTCGGTCCAGTTCATCAGGACGGCCGAATTGACGGCGGCGCGCTTGGCGGTTTTGATTTCGCCGAACAGAAATTCGCGGTCAATGACGATCTCGAGATTACGCGGCTGCCCACCCGCCATGGACGTCACCAGCCATTGATGGGTATTGATGGGAAACCGCGTACCGAAGATTTGGCGGAAGCTGCTGATTTCGGCCGGGTTCAGCGGTTGGTAATTGTCGGCGCGCAACATCAGCCCATTCCAGTTCGAGCGCCCGGTCGGATGTTCTTCGTTGGTCAAATCGGTGGAGACCGAGGTGAAACAAATCATCACGAACGTCATCAACACCAGCGTCAGACAGGTCAGGCCGGTGCGGACCTTGCGCCGGCGCATATTATTGAGACCGAGCATGAAGGCGGTGCCGATCACGCCGCTGCGACTGACATCGGCGCTGTCGACCCGGCCTTCGCGGCGGCGGAGGTCTTTGATGTTCTGCTTAAATTTCCCACCCACCAACATCGTGACCAGCAACGTGAGCAGCAGGATGATGAACCCGAGGAGGATCACCAACGACGAGCGCACCATCTCAAAGGCCGGATGGAAGACGCGCAGGAGAGCGAAGACCACGAGAAAGATGAGGCCGCAGGCGAGCAGTTGTTTGCGGATGTCCGTGTAGCCCCAGAGTAATTTCTCCGCGAAGAACACGAACGGCACCAGCCAGCCGAGGTACCACAGAATCCCGATCACCGCATGGGCGATGCGTTGCCGGATGACGGGATGATTGTTGATCGCGTAGGCCAGGCTCGTGTTCGCGGCAATGACCGCGCCGGCAGTATCGTTGCTGGCGCGTTTGCTGGTGGCGTCGGCCAGCCAATCTTTCGCCTGTTCGTGAAAGCCCAACATCTGTTTATCGGCCATGTTGAACTTTTGCTGGAGCACCAGCCGTTTCTCCGCCGTCCGCAACAACGAGCCGGCCGCATCCATGTGCGGAAAGGCCAAGGCCGGGGTATCGGCGGCCAGATAACCACGCCCGAACAGCTCGGGCTCATCTGCGCGGGCGGGCGCGTCGCCGTCCACATTCAACATAAACGCCCGGTATTCCTGAATCTCCGGATTCCCGGCCGCGCCGTCACGCAGGCCGACATAGAAGCGAAAATCCGGTTCGAGAAACATCGTCGTCAGTCCCGCGTTTTGCCGCGCTGGCCCGTTCAATCCACCGGAACTGAGGTAGCTCACGCCGCCAAAAGCTTTCATCGTCTGCGGATTGATCTGATTGAACAGACTGACCGGCGCGCAGCGGAACAAAACGACTTGGATGGGGCTGGGCTTGCTCCACCCCGTGGCCTTGAGATCCTGCGCAGGAATCCCCGAACTCCGGAAAAGTTGTTGCGCGGCCGGCGCATTGTCTTTGATATAGAGCAACTGACCCGCCGCATCGAACCGCGCCGCGTCCACGTCGGACGACGCGCTCCAGCCGTTGTAGTTGAACAGCAGATTCCGCTCGTACCGGCCATGGGGATTGACCGCCACCAACGGGACCATGCTCAGCCCGCGGGCGGCCGGCGGCAACAAGTTGCGCTGCTCCGCATTGCCGAAGCGAAGAAACGTGCGCTCCCCCATCGGATGCGTGGCGACAATCGAGCTCGCCCCCGCCGCGGCATACGTATTCCCGGCGAGAGCGAGGACGGTGGGACCGGAGTCTGCCGCAATTGTTTTGAACGGCACCCGCCCGTTCGCGATCGCCAGCACCGCCCGGCCCACGGCCGGCACCTGGACGCGCAACACGTCCGCCGGCAGCCCCTCCAACGTGTCGTCCGGACTCCCGATTTTCGCCGGCACAAATTCATAATTCGTCACCGTGAATGCCTGCCGGCCACACAGATGCCAGGCGACGGAACCCATTTGCCCATACCCATGCCGGTTGGGTTGATTGTAACTGCCGATCGCGTCGCGCGTACTCCAATGCACGACCTCCAGCGGCGGCGGACTCTTCTCGCGCAGCAAATTCGCCAGCTCACTGACCTGCGGCTCCACCAGATTCCCCGGGTTGCTGACTCCCACCAGCAACGCCAAATCCTTGGACTGCTTCGCGCCGCCGCTAAACAATTCGAGATTCAACGTCAACGTCCGCGCGTACGGCGCAAACAACTTCTGCACCGCCACCAAATCATCCAACTCGCGCAACTGCTGCTGGTGCCACGTCAGCACCCGCGTGAAATGCGCGCGCGCCTGACCGGCGTAATCCCACGTAGTAAACTCCGGTTGCCGCGCCAACTCCGCCAGCGGCGTCGACATGAAATTCGCCGCCCGATTCTCCAGCGTCTTCGCCTCGATAAACGCCCGCAACAACGGATGACTATTCGCCGGATCCTTCCGCGCGTCGTCCGTCGCCGTGGCCGGGTCGAACCCGGCGCGGTACACCGGCGTCCCGGCGCGCAGATACTCCAACCGGCGCAACAACACTTCCTCCCGGCGCTGCAGATTGATTTCGCCAGCCACCGTCAGAAACTCCTTCTCGAACCACGCCTGGAATTGCGGATCGCCCACCGGCGCGCCCACCACCGTCAACGCCTGTGTTGCATAATCAATCGCCTGCTGCTCGTCTTGCCGGCGTTGGGCGAACGACCGGTACTCCGACCGGCGCGCGCTGAAGGTCTCGATCGCTTCCAACAACCGGCCCTCGCCGGCAAAGCCCTGACAATGACCGGCCACGGCCACAAAAATCACATCCCGCTGCAACGAATCCCGGTACCCCGCCAGCGCCTGCGCCAACTCCACCAACGTCGCCACGCCCACGGATTGTTCCGCGCCCGGCGCCAAATCCGGCACCACGGAATTGCTGTCGTAATACGCCGTCAACACCAGCGCCTCCGCGCGCGGCTGCGGGCTGCGCCACACGCCGATGATGTTGCGCACGATTTTCTCCTGCCAAACCACCCGGCAACGGATCGTGACCCGCTGCCCGGCAAAGTCGCCAATCGGTCCGCGCGCGAGGAACCGCGGGAAAGCTTGCTCATCCATTGTCACCGGCGCAAGCCACGGGCCGGCATCGTCTGGCGAGGCCTTCATCGAAGTGTAGAGTTCATCCTCGCGCACGATCAACGCCGGCACGCCCACGCTCGCCAGCCCCGACCAGCCGCCCGCGGCATCCAAGAACGTGAGCGGGATGGTGTCTTCCGGTTTGTGGCCGGTGAGATATTTCAAGTCGGTGGAATCGGTCACAAGAAGCGTCCCCGACAGCCCCGCCGCCGGTAACGCCGTCGGCAACAAGCCCGCCGGCATAAAGGGATAGAGCGTCACGCCGGGCAACGGCTGGCCCTGCGCGTCGAGGATTTCGCACACCTCCGTGACCGGCACGACCACCGGTAACTCCTGCGTCTGCACCTCGAGACCGGCGGCGCGGAACCGGTCGCTGATAAGTTTTTCAGTCCGGTAAAACCCCGGGCTGCCGCTGAGGCGCGAGCCGTTGGTGGCGATGGCGGCCAAGGTTGCCGCAACGCCATTTTGCCGGAGCACATCGAGGAGCGGGGCTTCGGAATATTTCTCGTTGAAGGCCAGGCGGGGCTGGCGCTCCGGCGGTTCCGCGAACTGGACAAAGCCGGTCAAAGCCGCCAGTCCCAGCAGCAGAAAAACGCCGGCCACGATGACAGTGCTCGCCCACCCGGTTGGAGTCGGTTTGGTCATGGCATCGTCGCGTACACTTCGCGGATTCCTTGGGTGCGCAAGACGATGCCGACGCCGTCGAAGATGACGATGGACACGATGCAGGCCAGAAAAATCCCAACGCAGAACGGCACCAGCCCGCGCCGGATCGTTTGCGCGCCGCCGATGCGGAAGACCGCCAACCGCACGATCCACGCGAGGAGCAAGGTGGACCAGATGTTGCGCATCAGATGGCTGCTCGCCAGCACGTAGCCGATCGGGTGAAACGGAAACCACATCAACTTCGCCCGCACCGCCGCCAGGGCCACCGTGATGCCGGCGCCAATCGCCAGTCCCTTGGCGTCGGGGTTGTGGAAAATATTTAGCGTCTGCGTCTCCGGTGATTGACCGAGGGTGCCGGCAACAAACGCGCGATCCGCGTTGGCCTCCGCCGCGCGGAACGTATTAAAGTACCAGTTCTGTTCGTAGGGCCAGGTCTGCTTCATGGTGTTAGCCCCGAAGCCGTACACCCAGCACAGCACCACGAATCCGCCAATCAATAGCGCACCCACCAGCCCAATGACCAACCCGCTGCCGATGTCGCGCGGCCGGACCTGGAAATGCCGGCCCAGCTCGATCATCTCGATCTGCGCCGGCGCGATCAGCAGAAAGCAGGAGGTACACATGAACCCCGCCGCAATCGTGGCCACCAACATGCCGGTCGGACTGAACACCGCAAACCCCCCAATCGCGGCCACAAACTGCATCCCGTAATACGGCGTCAGGTAGGCAAACGGCGCGCCGCATTCCGCGCGGACTTTGCTGGCGGTGACGCCGCAAATAAACATGTAACCAAAAAAATAGCAGCGCCGCGCCAGCGCCCATCTTCGTCCAGACGCCCCAGCCGACGATGGAAAGAATCGCCGCGACCAGCAGCAGCATGGCCGCCCGGTAACTCATGATTTCGCTGCCCGGGTCCGGTTGCCGGCGGAGAAGGATGCGCCCCACATTAGCCAGGTGATGCCGGCCGACAAAGACCGCCAGGATGGCGTACATGATAAACGCCCCCATCGCCTGTTGAAATTCCCACGGGTAGCCGGCGTAGCGGGTGAAATTAAAAGCTTTACCGCCGAAATGCCAGAGCTGGAACAACAGATACATCGACCACAACGAAAACAGAATATCCGTCTCGATCAGCAACGCAATTGACACCAAAACCAGCGCGAGACCGAACCCATGTCCGCCTTGCCCAATGCCGACGTTCGCCAAAAACGCTTTCATGACCGGGCTGCTGACATACGAACTAAAATTGATGGTGCCCGGATCTGGGCTGGGCAAGGCCGGGAAGTAGTAATGCAAGCCTTTCAACAGCGCGAGGAACAGCCCGATGCCGAAGCCAACCCACATGATCCGGTTGCGGAAAATGGACAAATACATACGCCCCTGCGCATCGGTCTCCGTGGCGAACAGCGTCTTCGGCAGGATCGTCAGCGGAAACGTGAACCGCTCGTGTTCGACCCATTGTTTGCGCATCAACACGTTGACGGCGAGAAACCCGGCAAACAGCCCGCCAATCAAGATCGACCACGCCACCGCCGGCCGCACCCATTGGCGGACGGGAATGAATCCCGTCACCAAATATTTCACCCCGGCCAAGCTGAACAGATTATCCGGCCGCACCACCGTCGCATTCCGCTGGTTCGCCGGTAACGCCGCCAACTGGCTCTCACGCACAACCTGCCGGCCGGTGTACGCCGCTTCGACGGCCTCGATGTTGATAAACTCCGGCTGACGCACCGTCACCACGCCTTCGCCGCGAATCCCAATCACCAACACTAACCGGTCCTGCAATTCCAGCGGGATCGCCACCGGCCCCGCCCCGACGCATTCGAACGAATCAGGATTTGCGAGCGAGGGAGTCGTATTATCGCCCCGGATCAACAGCGGCCGCTCCGGACCGGCATCCGCCCGGAGATTGACGTAGACCGCCGCGCCCTTGGTCAACCCGGTTGCCTTCACCAGCATCGAAAAAAGATGCGCCTCGCCGGGAACCAACCCCGCCGTGCGCGGCACGCTGAATTCGTGGGTGGCGTTATTGCTCAGTACCACCGGTGATTCGCTGTCCGCGCCGAGAAGATTCGGGCCATGCGGCCAAAGCATCGGCGGCAAACTCTGGTAGGATTTGAAATCCTGGTGATGCGGAATCCCGTTGATCAGCCCAAAAAACCGGTGCCACAACCCCTGCGTCATTAACGGTGCCGCCAAAACCAGTGCCGAATAAATGACCACCAGCTCCGGCGTCGCCAGTCGCAAAGCCCGGCGCAGTTTGTACAGCACCGCGCTGATCCCCAAGACCAGCAACACGACGCCGACGACACTATTGGGTGGAGAATTTTCCGCGAGCGGCCCACCGGCGCTATACAACACCTCGTACTCAATCCAGGCGGCCATCAAAAACAACGCCACCACACAAATGACAAACGACCTGATCGTCAGGCCGCGGGGTTGATTCAAATTGGAAGGCGGTAAACTCACTCGCGCCCGCATCTCATACCAACTCCCCTCTCACCATGTCAATTGATGCCCGGCAAATCTTCGCCCGCCCCCGCCTTCCGGCTTGCATCCATTTGGCGGACAGTTCACCTTGCCCCAATGCAAAATCCGTTGAGCGAAGGGTTGGTCGCCCGGCACACCGCCGAACCGCGCGTCGTGGTCATCTTCGGCGCGACCGGCGATCTCACCCACCGCAAACTCGTCCCGGCCCTCTGCAATCTCGCCCACGAAGGCCAACTCCCCACCGGCTTCGCCGTCGTCGGCTTCGCCCGCCGGCCGAAGACCAATGCCGAGTTCCGGACCGAGTTGCTCGAAGGCGTCAAACAATTCTCCCGCTTCAACCCCATCAACCCGGCCGTCTGGGATTCGTTCGCGCAGGGGATTTTCTATCACCAAGCCGAGTTCGGCGACGCGGCCGGTTACGCGAGCCTCGACCAGCTCCTCCGGCAACTCGACAAAGACCGCGGCACCGCCGGCAACCGCCTCTTCTACCTCGCCACCGCGCCGACCGAATTTCCGACGATCATCCAGCAACTCGGCGCCCACGGCCTCGGCCGCGGCGCTGCCAGTCGCATCATCGTTGAGAAACCCTTTGGCCGCAGCCTCGCCACCGCACACGACCTCAACACGACCATCGCCAAAGAGTTCGACGAAAAACAAGTCTACCGCATCGACCATTACCTCGGCAAAGAGACGGTCCAAAACATCCTCGCGCTCCGGTTCGCCAACGAAATCTTCG
Organism: Verrucomicrobiota bacterium; assembly: GCA_037127585.1. GTDB lineage: Bacteria > Verrucomicrobiota > Verrucomicrobiia > Palsa-1439 > Palsa-1439 > CAINDI01. The sequence continues at coordinate 12,015 of JBAXYB010000060.1, forward strand.
AGCCGTTGTGGAATCAAAAATACATCGACCACGTCCAGATCACCGTCAGCGAATCGCTCGGCGTCGAAGCCCGCGGCGGCTACTACGAACAGTCCGGCGCGCTCCGTGACATGGTTCAAAACCACATGATGCAATTGCTCGCGCTCGTCGCCATGGAACCACCGGCCGCGCTTGGGGCCGACGACATCCGCGACGAAAAAACTAAAGTTCTCCGTTCCATTCGCGCCATTGGCCAATCCAGCGTCCGCGGCCAGTACGCCGCCGGCTCGCTGGCCGGCAAGCAAGTCGTCGGCTACCACGACGAGAAGAACGTCGCGCCCGACTCGCGTACCGAAACTTTCGTCGCGCTCAAACTCTTCATCGACAACTGGCGCTGGGCCGGCGTTCCCTTCTACCTCCGGCATGGCAAACGGCTCCCCAAACAAACCGCCGAGATCGCCATCCAATTCAAAGCCCCGCCGGCCGTCCTCTTCGCCGCCGAGACCGCCGCCCCCGTGCAACCGAATGTCCTCGTCCTCCGCATCCAGCCCGACGAAGGCATCGCGATCCGCATGAACGCCAAAGTTCCCGGCACCGCGTTGCATATTGAGCCCGTCAAAATGGATTTCCGTTACGGCGGCAGCTTCGGCGCCCGGTCGCCCGAAGCCTACGAACGCTTGCTTCATGATGCGATGGCCGGCGACGCCACCCTCTTCACCCGCAGCGACGAAGTCGAAGCCTCCTGGGCCTTGATGGACGCCGTGCTCAAAGGCTGGCAAACCGCCGGTATGCCCTACGCCTACGAAGCCGGCACCTGGGGCCCGCCCGAAGCCGACGCCTTCATCGCAAAGGATGGCCGTACATGGCGACGTCCATAGAAACTTTCACCTCCGGCACGGAGACTGCCGTTGACGTCGCGCAAGTCGAACGCCAACTCCGCGACCTCTGGAAACTCGCCAGCAAAGATTCTCACCAGCGCATCACGCGCGCCTGTCTGTTCAACCTCGTCGCCTACGTCGAGACCGATGCCGACCGGGACCGCGTCACCGGCATCATCAGCGAAGTCACCAGTCGCCACCCCTGCCGGGCAATGGTGTTACTGGCCAAAACCGCTGGCCCGGACGAAATCGGCGCATCGATCACCGCGCATTGTCATCTGGCCGGCGGCGGCGGCAAACAAGTTTGTTGCGAACAAATCTCCATCCACGCCGCCGGTAACTGCGTCGCCGACTTACCGGGCGCCGTCCTGCCGCTGCTCGAATCGGACTTGCCGACCGTCTTGTGGTGGCATGGCAACTTTTTAGAACGACTCGATCTGTTCCGCCGGTTGCGCAACGTCTCCGACCGGCTCATCTACGACACCTCGACCTGGCCAGCGGTGAACCTCCCGCAACTGGCCGGCGAACGGCCCGGCACCGATCTCAGTTGGACCCGGCTCGCGCTGTGGCAACAGTTGATCGCGGAAGCCTTCGACGAACCGCATTGCGCGTCGGCGTTGCCGCGTTTGCGCGAGATCGAAATCAGCTACGGCTGCGGCTCCGGGGCGGAACTGCGGGCGCAGTTGTTGGGGAGTTGGGTCGCCGCGCAATTGGGTTGGAGTGTTGCCGAGACCAAAGCCCGGCTACAGTTGAGTTGCCGGGAAGGCAGCGTCGGCTTGCTGGCGATTACGCTGCGCGGCCCGGATTTTGAAGTTCGCGTCCACAAGAACCACGGTGAACAGACCGCCAGCGTCGTCGTCAACGTCCCCGACGCCTGCGGCCTGCCGCGCAAACGCGCGTTCGAGCCCGACGACGAGGCCGCGTTGCTCGGCCAGGAACTGGATCGCGCCACCGCGCCGGCCGTCTACGCCCGGGCGCTCGCGATGGCAAGCTTGACGTTTGCCCCATCCGCCGAGTAGATTCGCCGCCCTTAACAGGAGTTTTAACTATGGCAACAACAGCAGCCCCCAAAGCCGGCGTGACCGCAGCGCGTCCAAAGGCAAAAGACGATAAAAAAGACGGCAAAAACAAAGGCCCAGTGTTCGCGAGCGAATTCGGTTCGCACGCGGCCATGGTCAATGCCGAATTAAACGACAAAGTCGCCGCCGCGAAACAGGACGCCACCGACCCGTGGCAGGTTCTGACCGACGAACGCGGCAACTACGCAACCCGCAAATCGCGCATTGATACCGGCATGGCCGACCCGAACCGGTTCGCCGATTTACCGTCGCGCGAGAAGCAAGTGAAGGAATATACCGCCGCCTAAACCACGACAACAATTGAACGTCGTCGGGGCGGGGTCACTCCCGCCCCGACTATTTTATGACCAACGAAACGCCTCCGCCGCCCGCGCCCTCCGATTTCATCCGCGACATCGTCAAAGCCGACCTCGAATCCGGCAAGCACAAGTCGCCGGTCACCCGATTCCCACCCGAGCCGAATGGCTACCTCCACATCGGCCACGCCAAATCCATCTGCCTGAACTTCGGCATCGCCCGCGAATTCGGCGGCCGGTGCAATCTCCGGTTTGACGACACGAATCCGACCAAAGAAGAAATCGAGTACGTCGATTCCATCATCGCCGACGTGAACTGGCTCATCGCCGGTTGGGCCAATGACCGGCTCGGCTACAAAGCTGCCGGCTCAGTGCCCGAAACGAAAGACGGCGATTTCTATCAGCCGGCAGCAGTAGCGCGGGCGTCTCGCCCGTTGCCGGCCGTTGACACCAACGAAGACCAAAACGGGCGAGACGCCCGCGCTACTGAGCCTTTCTACGCGAGCGATTACTTCGATGCGCTTTACGCCTACGCCATCGAACTCATTCGCCGCGGCAAAGCCTACGTCTGTGATCACACACCGGAGGAAGTTGATCACATGCGCGGCGCGCCCGACCGGCCCGGCGAACCGAGCAAATACCGGGACCGGCCCATCGCCGAAAGCCTCAAGCTCTTTGTCGCCATGAAAAACGGAGAGTTCCCGGACGGCGCGCGCACCGTTCGCGCCAAGATCGACATGACCTCGCCGAACGTTTGGCTGCGCGACCCGTTGATCTACCGAATCCGCCACACGTCGCACCATCAGACCGGCGACAAATGGTGCATCTATCCGCTCTACGACTTCGCCCATTGCCTCAGCGACTACATCGAAGGCATCACCCACAGCATCTGCACGCTCGAATTCGAAGTCCACCGGCCGCTCTACGACTGGATTCTCAACGCGCTGGAACTTCCCCGGTCACTCCCGCACCAATACGAATTCGCCAAGCTAATCCCCACGTACACCATCGTCTCCAAACGCAAACTCATCCAGCTTGTCAACGACAAGGTCGTCGCCGGCTGGGACGACCCGCGGCTGCCGACGATCTCCGGCCTGCGCCGCCGCGGCATCCCCGCCAGCGCCGTCCGCCAATTCGCCTACAACATCGGCGTCACCAAATACAACAGCGTCACCGATATCGCCGTCTTCGAACACGCCATCCGGGAAGACTTGAACAAACGCGCCCTGCGTCGGCTCGTCGTCCTGCGCCCGTTGAAAGTCGTCATCACCAACGTACCGGTCGACCACTTCGAAGAACTCGACGCCGTCAACAACCCCGAAGACGTTTCTACAGGCAAGCGCAAAGTCCCATTCAGCCGGGAACTCTACATCGAGCAAGACGACTTCGCCGAAGTCCCGCCCCCGAAGTTCTTCCGCCTAAAACCCGGCGGCGAAGTCCGCTTGAAATACGCCTACATCATCAAGTGCGACGAAGTCATCAAAGACGCCGCCGGCAAGATCGTCGAACTCCGCTGCACCGCCGACCTCGACAGCAAGACCGGTGGCGCAACGTCAGGAAGAAAGATCAAAGGCACAATCCACTGGGTCTCCGCGCAGCACGCGATTGACGCCGAAGTCCGTCTCTACGACCGGCTCTTCACCGAAGCCGAACCCGAAAAAGACGGCCGCGATTTCAAAAACGTCCTCAACCCTCACAGCCTCGAAGTTATTACTGGGAAGTGCGAACCGAGTTTGATGAATGCGACGAGCGAAGCCAGATATCAGTTCGAGCGGTTGGGGTATTTCGCAATCGATGCGGACAGTAAGCCCGGTAAGTCCGTCTTTAATCGCACGATTCCGTTGAAAGACGCGTGGGCGAAAATCGAAAAGAAACAGTAGCAACGTAGGAGGCCGAGCATGCCAATCCCAGACTTCCAATCGATCATGTTACCGCTACTGCAAATTGCAGCTGACGGGGAAGATCACCGTCTTCGTGATGCAGTAGAGGCATTGGCCAATCAGTTTCAACTCACGTCAGCTGAACGCCAGCAGATGCAACCCAATGGCTCTCAGTTGCTCTTCAGCAATCGTGTTGCTTGGGCCTCTACGTACTTGCGTCAAGCGGGAGTCCTCGAAGCACCGCGGAGAGGCGTCTTTCATATCACCCAACGAGGTCGCGAGATTTTGGCCAAATCACCGGATCGCATAGACTCACACTTCCTGATGCGCTTCCCTGAGTTTGTTGAGTTTAAACAGCGTGGCCAAGTTGGTGAGCAAAACAACCAAGCGGAGATATCGGTGGTCAGAACGGAGCAAGGCACGCCGGAAGACATGCTTGGTTCTGCCTACGTGAGATTGCGAGCCGAACTTGAGTCTCAGCTATTGGAGGAGGTCAAGAAATGCCCGCCGAGTTTCTTTGAATCTCTAGTCGTCGATCTACTCGTCAGAATGGGCTATGGAGGTAGTCGCGAAGATGCGGGACGTGCGATTGGCGGTACTGGTGATGGGGGCATTGATGGGATCATCAATGAGGATCGCTTAGGGCTCGATGTGATCTTCATTCAAGCCAAGCGATGGGATGCAAACGTCGGACGGCCGGAGATTCAAAGATTTGCCGGGGCGCTTCAAGGGCGAAGGGCGCGGAAGGGAATCTTTATCACAACTTCCAGTTTCACTAGCGACGCGAAAGAGTATGCGGGAATGATCGACACCCATATCATTCTCATCGACGGTCAACGGTTAGCTAACTTGATGTTTGAGCATAGCGTCGGCGTGTCCACGATTGGCCGATACGAGCTTAAACGGTTGGATTTGGACTACTTCGCCGAAGAGTAGGTTGCATTACGCACCTCTGTTCTCTTGACGCTCCGTTATCCTATGCCTGAAGTCGTTCCAGAGCCGGAAATGGCCGCCGGAACGTTTCGGAGTGACTCCGGATTTCGGCAACGACCTCCGGATCGTTCCGGAACGACTTGCCGGTTTACGAACGACTTCCGGAACGATACAACTAACCGCCTCCAACGGCTGCCGGTAAGCTGAAGGCAAACTCCGGTGTGGCTTAAGATTGTTCGCTAGTCCGGCAGCTCTGGGTAGTCGGCGTATCCTTCCGGGCCCTCGGCGTAGAACGTCATTTGGTCCGGTGTGTTCAAGGGCGAATTCCGGGCGAAACGTTTTGGGAGATCGGGGTTGGGCGGCGCCGAAGTCAGAAATTAATTTCGCCTTGTGGGGGGAAGGAAAAAGGTATATGCTGTCCAGACGAGATTTGGAGAGTGCGATGCACAATGTTTTAAGACTTCTTCGGAATGGCGCGGTGATCTGCTTCGTGGCCGGCTGTTTGACCGGCGCTTTTGCTCAGACGAACCTCACTAGCACCACCTACACCCAGGTTTTCGACATTATGGGCGCGACCGGCACGACGCCGCCGGATGGCTGGTTTACCGGTCGCAAAGGTACCGGCACGAATGGCGCGTTTCTCGCCGTTTCGCCCTTGGCGATCAGCACCGGCTCAAGCACCACCGGCACCAATTACAATTTTGGATCAGTCGGTGCCTCCACGGACCGGGCCCTCGGGTCGCTCGCCGCTAGTGGTGAGAATCGGGTGACGGAATTTCGGTTCACCAATGGCACCGGGTTCACGATCACGGCGCTGACGATAGCGTATGATGGCGAACAATGGCGCAGCGGTGGGGCGAGTCAAGTGGCCAACGCGCTCAGTCTACACTACGGTACCGACGGGACGACGTTCACCGCCACGGGTTATAATTTTGTTTCACCCCAAGTCGCCCAGACCGCCGGGGCGCTGGACGGCAACGCCACGGCGAATCGCGTGGCGGGAATTGGCGGAACAATCACAGGACTGAGCATCGCTCCCGGTTCGACGGTCTACCTGCGGTGGCTGGATCTCGATGATGGCGGGACGGATGCCGGCATTGCCATCGACAATTTCAATCTCACCCTGACCGTGGTCCCCGAGCCGAGCACACTCGCGCTCGTGTGTAAACGGCGGTCGAAAAGTGTAGCGGGGTCACGGACGTGATAAGGCGGTCGA
>JBAXYB010000061.1:0-18103 GCA_037127585.1 Verrucomicrobiota bacterium
GTGATGCGCTGAATCGCGCATCCGCTTGCGCGAAACCGCGCTCGCAGGCCTGACCGGCAAACAGTGAATATATGAATGTACAGCGGTAACAATCAGTCTATGCTATCGCGGCACAAGAGTTGCCCCTAAACAAATGAACCAGCGTTTCAGGAGAATGAACAATGAATAAACGAACAGTGGCAACCCTAATCACGGCCTGTGTGGCCATAACTTTCACCGCCGATGCCGCCGAGCGCGACGCCGCCAATTATATCGGCGCGAAGATGTGCGCCGTCTGCCACAAGAAAGACGAATCCGGCAACCAAATGGCCAAGTGGCAAGAGAGCCCGCACGCGAAAGCGTTCGAAACGCTCGGGACGCCCGCCGCCAAGGAAGTCGGTAAGAAGCTGGGCATCGATGACCCGCAGAAGTCCGGCAAGTGTCTGAAGTGTCATTCCACCGCCTACAATTTCACCGAGGTGGTCGCGACCGAGAAGATCAAGGTGGAAGAAGGCGTCTCATGCGAATCCTGCCACGGCCCCGGCAAGAAATACATGCCCAAAGCCACGATGGAAGATCGCGCCAAAGCCATCGCCGCCGGCATGACCTACCCCGCAACCGAAAGCTGCAAACTCTGTCACAACGCAGAAAGCCCGAGCTTCAAAGGATTCGACGAGAAAGCGATGGTCGAGAAGATTGCGCATCCCGATCCGAAGGTGAAGAAGTAACCAGCCAACTCCGCCAGACGAACCGCCGGGCGTGGTGCCAACCGCGTCCGGCGGTTTGCTATTTGACGGCCAACGCGGCTTCGATGGCGGCGATCACTTCGGGTGAGTCCGGGGCGGCTTTCGAGTCGTAGCGTTGAACAATCTTGCCGTCACGCCCGATGAGGAACTTGGCGAAGTTCCACTTGATGTCACCCGGGAACGGCGATTCCTTGCCGGCCAATGCCGTGTAAAGCGGGGCGCGATTCGGGCCGTTCACTTCGATCTTGTCGAAGAGCGGGAAGGTGACGCTGAATTTCGTGGAACAGAATTGCTTGATCTCTTCGTTCGTGCCCGGCTCTTGCGAACCAAACTGATTGCACGGGAAGCCGAGGACGACAAGCCCCTTGTCCTTGTACTTCTGGTAGATGGCTTCCAGGCCGGTGTACTGCTTGGTGAAGCCGCACTTCGACGCGACGTTCACGATGAGCAACACCTTGCCCTTGTAAGCGCCGAGCGTGGTTTCTTTGTGGTCGATATCTTTGATAGCGATCTTGTCGAGCGAGCCAGCGAATGCATTCATAGTTAGTAAGAGTCCGAGAACGGTGAGAGTTTTCATCGAGGGTCAGTGTTCCAGAATACCGGGTTTCTCGCAATGGGGATTCTTCGCCAACTCCGCTTGATACTGCCGCCACGACATCGGCGGCTTGCCGGTGTCCTGCTCTTCCATCGTGATACAACCATCGACCGGGCAGACGAGCATACAGAGGTTGCAGCCGACGCACTCCGGTTCGTTGACGATTGGGACGCGGTTGCCGTTGTGCGGGTCGAGGTCGATGCATTGATGTGAACCATCCCACGCGGCGACGTGGCAAAGGTCGCAACCAATGCAGAGCTTCGGATTGATCTTGGCGATGATCCGGTAATTCAGGTTGAGATCGCCCCAGTCGCAGATGTTTGGGAGCGCTTTGCCGATGAAGGCGCTGCAGTTCGCGTAGCCTTTCTCGTCCATCCAATTATTCAACCCGTCGATCATGTCCTCGACGATCCGGTAACCGTGATGCATGACCGCCGTGCAAACTTGCACGCTCGTCGCGCCGACAAGCATGAACTCGACGGCGTCTTGCCAAGTCGAAATCCCGCCGATGCCGGAGACGGGGATTCCGATCTCCCGGTCAGACGCGCAAGCGCTGACCATGTTGAGCGCGATGGGCTTCACCGCCGGTCCGCAATAACCGCCATGCGACCCTTTCCCTTGCACGCTCGGATTCGGCGAGAACGTGTCGAGGTTGATGCCCATGATGGAGTTGATCGTATTGATCAACGAAATCCCATTCGCGCCGGCCGCCTTCGCCGCCCGCCCGACAATGGCCGGGTTGGTGACGTTCGGTGTCAACTTCACCAGCACCGGCACCTTCGCGACTTCCATGACCCACTCGGTAATCATCTTCGTGTATTCCGGCACCTGTCCGACCGCCGCGCCCATGCCGCGCTCGCTCATCCCGTGCGGACAACCAAAATTCAACTCAATCCCATCGCACCCGGTATCATTCACTTCCTTGACCGCCGCGTGCCACGACTCGCGCTTCGACTCAATCATCAGCGACACGACGAGGGCATTCTTCGGATACTTCTTCTTTGTCTCGATGATCTCGCGGATGTTCGTCTCCCACGGACGCGCGGTGATGAGTTCGATGTTGTTCAACCCCATCATGCGACTGCCGGCATAGTCCATCGCCCAGAACCGGGAGTTCACATTGATGATCTGTTCGCCAAGCGTCTTCCAAACCGCGCCGCCCCAACCGAGGTCAAACGCGCGCTGAATCTGCGCTCCGCTGTTCGTCGGCGGCGCGCTCGCGAGCCAGAACGGGTTCGGCGACTTAATCCCGGCCATATTGATACTTAGGTCTGCCATAAATCCTCCTAGGCGTACTGATACTCGGCCGAATTGGCCACCCGCCGCAACTTTTCATCTTTCCACAACCCGGCCAGATCGACGTCCTCGCCGGTCAGCTTCTTGTGAATCGCCCATGCTGCCCGCTTGCCGTGGGCAACCGCGTTCACGACTTCCCGGCCGCCGCTGACGCAATCGCCGCCGGCATAAAACTTCGGGTTGCTCGTCTGCAACGTCGTTTCATTGACAACAATCCGGCCACGCTTGTCGGTCTTCAGTCCGAGTTTTTTCTCGACGAACTCGCGTCGCTTCTTTTGCCCGAGTGATTTGATGACCATATCGCACGGCAAGACGAACTCGCTTCCCGGTATTGGTTCAGGCGCTGGTCGGCCCGAGGAGTCGGGCTTGCCAAGTTTCATCCGGACACACTCGATGCCGGTCACGTGTTTCGTTCCGATAACGCGTTTCGGCGCGGTGAGGAAGTAGTAGGTGCAGCCGTCCTTCTTCGCGATTTCGTATTCGTATTCATACGCCGGCATCTCCGACTCACCGCGCCGGTAGAGCACCATCACCATTTCCGCGCCGAGGCGCTTGGCTTGCGTCGCGGCGTCTACGGAAGTGTTGCCGGCGCCGATGACGGCGACGCGGCGGCCAACTTTGACTTGCCGGAGCGACTTAGTTTTCAAGTCGTCGATAAACGTCAGCGCGTCCACGACGCCGGGAATGTTTTCGCCGGGGATGTTGAGATCTTCCGTCTGGCCGAGGCCGATGCCGACGAAGACCGCGGCGTTATCCTTCGTGAGTTTGGCGACCGGGATGGTTTTGCCGATCTCGCATTTCTGTTTGAATTTCACACCCATGTGCTCCACGAGCTTCACTTCGCTCAGCGCTTCGTCCGCAGTCATCTTGTAGCGGGCGATGCCGTAGGTATTGAGACCGCCCGGTTTTTCATTCTTGTCGTAGATGGTGACGCTGTAGCCGAGCTTCGCCAGATTGAATGCCGCCGCGAGACTAGCCGGCCCGCTGCCGATGCAGGCGATCTTCCGGCCATTCGGCTGACCGGGTTTGTAGAGGTGTTTGTTCTGCTCCCAGCCGGCATGAAACCAATCGATCGCGAAGCGCTGTAGCCGGCCGATCTGAATCGGTTCGGCGTCGCGGTCGTTATAGACGCAGGCGCCTTCGCAGAGCGAATCGACCGGGCAGACGCGCGCGCAACTCAGGCCGAGGATGTTGGCGTCGAGAATTTCCGTCGCGCTGCCACGCAGGTTGCCGGTGGCGATCTTCTTGATGAACGACGCGACGTCGATATGCGTCGGACAGGCGCGCGTGCATGGCGCGTCGAAACAATAGAGACACCGGTTGGCTTCGACCTTGGCGTTGTGCGGCGCGAACGGCGGGTTGATGTCAGCGAAATTCTTCTCGTACTCCGCAGCCGTCAGCTTCGGGGCGGTATTCTTCATGATGATTTCCTCTGCTTTTTTAGAAATGAGTCGGCTCGCGTTTGAGCAACCGACCACGACCGACCGTACCGACAAACTTGCCGTCGCGCACCGCCACCTCACCGCGCACCGTCACAATGCTTGGCCGGCCTTTGATCGGCCAACCTTCGAACGCGCTGTAATCCACGTTGATCGCCTGCGTCTTGACCGAAATCTTGCCCCGGTAATCGGAGTCGTACACGACGAGATCGGCGTCGCTTCCGACAGCAATCGTTCCCTTGCGTGGGAACAATCCAAACAACTTCGCCGCCTGCGTGCTGCCGGCATCCACGAACTGATTCAAGTCCAACCGGCCTTCGCAGACGCCGTGGGTGTAGAGCAAGTTCACCCGGTCTTCGAGCGACGGGATGCCGTTGGGGATCTTCGTGAAATCATCTTTACCCATCGGTTTTTGGCCGACGAAATCAAACGGTGCGTGATCCGTGGCGACAGTCGAGACGAACCGTTGCCGGAGCGCGTTCCAGTAAACCTCCTGGTTCTTCTTCTCGCGCAACGGCGGCGACATGATGTATTTCGAGCCTTCGAAGTTTGGTAACTCCGCGTAGCTCTTGTCGAGCACCAGATATTGAATCAGCGTCTCGACCCAGACTTTCACGCCGCGTTGCATACCAGCGAGCGCTTCGTTGAGTGCCTCTTCGCAACTCGTATGCACCGTGTACACATGCGCGTCGTGCATCTCGGCAAATGTTAGCAGATGATGCACACCCTCGGCTTCGACGCGTGGTGGCCGGCTCCAATAATGATACTCGGGGCCGGTCTTGCCTTCGCTCAGCAGCTTCTTCTGCAATTCGAACACAGCGTCCGCGTTCTCGCAATGGGCGGTCGTGATCACGCCGAGTTTCTTGGCTAACCGGAGCGTGTGATACAGCTCCTCGTCCGGTATGCCGAACGCGCCTTTGTAGGCGAGGAAGATCTTGAAACTCGCGATACCGGCTTTGACGATCTCGGTGAGTTGACCTTCGGTATCCTTGTCGAACCGGGTCACGCTCTGGTGAAAAGTGTAATCGCAGGCACTCTTGCCGGCGGCGCGCTCGCTCCAGAATTGGAAACCATCGGCGAGCGGTTGCTGGTTGCGCGCCTGACAGATCATTTCGATGAACGTCGTGGTGCCGCCGATGAGCGCGGCTTTGCTGGCCGTCTCGTGCGTGTCCTTCGCGAGCGTGCCCATGAACGGCAAATAGATGTGAACGTGCGGATCAATGAAGCCCGGTAGGACGAGCTTGCCGGTCGCGTCGATGGTGGTCGAACCGGGGGGCGCGTCGATTTGCCGGCCGATTCGGGTGATGGTTTCGCCTTCGCAGAAAATATCAGCGATGTAGTTCTCGCTGGCGGTGATGATGCGACCGTTTTTTATCAGGAGCGCCATGGTTTCCTCGCAACGGCCAGATGATACGCCCGGCGTTACCGGTTAATCAAGCGGAGAGACCGAATTACTGCACGTGTTCCCACGCATGGTAGGAACTGCGCACCAGCGGCCCGCTTTCGACATGCCGGAACCCCAGCGCCAGGGCAGCTTGCCGGAGTTCGGCAAACTCGCGCGGCGTGATGAATGCCGTGACCGGCAATTGTTCCGCCGACGGCTGCAAGTATTGGCCAAGCGTGAGGATGTCGCAGTGATGCCGGCGGAGATCGGCAAAGACGGCGAGGAGTTCTTCGCGGGTTTCGCCGAACCCGAGCATCAAGCCGGACTTGGTGAGGATGTCCGGGCGAAATTCTTTCGCGAGTGCCAAAACGGAGAGTGACCGGTCGTACTGCGCGCCGTTGCGGACTTCCTTGTGGAGGCGCGGGACGGTTTCCAGGTTGTGCGCGAGCACCATGAGTGGGGTCGTGACCACCCGGCGAACGCAATCGGCTTCACCGCGGAAATCGGGAATGAGCATCTCCAGTTTGCAGGCCGGCAAGCGGCGGTGAATGGCTTCGATGGTCGTGGCGATATGGTTCGCGCCTTGGTCCGGCAAGTCGTCGCGATTGACGGAGGTGAGGACGCAGTAATCGAGTTTCATCGCGGTGACGACTTCGGCGATGTGTTCTGGCTCGCTCGCGTCAAGAGCGCCCGGCCGGCCTTTGTCCACTGAACAGAAATTGCATCGGCGGGTGCAGACGTCACCCATCAACATGAAGGTCGCAGTACCGTGACTCCAGCATTCGCCCATGTTGGGGCATTTGGCCTCTTCACAGACGGAGTGGAGGTTGTACTCGCGCATTACGCCCTTGAGATACGTGAACCGCTCGCCGCCGGTCGGCTGCATGCGAATCCACGACGGGATGCGCTGCCGCGGTGCTGTTTGGACGCTTGCCATGAGTGAAACTATTAGCACACCGAAACGCCGACTGTCTTGTGGAAATTGCCATACCGGATTGTAGGGCGGATGCCCAATGTCGTTGGCAGGACGCAACCATGCTCGCGGCTCGAAAGGCGGCGAGGTGGTGTACATCTGCTCGGAGGTGTTACCGAAAGGTGGCTACGGTATCAGCACGTTCGGGCCGTTGTGGGAAGACACGTTGTTCGTGAAAGCCGACATCGAGCGGCTCTGGAAGAAACACGTTCGCCGGTGGCGGGCGCGCCGGTAACAGCTAGTGCTCCTTCAAACTTAAATGGGAGGGTGAGCCTCCCGGCGAACCACGGCTCGGCGGGAGCCTCGTCCTCCCGAACAACCACTGTATTCAACTTTGACAGAGCTTTAGACGGCGAGAATATCTTTTTCTTTGTGCGTCAGGAGTCCGTCGATTTCCTTGGTGTATTCGTCGGTCTTCTTCTGGATTTCTTTTTCGGCGTGCTCGAGTTCGTCCTCAGTAATCTTGCCGTCTTTCTCCAACTTCTTCACCGCATCGAGGCCTTGCCGGCGTTCGCTGCGAATGGCGACGCGGCCTTCTTCGGCCATGTGTTTGATGACTTTGTCGAGTTCCTTGCGGCGTTCCTGGTCGAGTTGCGGCATGGGAATGCGGATGAGTTTGCCGTCCACGATCGGGTTGATGCCGAGTTCGGATTTTTGGATCGCATGCACGACGGCTTGGACGACGGTGGCGTCCCACGGTTGGATGACGATCAGCCGCGGCTCCGGCGTGGCGATGCCGGCCAGTTCGCGCAGACGCATGTGAGCGCCATAGGCGTCGACTTGGATGTTCTCCACCAAGGATGCCGAGGCTTTGCCGGTGCGAATCTTGGCAAACTCGTTTTGCACGAAGTCGAGCGACTTCATCATTTTCTCTTCCATCTCGTCGAGGGCGGCTTGCAAGCTCATGTAGGAAAGTTTAGAAACTCCATCACGCCATGTCAATCACGCGCACACTCCTCATCGATGCCGATGACACGCTCTGGGAGAACAATATTTACTTCGAACGGGTCGCCCAGGAGTTTTTCGCCAAGGTGGCGGAGGCCGGCGTGACGGAACAGCGTGCGCAATCCGTCCTCTGGCAAATCGAGCAGCGCAATATCCAGACGACCGGCTACGGCAGTCAGGCGTTCTGCGCGTCGCTGCACCAGGCGGCACTGGAACTCGGCGCGATGGATCTCGAGCCGTGGATCAAGGAGCGCGAGCAGTGGATTTTTCAGCATCCGATTGAATTGATGCCGGGCGTGGCCGACGCGCTGCCGAAGTTGCGCCACGGCAACCGGCTCATTCTCTTGACCAAAGGCCAGCCGGCGGAGCAGCTCGGGAAGTTGCGGCGGTCGAACTTGGAGCCGTGTTTTCACGCGACGGAAGTCGTGTTTGAGAAGAACGTCAACGCCTACCGGGATGTCGTGGTGAAACACGGTTTGGAAGTCAGTCAGACGTGGATGATTGGCAACTCACCGCGGTCCGACATCAATCCGGCCAAAGCGGCCGGCTTGCACACCGTGTTCATCCCCTACCACACGACGTGGCAGCACGAGCTGGAAGAGATCGCGCTGAATGGGAGCGAGACGTTGCTGCTGGAGAATTTCGGGAAACTGCTCGAACACTTCGCCTAACTTGCCCGCAAGCGAATTCGCAGAATCTCGGCGGGCTGCCACAACCGCATCCGCGGGCCCCAGGTGCCGGCGCCGCTACCGACAAGAATTGTCGTGCCCGCCACTTCATACCGGCCACCGACGAACTTATGCCGGAGACGGACGAGATAGTTGAACGGCCAGAGCTGGCCGTTGTGAGTGTGGCCGGAGAGGATCAAGTTGGTGCCGGGAATAATTGCCGGCGTGTGCGAGAGCAGGATGGTCGACTTTGGCAGCACCGGGACCGGCGTCGCGCGCGCGGTGAGATCATCCACGCCGGCAAGGATGAGTCCCGGCAGGATTTCGACTTGGCGGTCCCGCAAGACGGTGTAGCCGGCTTGTTCGAGAAGTTGCACGCTGCGCTCGACGCCGGCGTAGTATTCGTGGTTACCGGTCACGGCCCACACTCCCAGCGGCGCGCGGAGTTCGCGCAAGGTCGGGAGCAAGGCTTCGACATGATTCACGTTGCCATCCACGAGATCGCCGACGACGCAGACGAGGTCCGGTTGAAACGCATTGATTCGAGCGATTAACCGTGCCGCCCAGCGTTCGCCGATGAGCGAGCCGAGGTGGAGATCGGAAATCGCGATGAGTTGGAGTTCCCGCGGCAACCCCGGCAGCACCACCTCGTAATCGCGGACGACCGGCGAACGAAGTCCTTGCACCAACGCGATGACGGCGAGCACACCGGCAACGGTGCTGGCAATGCCGGTTGCCGCCCCGAAAGTAACGGCCAAGGCGGCGAATTGGAGAAAGAGGACGCCCATCCAGTTGGCGGCGATGAATTCCAACCAGGGCCATTCGCGCCAGCGGGCGACTGGGTAGCTGGCCCAGAGAATAAATGCAATCGGCCACACCCAAACCGCCGGTGCGCCCAAAATCAGCCAATGGAATGCGACGAAGACGTGTAGCAGCGCCCAGACAGTGAGCGCGACGGTGAGGAACACGGCGAAGCTGCGTTTACTCGCTGACGACGGTGCCGATGGGGTCGCCACAGATGACGCGCTGGATGTTGCCGGGCTTGAAGAGGTCGAACACGATGATCGGAATCTTGTTGTCCATGCAAAGACTGAACGCGGTGGAGTCCATCACGTTGAGACGGCCTTTGAGCGCGTCCATGTAGGTGAGTTTGTCGTACCGGGTCGCTTTGGGGTCTTTCTTCGGGTCGGCGGTGTAGATGCCATCGACTTTCGTGGCTTTCAAGAGGACTTCGCAGCCGGCTTCGTTGGCGCGGAGGGCGGCGGTGGTGTCAGTGCTGAAGAATGGGTTGCCGGTGCCGGCGGCGAAGATGACGACCCGGCCTTTTTCGAGATGCCGGACGGCGCGGCGACGGATAAACGGTTCGGCGACCGCACGCATTTCAATGGCGGAGAGGACGCGGGTCGGGACGCCGGCTTTCTCGAGTGCATCTTGCAAGGCCAAGGCGTTGATGACGGTGGCGAGCATGCCCATGTAGTCGCCGGTAGTGCGGTCGAGGCCGTGTTTCTCGCCGGCCAGACCGCGGAAGATGTTGCCGCCGCCGATGACGACGGCGAGTTCGACGCCGAGGGCTTTGACGTCTTTGATTTCTCCGGCAATGGAGGCGCACGTTTCCGGCGATATGCCGTACTCGCGCGGGCCGATCAACGCTTCCCCGCTAAGCTTCAACAGCACTCGCTTGTATTTGGCTTTGGGCGAAGAGGCTTTGCTCATGAGCGTTTCCTCAGGCCGTGGCCGTCTCTTCGCCGAGCTGCCAGCGGACGAACCGGCGGATCACGATGTTCTCGCCGAGCTGGGCGATCTTTTGCGTGACGTGATCTTTGATGGTGATTTCCGGGTTCTTGACGAACGGTTGTTCGACGAGGCAGACGGTGGAATAGAATTTGTCGAGCTTGCCGGCGACGATCTTCTCGACGGCTTGCGGCGGTTTGTCTTTGACCTGGTCTTTGTAGATTTCTTGCTCGGAGGCGACGAGGCCGGCCGGGACTTCTTCACGGCGGACGTACGTCGGATTCGCGGCGGCAATCTGCTGGGCGATGTCTTTGACGAATTCGCGGAAGCCGTCGTTGCGGGCAACGAAGTCGGTCTCGCAGTTGATTTCGACGAGGACGCCGAGTTTGCTGCCGTGGTGGATGTAGCTGACGATGCAGCCTTCGTTGGCGGAGCGGTCGGCCTTTTTGTTGGCGGTGGCGATGCCTTTTTTGCGGAGAATCTTTTCCGCTTCGACGATGTCGCCCTTGGCTTCGACGAGGGCTGACTTGCAGTTCATCATACCGGCGCCGGTTTTGTCGCGGAGGTCTTTGACGAGTTTCGGATCGATTTCGACGGTGGTGCTCATGGCGGCAATTTCCTCAAGTTCAATTCAACAGTTTAGACCGGGGCCGCTTCGGCGGCGACGGGGGCCACTTCCGACTCGAGCGCGGGCTCGGGCTGCATGGCCGGCATTTTCTTGCCGAGTTCGGCTTGGGCTTCAACAATGGCATCCGCAATGATGCCGGTGATGAGCTTGACCGAGCGAATGGCGTCGTCGTTACCGGCGATCGGGTACGTGACCCAGTCGGGGTCGCAGTTGGTGTCGACGATCGCGATGATCGCGACGCCGAGGCGCTGGGCTTCGCGGATGGCGATTTCTTCGCGTTGGATGTCGATGACGAACATGGCGGCAGGCTGGCGCTCCATGTTGACGATGCCGTCGAGGTTGCGGTGCAACTTGCCGGCGTCGCGGCGCATGTTGGCCTGTTCTTTTTTGGGAATCAGGTGCGCTTCGGGGCCGACGAGGTCGCGGTCGATGTCCTGCATGCGTTTGACGCTTTTGCGGATGGTGCGGAGATTGGTGAGGGTGCCGCCGAGCCAGCGGTCGGTGACATAGGGCATGCCGGTCTTGGCGGAGGCTGCTTTGACTTCGGGCTGGGCTTGTTTCTTGGTGCCGACGAACAGAATCGTGCCGTTGTTGGCGACGATATCGTGAACGAAACCGCAGGCGATCTGAATCTGGGTGAGCGTCTTATTGAGATCGATGATGTGGATGCCGTTGCGGGCGGCGAAAATGAACTTCTTCATCTTGGGATTCCAGCGCTTGGTCTGGTGACCGAAATGGATTCCCGCTTCTAACAACTCGTTAACTGTGACGTTGGCCAATGTGTTCTCCGGTTGCACCCCGAAATTTTCGAGGCATCCCATCAATCGACGGGATTCTGGTTTGTTGTTGTTGTGCCCCGTGTGACCGGAGCGTTCGCCCTACGTTGCGGCAGGGACGGGCATAGTATCCGCCGGCAAGCCCTTTGCAAGAGGAAACTTGCCTCCCGGTGACTGCTCTACTAGCATCCGCGCCATGAAGATTTTTGTTACCGGCGGGGCCGGCTACATCGGCAGCATTTGCGTTGAGCAACTCCTGGATCAAGGCCACAAGGTTTTCGTTCTCGACAACCTCAGCGAAGGCCACCGGGCGGCGGTCGATCCGCGCGCGGAGTTTCACGAACTGGATTTGGCCGACAGGCCGAAACTGTTTCCCCTCATGGAACATATCCGCCCCGACGCCGTCATGCATTTCGCGGCCAACGCTCTCGTGCCGGAAAGCATGAAGAACCCCAGCAAATACTTCCGCAACAACGTCGCCAACGGCATCAACCTCCTCGAATCCTGCGTCCAAGCCGGCGTCCATAAGTTCGTCTTCTCCTCGACGTGCGCCATCTTCGGCGTTCCGAAAACCATCCCGATCACCGAAGATCTGCCGAAAGATCCGATCAATCCCTACGGCGAATCGAAGCTCATGTTCGAGCGGATCCTCAACTGGTACGGCAAACAACACGGCCTCACCTACGTTTGCCTCCGGTATTTCAACGCGGCCGGTTGTTCTCGGAAGTTCGGCGAACACCACTGGCAGGAAACGCACATTATCCCCAACGTCCTCCGCGTCGCCCTCGGCCAGAAACCCCACGTCGACATCTTCGGCACCGACTACCCCACCCCCGACGGCACCGCCATCCGCGATTACGTGCACATCATTGATCTGGCCCAAGCCCACATGCTCGCGCTCAACGTCGACAAGAGCGACGCGTTCAACCTCGGCAGCGGCGACGGTTACTCCGTCAAACAAGTCATCGAAACCGCCCGCCAAGTGACCGGCCATGCCATCCCGACCATTGAAAGCCCCCGTCGAAAAGGTGACCCGCCGAAGTTGGTTGGCGACTCCTCCAAGATCCGGAAACAACTCGGCTGGCGCCCGCGTTTCGATTCGATGCAAGCCATTATGGAAAGCGCCTGGCAATGGCATCAGGCCAACCCGAATGGGTACGCATAGAGTCGCACCCACGAAGGGTGTTAGCCGCCAACTGGCGGTGATGTCGATGGGCCACCGCAACTGGTAAATGACTGAGTTGTCACCCCGGCGATTCACAACCGTGGCCGCCAAGGCTGTGAGAAATACCAGTCCGGCTCGGTCGCGGCCCCAGTACATGATCGGTCCAAGCACAATCAATCCGAAGCTGGCGTTACGGATCAGCCAGTGATACGGCAAGCCGGTCAGCACACTTTGGGGGCGCTCGGCTAGGTTCCGGTAGGCAACTACAAAACCTGCCCCAAAACTCCCTGACTCAAGTTGTAGTACGAGCCGGTCGGCGTGCGCTGCAATTTCACCGCGCGGACCATGTACTGGTGACCGGGTTGCGTGTCCTTGAACCGCAGACCGGCAAGTGGCTGCGGCGTGAGCCGCTGGCCATCCCGGTAAACGTAATAGCCCAACACCGGTTCGGCCGCCGCTTTCCATGTCAAGACACCGCCTTTCACTTTCAGCTCCGTCGGTGGCGCGACGACATCTTGCCGGAGTGTCGGATCACCGAGCAGCGCGATATGCACACCCCGGCCTCCGTACCCAACCGGCTGATAGTCCCCGCGATTATTCTGCGTCAACCGCAAACACGCGCCGATGGTTTCGCCAAAGGCCAGCGGATGCAGATACCAATGCGGGCGACCGGCCCAGCCCACCGCCAACGCGCCATCAGGATTCGCGAGCGCCGCGCGCATAAAATTATTGGTCGTATTCCAGTCGCCAAAGTAACTCCCCATGAATAAAGCAAAAATGCTCCGCAACGGTTTGGTGACCAAATCCTGGGTCGTGCCCAACCCCACCATATGTTGATACCCGCCCGGCCCGCAGGCAAACGTCCACTGCCGCCACTGCGGGTCCTCGAACGGGTGGCCGGGTTCAACGGCTGCCGCCCCGAGTGTGGTCGTGAAATTTTGCCAGGCCGTGTAAGCAAACATGTCCGGCGGCGAAATCGGAAACCCATCGAGCACCAACGCCCGCGCCGGGACGACCAGTTGCTTGTGCCGGTAGGCGTGGTTGCGGTCGAGGTACCGCTTCAGAAGCTGCTGCTCCGTCTCGGGAAACGCCGGCATGTCCGCGAAATCCACCCGGCCGACAGCCACCTGCACTTCGCCGGGAATACGACTCGGAGAACCGGTCCAATCGCCGGTCAGATCGCCATAGCAAACGTCCGCCGGCCAAGCGCCCAAGTGGTCGGCGTGACCATCGGGGTTGAGGTTGCCAGAATACGGCACCGGAATGTGTCCCAGCAACAAGACGCTCTCGGGTGCCACGGTTCGGATCAATTCCTTCACCTCGTTCACCGCGGCCGACCGGGCCACCTCCCGGCGCACCACCTGCCAACCATCGCCGGCCAGATCATCCACGAGCCGCGCAATCTCCGCTGCCAGCCCGGCCGCATGCGTGGCGTCCACCAGCACCAAAACCGTGCCGCGCGCATCCCGCGCCGGCAACGCCGCGCCCGCCCAAAAATAATCCCACTTTGGATAATCACCGGCCCGGTGCAGTCCGTACTCGTAAACGCGCCCGCGCTCAACTTTCCGATCGACAAACTCGGACGCACGCGTCGCGCCGATCTCGACCCACTGACCGCCCGGTTCGCGCCGGGAAACCGTCACGGCGGTCGGTGTGGGTTCTTCTTCGTCGGCCGACCACCGCAACTTGATCTGCGCCGGCAACACTTGCGCGGTTGTGTCAAAGGTCATCAACCGGGAAATAGAATCCTTATTCGTCAGGCGCTCGACGGTCGAGCCGGGTTGGCTGGCGCGGGTGGCGAGCCGGAGCCGGTGGAGCTTGCGAAAATCGAACGCGGCCCCAATAAACGGAAACCAAGCTGCGTGCTGAAGTCCATTCGTGCTCCACGAGTTCACCATGATCTGGCAGCCGATCTCCCGGCCAATCTTCGGCGTGATTCCGAGACTCGACCACGGCAACAAAGCTTCGAGCCGATACCCAGTGGCCGTCCGCACCCGCGTGACCGTCGCCGTGGCCGGCAAGCCGATCAGCGACGGCGTTCGCCGATGGTCGTGGAGGTACACCCGCGGCTCAGGATGCTCGGCCGTCATGCCGGGCGCGATCAACCACTGACAGAGATCGCGTGCGCCGGACCGAGGGGCGAGATACAACTCAACCGAATCGCGTTGCCAGAGTTTGTCGAGGTCCGTGCTCTCGTTGAACTGCGGCGCACTCACCTCGACCAACACCGCCAAGCCGGCCGCATTCCACCCGAGCCGCGCGTTACCGGCGAACTCGGGGTGCAGCGGGCCGGTTTGAAACCCGCCGCCGGCTGCAGCCCAATCGTCGAGTTGACCATCAATGACGAGGCGCGGCAGACGGGGAATGTCGAAGACCGGCTCAGTCACGTGGGTATTCATCCCGCCACCCGCAAGCCAACCGGCGGCCAACGTACACATAATCAATTTCACAAATCACAGGCTGCTGTCACGGTGCCAGTCATTAGAATTGTTTTGTCGGAGAGATCGAGTTTCAGAGTGCGGACACGCTAGCGAATGCAGGGAAACGGCACAAGTCGAATCGGTTTTTTCGCTGGATTTCTGCCGGGCCGCGCCCTAAAGCTCCCGCCAATTCACATATGAACAAAATAAATATCGGTATCATCGGTTGCGGCGCGATCAGCAATGCGTATTTCACAGGCTGCGCACCGTACGGCAATATGAAAATCGCCGCGTGCGCGGATCTCGATCCGCAGCGCGCAGCCGCGAAGGCGAAAGAACACGGGACGCGGTCATGCACTGTCGCGGAGTTGCTGCGCGACCCGGCGATTCAGATCATTCTGAATCTCACCGTCCCGAATGCGCACGCGGAAATCAATCTCGCCGCGCTGAACGCCGGCAAGCACACGTACTCGGAAAAACCGTTCGGCGTGAATCGCGCCGAAGGCCAGCGCGTGCTCGATCTCGCCGGGCAGAAGAAGTTGCGGACTGGGTGCGCGCCCGACACGTTCTTCGGCGGCGGCGCGCAGACCGCGCGTAAGCTTATCGACGACGGCGCGATTGGCCAGCCGATCGCCGGCGTGGCGTTCATGTGCGGACACGGCATGGAGACGTGGCATCCGAATCCGGAGTTTTATTACAAACCGGGCGGCGGGCCGATGTTCGATATGGGGCCGTATTACCTCACCGCCCTGATCAATTTGCTGGGCCCGGTCAAACGCGTGACCGGGTCGACCCGCATCAGTTTCCCGACTCGGAACATCACCAGCCAACCGTTCGCCGGCAAGGTTATCACTGTCGAGACGCCGACGCATGTAACTGGGACGCTGGATTTCGCGAACGGCGCGGTGATTACCATGATTCAGAGTTTCGACATGTGGCAGCATTCGTTGCCGGTCCTCGAAGTGTACGGCGCGGAAGGTTCACTCAGCATCCCGGACCCGAACTGTTTCGGCGGCCCGGTCAAGCTCGCCAAACCCGGCAAAGGCTGGGAGGAAGTGCCCCTCACCCATCGGATCGATCTCGCGCGCGGCAGCGGCTTGGCGGATCTGGCCAAAGGCGTCGCAACCGGTCGCCCACATCGCGCCAGCGGTGAATTGGCGTTTCATGTCCTCGACGTGATGGCGGCATTTGACGAGGCTTCGACGCAAGGCCGGCATATCGAAATCAAGAGCACCTGCGTCCGGCCCGCCGCGTTGCCGGTCGGAATGCCGCTCGGGGAATTGGACTGAGGTTTTTCGCTGGATTTCCCAAGCCAGACACCCTAAAGCTCCCGCCAGTTTGACCGAACATAACTTTCACCCCCAGGAGACACCATGCCCGCACCCATCGCCATCCAGCTCTATACCGTCCGCGACCAGCTCGCCAAAGGCTTCGAACCCACCATCCGGCAAATCGCCGAAATGGGTTATGCCGGCGTCGAAACGGCCGGCTATCCCGGCACGACAGCCGCCGCAGCCGCCAAGCTGTTCCAAAGCCTCGGCTTGAAAGTCTGCAGCGCCCATACCGCCCTGCCGCTCGGCGAGCAGAAACAGAAGGTGCTCGATGAAGCCAAGACGCTCGGCATCCAGCGCATCGTGTCCGGCAAAGGTCCGGAGGATTTCAAGACGCCCGACCTGATCAAGCAGACCTGCGCTGTGTTCAATCAAGCCGCGCAGGCCGCGCAAGAAGCCGGGCTGACCTTCAGCATTCACAATCATTGGTGGGAATTCGAATCGCTCGACGGCAAGCCCGTCTACAAGCACATGCTGGAACATCTCGACCCGGCGGTATTGTTCGAGTTGGACGTGTACTGGATTCAGACCGGCGGCTGCAGCCCGGCCACGGTGATCAAGGAAATCGGCGCGCGCGCCCCGTTGCTGCACATCAAAGACGGCCCGTGCGCGCAAGGTCAGCCGATGACGGCGGTCGGCGACGGCAAGGTGGATATGGCAGCCGTGGCCAAGGCCAGCGCCGGCACCGCCGAGTGGATGATCGTCGAACTCGACGCTTGCGCCACCGACATGCTCACCGCGGTGAAGAAGAGTCACGATTATTTGGTTGGGAAAGGTCTCGCCCGTGGCAACAAACATTAACGTCGGCATCGTCGGCTGCGGCGCGATCAGCAACGCGTACTTCACCGGCTGCAAACCTTACCCCAACGTCAAACTCGCGGCCTGCGCCGACCTCGACACCGCCCGCGCCGCCGCGAAGGCGCAGGAACACGGCATTCGCTCCGCGACTGTCGCCGACCTGCTACGCGACCCGGACATTCAGATCATTCTGAATCTCACCGTGCCGAAAGTGCACGCCGAGCTGAATCTCGCCGCTCTCAACGCCGGCAAGCATGCGTACGCGGAAAAACCATTCGGCGTGAACGTCGCCGAAGGCCGGCAAGTCCTCGCGCTCGCCAAGCAGAAGAAACTGCGGACCGGTTGCGCACCCGACACATTTTTTGGCGGCGGCGCGCAGACTGCGCGCAAGCTGATCGACGACGGTGCGATTGGGCAGCCGGTCGCGGGCGTGGCGTTCATGTGTTGCCACGGCCACGAGTCGTGGCATCCCAGCCCGGAGTTTTACTACGAGAAAGGCGGCGGCCCGATGTTCGACATGGGCCCGTACTACCTCACCGCACTCGTCAACCTGCTCGGCCCGGTCAAACGCGTGACCGGCTCGACGCGCGTCACCTTCCCCACCCGCACCATCACCAGTCAGCCGAAAGCCGGTAAGGTCGTCACTGTCGAAACGCCGACGCACTTGACCGGTACGATGGATTTTGTGAACGGCGCGGTGATCACGATTATTCAAAGCTTTGACATGTGGCGGCATTCGTTGCCGCTCCTCGAAGTCTATGGCTCGGAAGGGTCGCTCAGCATCCCGGATCCGAACGGCTTCGGAGGACCGGTCAAGCTCGCCAAACCCGGCAAGGACTGGGAGGAAGTATCCCTCACCCACCGGATTGATTTGGCGCGCGGCAGCGGCTTGGCGGATATGGCGCAAGGCGTCGCGACCGGCCGGCCGCACCGGGCGAGCGGCGAATTGGCTTTTCATGTCTTGGACGTGATGGCGGCATTTGAAGAAGCATCGACAACCGGTAAACACATTAACATCAACAGCACGTGCGAACGCCCGGCAGCTTTGCCGGTCGGGTTGGCACTGGGAGAACTAGATTAGTTACCGGTGTAGCGGCGCTTCTGTGAAGCGCCGAGCCGATTGCGAAACAACTACCCGCGCTTCACAGAAGCGCGGCTACAACGAAAAGGAATTATGAAAAAGAAAGCACTGATCAACTGGGGCGGCTGGGACGGACATCAACCAGATA
>JBAXYB010000062.1:0-18010 GCA_037127585.1 Verrucomicrobiota bacterium
GGTTCGCCAGTTGTTTAATCTCCTCGGGGTGAGGATAGCTTTCCAAAAATATTTCCCGTGCCACTGCCCACCACTCCGGCCAAGTTGTGGGCGACAGTGGGTCAAGCTGCGATGCCTTTGCTTGCCATCCCTCTGGACGCCCTCGTGTGAAAGCCGAATAAGCCATAAACCGGCTCAAGCCTACGTAGTCATATAGCTGATGGGCTACGAGCGTGAATGGATTATGGTCGGTGTTCCATCTTGCCTTTGAGTGTACTCGCGGAATGTCGGTGTCGCTTCCAATGCTAAGTATCTCCAAGAGTGCTTTTACCCTTTGTTTCCTCATTGGGTGGGCAGACAGCAGAACAGGCCAGACTTTATGCCGAGACGAGACGACGCGCCAGACTTCGGGATTTTTCTGAACTAATTCCGTAAGCCGAAACACTGCATTGTGAACGATGTGGAACACCTCGTGATGTAACCATTTCGGAGTGTTGCTCCAATGCCGAGGGTCGTTGATTGGGTGATGAGTTTCACGCCACGCCCGCATTTCGGCGGCTTCTGCTTCGGCACGAACAAAAATTTGCTCCAGTGCGTCAGAAATCGCCTTCACATTTACGTATGGTCTTGCCCCACCATACCAAGTATCGAGTATCACAGGTTCTGGGGTTTCCTTCCACGAAATCGCGAAAGGCGGCGGACGCACATTTGAACTACGGCGAGGTTTTTCTCTTTGTACGAATCGAGCGCCAGCGGGTCTTTTAGGCTTCTTTGTTTTCACTTTGCCCCCTTCGCTACCGGCAAATCCTTGACCAAGTCCGGGAGCTTGTTCACCGCCTGCTGAAGTGTCGCCTGTTCCATGTGGGCATAGACCCGGTGGACTTCGGCGGAGTCGTGCCCGACGATTTCCTGCGCCACGGCAGCGGACACGCCCGCGTTGTGGAGCAGGCTGGTGTTCGTGTGGCGCAGGCAATGGAACGAAAGACGGCTGGCCTTGCGTTCCGCGCTGCGCCCTTTGCCGTCTTCATTCTTTTCGTGAGTGCGCGCCTTCTGCAATTTCGCTTCCGCCAATATGTCCGCGAACTGATTCGAGAGGGTTTGTCCGCTGAGGGATGCCGTCCGTGGAAACAGGGGGGCGTCGGGATTGTCCGATGCCGACAGGCTCAACAGATATTCCCGCAGCGGCGTCGCCAGCGGGATTGTCATGGGGCGCTTCGTCTTCTGCGTCAGCAGGCGGATGTTGTTCGCTTCAAAGTCCACGCTGCGCCATGTGAGTTGCGCGGTGTCCCCGATGCGTTGGCCAAGATAAAAACCGCACAAGACCATCCCGCGCCATTCATCATCGGCTTCGGCCAAGACGCGCTTCAATTCGTCCAGCGTGAACGCCCGGCGCTTCGCCCGGTCCTCGCTCGCCAGTTCCACGCGGGGGAAGGGGTTCTCGCGCAGCAGGCCATCCTTCATCGCCCGCAGCCATGCCCCGCCCAGTATCTTCACGTACTTGTTCACCGTCGTCCCCGACACGCGACCGGCAGCGGCATCGCGGAAGCCGGTTAACTCGCGCAGCGTGATCGTGTCCATGTGCCGGTTCTGTTTGTCGCCCAGATACGCCAGCAGTTCGCGGACGGCGGTTTTGTATTCGGCAAGGGATGATTCCGCCAGCGTGACGGCTTTGGACTTCAGCCACAGTTCCAGAAACTCCTTCACCGTGGACTGCGGCAGGGTTTCCGTGTTGGCGATGGCATAGATGCGCCCGATGATTTCCCGCGCCTGTCCTTCCGCCAGTCGTCCCTGCGTGGCGTCCCGCGTCGCCTGTTCGTAGTCCATGCAGATGCGCAGAGCCTTTTCGCGGTTCACCTGCGTTTCCTCTTTGTTCTTTCCCTTCACGGCAATCTTGGTGCTGCGGATCGTGCGCTTGCCATCCGGCAGCCGATAGGCGCACTGCCAGAACTGTGATTTCGGAGTCTTGTGGATTGATGCCATAAAAGTTCGAATCCCTTATACTCCTAACAATAGTCCTAACACTTGCAGGTGTCAATCGTGTTTGTTTATGTTTAAACACTAAGTAATATGCGTATTTTCAAGCTACGGGCGAAACGCGGGTTCGAATCCCGCTGGGGTCGCCATTTTTTACAGGATGAACTGGCGGGTTTTCACAGCGGCGCATCACAGGGATGGTCGTCGCTATCAAAGAAAAGCGGGGAATCCGTGAGGATTCCCCGCTCGACTTTCGATTAACTACCGAAGCTTATTCAGCCTTCTTCGCTTTGGGTTTGGCGTCGACGTGACCGATCTTGGTGGCCACGAGCGGCGTGGTATCGGGCTTGAAATGCACGTTCACCTTGTCGCCGACCTTCAAGTCCGCGATCGTGGTGTTCTTGCCGGTGCCGCCAAAGTCGGTGTCCGCGTTGACGACGAACGTCTTGGTGGACTTCTTGTTCTTGATCGTCACGGTGCCGGCTTTGACATCCACCGATTCAATGTCTCCGCTCATTGTGCTGGTCTTCGGCGCGTCCGCGGCTTTCGCCACAGCTTTGTGAGGGGCGTTCGTGTCAGCGGCGCGAACGGTTTGGGTAAAGCCCAAAACGCCGACCGCGAGAGCGGCCACGAGGGCGGAACGAATAACTGCTTTGATCATCTGAGTCTCCTCTGTTGTATGGTTAGTTTCGACTACGTAGCTATAGACTACGCTTTGGCGAAAAAATTCAATCAAATTCCACCTAGCGGCGGGCGTCGTATTCTTTCCAAAAATCGGCGGCGGCTTGGGTCTCATCGGAAATCGGGATTGGGCCGCGACCTGGCGCGGCTATCTTGGCCAGCCGGCCCCCAATCTCTTCGCGAATGGCGCTGCCAAACCGTTGTGGACCGGCGATCCGGGTGAGTTTCGGCAACGTTCGCAGACAGTCGAGGTTGGCCGGCAGCGGCGGCAGAATGATCGTCTCCAACTCCCGGCAATCGCACAACGGCGAGAGGTCGGTGAGATTCCGGCAGCCGGCTAACACGATGGTCTTCAGCGTCGAGCCGCGCAATGGTTCAAGATCGGCCACGGGCGTGCCGGCCAGATTGAGAAATTGCAACGGCGCATTCCGTAACGGCGTCAGGTCGCGCACCTCGGTCAGCATCAACTGCAGTTCTTTCAACGGCATGTCTTTTAGCGCGGCAATGGTGTCGATTTTGTTCCGATTCAGATTCAACGTAAACTGACCGCTGGCGTCGACAATGAGTTGCGACGGCCCTTTCTTTTTGTCGAGGAGTCCCTCGCGGTCGAGCACATTCCGCCACGTGGTGAGGGCCGATTGGTTGTCCTTGCCGAGCCGGCGCACCATCGCCAGCGCCTCGGCGGACCGGCCTTGCTTGAGCATCGCGGCCTGCAACTCATTCAAGCTCGACGGCAAGAGTTCCTCGCGGTCGGCATTCTCCTTCAGTAACTGGTCGCACAAGGCGATGTTCTGCCGGGCGGCCTCACTGGCCGGTTCCCGCTGCAACGCTTCCGTGTACGCGGCGATCGCCTCCGGTAACCGCAACTGCGATTCGAGAATATTGCCTTTCAACACATAAAAATCGACGCGGTCCGGCATCAGGTCCAGCGCGGTACTGATCTTGCCCAGGGCTTCGTAGAATTTATGGTCTTCAATCAGCGATTCGGCTTGGCTCGCATACGCCGGGGCCGCTGCGCGTAACGACCGGAGCGATTCTTCCGCCTTTTGCTGACTCGCCACGATCCGCGCCACCGCCACACCGGCCACGGCGAGCAACGCCAGCATCGCAACGGCCAGAAGTAGAAATTCCGCTTTGCGGCGTCGCACCAAGAGCACGACTTGCTTGACCGTGCTGGCTTGCTCGGCGCCCGTGGCGAATCCGCCTTGATACGCGTCGAGGTCTTTTTGCAGTTCTCGAATCGTTTGGTACCGATCGTCCGGTTGGAACGCCAACGCCTTCATCGCCACTGCCGCCAACGACTCCGGTATTGTGCGGTTGGGGCATTGCGCCGGTTTGGTATCTTTGAATTCCGCCGGGGGCGTGATGTGGCCGGTACGGATGCGGTGCAGCGACTCCTGCGCCGTCTCACCGGGGAAGGGTGGCTGTAAGGTCAGAATGCAGTACAGTACGCCGCCCAACATAAAAATATCCGTCCGCGCATCGAGTTGATCGATCTGCCCGGCGGCTTGTTCCGGCGCCATGAAATGCGGCGTGCCCATCACCGCGCCCGCGCTCGTCTGAAAGGCCGGCAGATGGAGCGCCTCCGTCTCATCCAGGCTCCGACTTTCCTTCCGGCCCAACCGCTTGGCCAAACCCCAATCCATCACGAGCACTTCACCGAAGTCCCCGATCATGATGTTCTCGGGTTTGATGTCGCGGTGAATGATCCCTTTCGAGTGCGCGAACGACACTGCATCACACGCCTTCTGGAAAATCGTCAGGAGCCGGCCGAGGGGGAATTGTTTGATCGTATCCTGTTTGCCATTGAGGATGTCGCTCAACACGTCTTTGAGATTCAAGCCGCGCACCAACTTCATTGTGTAAAACGGCTGGTCGTGCTCGTCGATTCCGAGGTCATAGACCGGGACGATATTCGGATGCTCCAACTGCCCGGTCACTTGCGCTTCTTCGAGAAACCGCAGCCGTTTCGGCAACGTGTCCACTGTCGCCGGCGACATCAACTTCATCGCCACTGACCGGCGCACCCGCAAATCTTTCGCGCGGCGCACCACGCCCATCCCGCCGAGTGCCACCACGTCGCCCACTTCATATTTGCGATCATGGAGCAGCGCTTCGGAAATCTCCGCTGGCTCCGACCCGCTGGATTCATCCACGGACGGCCGGCCAATCGACGCGAATGGCGCG
This sequence comes from Verrucomicrobiota bacterium, assembly GCA_037127585.1. Lineage (GTDB taxonomy): Bacteria > Verrucomicrobiota > Verrucomicrobiia > Palsa-1439 > Palsa-1439 > CAINDI01. The sequence goes on from JBAXYB010000062.1 coordinate 4,822, forward strand.
CCCCACCGGGCTTGCATGACGACCAGCCCGATCTCCACCTTCTGGCCCGGTACCAGCGGCACGCGACCGTCGGCACGTTGGCCATCAATGAACGTGCCGTTGGCGCTGCCGAGGTCTTGAATGAACACGCCGTCATCGCCGACGGTGAGCCGCGCATGCCGGCGCGAGACGGCATCGCTACGCACCGGCACTTCGCACGCCGCATCGCGTCCGACAACAAACTCACCGGTGCCCAGCCGAACGCGGGCAGTCTCGGTGTTGTTCTCCTTGAAAATCAGCTCCAGTTCCATCGCGCTAGTATGTAATCAGACCGGGCAAACTTACCAGTGAGAATCTTCGTCGTGGCCGGTGGGTGACCTAATTCGGCCAGTTCGGCACCGCGTCTTCCCGGACCCGGAAGAAACGGAACCCATTCGTCGTGACAACGGTGGGATAACTCCACGGCAACGACTCCGGTGGCAGTGTCACCAAATTGCTCCACGTCATCGACGATGAGAATTGCTCGTTGGTGCTGCCTTCCAGTCCATACGTCCGCAGCCGGTAACTCGTCCACGTCACGCTGCTGCTCGGCCCCGCCAGTTGAAAATTCGTGATGCGCGGCGGTGCGGTGGCGTCGAGGACGGTGTTCGGTTCGTCGCGCGTCGGGAAGAGGAACGTGTACGCGCGCGGGCTGCGCCGCGTCCAATAGTACTCGTTGTGATCGTCGCCAAAGCCAAACGTGTGGTCGAGGTCGTCGTTGAAGACGTAACCGTTCTTAATGAGGTTGTCGCGCGCGGTCATCGTCTGCGCGATGCCGTCGTAACACGGATTGCATGTCGGGATGGTCGTCGGAAAATCACCGACCGTTCCGCTGTCGAGATAGATGCGCAGCGGACGTTTCGGCGCGAGGGCAAGATTGTCCTTCGTCGTGGCGCACGCCCAGAACGACGGCGAGAGCACGGCGACTTTGTGGAAGACGCTGGAGTATTCCCAAGCGAGATAAACACTGATCAGCCCGCCGCGCGACGAACCCATCACGCCGGTATTGTCGGCGTCGGTCAACGTCCGGTACGTGGAATCGATGTACGCTTTGACATCGTTGATCAGGAACGCCGCATATTTGTCGGCCGTCGCGCCGCTGGGGCAAATCGTCGACCCGAGTGAACACGGCGTGTACTCGCACTGCCTATCGCCATTGTCCACACCGACGACGATGGTCTCGCGCATTTTGCCGAAGCGAATCAGGTTGTTGACGTTGGTGTCCGTGTTCCAACCGCCCGACGGGCCGGCCCCGAGAAATATATTTTGTCCGTCCTGCATGTAGAGCACCGGATAGCGTTTGCCGGTATTTTCGTTGTAACCCCGCGGAAGGTAGATGCGCACCCACCGGCTTTGCAGGCCGTTGCTCGGCGTGATGAAGTAGGTCTCGACGCGATTCGTGGAGACGAATCCCGGCGGCCAGTAATTGTAGACTTGGCCATCTTGCACGACACAGGCATCGAGCGGCGATTGGTAATCGAGACCGGGGCGGCCGGCATTGTCGTAATTGGTGACGTTGCCGGTCACAGTGAAAAATCCGAACTGAACATTGGTGCTACCGGCTTTATCGACGTTATCAACGCGCCAGATCTTTTCGCCGACACTCCGGCCCGGCCCAGTCGCGTACATCGCACGATTCGTCCAACCGGTCACGTTGTTGGAATAGTACAGCGAGACGTTTGGCCACCCGGAATAGTAGAAGATGGTTTTACCGGGATAAGGAGCCGGCACGAGCGGCGCGGTGGTGCCGGTACGATTCGCGCCGGATTCGTAGGTGACGCTGGCGTCGTCGGTTCGGCCATAGCAACTGATGTTCGGACTGTCCCAACAACACGAACAGTTGTAGCGCTTCACGAATTTGTATTCGTAGCTCGTGCCGGGCGGGATCGCGACGGTGACCTTCCAGTCGGACGTGGCGGTGTTGTTGAGGTTGCTGGCGGACATGCGAATGGCTTGGTTGCGCGCCCAGTTGCCGAGTTGCGGGATGCTGCCGAGTACGAACACATCTTGGCCGATGACCGTGTCCCACCGGGTCGTGAAGGTGACGGACACATCGCCGGGATTGGCGAACGCGCGCGCTCCACAAAACACGAGAATGAACGCGCGGCGTTTTAGTTGGGCCAGTCCGGGACTGCGTTTTCCCGGACGCGCAGGAAATAAAAGGCGTTCGTGACGCCGAGAGTTGGGTAGTTCCATGGTCGTGTCTCCGCCGGTAACGTCGCCAGATTACTCCACGTCATACCGGAAATAAAGCTGGGATTGGTCGCTCCCTCCACCGCGTAACTACGGAGCCGGTAACTGGTCCACGTGACGAGGTTGCTCGGCCCGGCCAGTTGAAAATTCGTGATGCGCGGTGCCGGCAACACCGTGTTCGGCTCGTCGCTCGTCGGAAAGAGAAACGTGAAACAGCGCGGCGAACGCACGTCCCACCACTGCTCGTTGTGCCAGTGACCGTAGCCGATGGTGTGGTCGAGGTCGTTGTTGAAGACGTAGCCGTCGACGATGAGCTTGTCGCGTTCGCTGAAGGTGTCGAGCAGGCCGTCCGTGTCGGCTTCGAGAGTACTCATGGACGTGTCCTTGTTGCCACTGTCGAGATAGATGCGAATCGGGCGTTTCGTGGCGACGGTGATCGGCTGGCAGACTTGGAACGACGATGAGAACGCGCCGATCTTGTGGAAGGTCAGCGATTGCTCCCAACCGAGGTGCGCCGAGATCAACCCGCCCATCGACGAGCCGGCCACGCCGGTGTTGTCGGCGTTCGTCAACGTCCGGTACGTCGCGTCGATCAGTGGCTTGAGTTGGTTGATGAGAAAGTCGGTGTACTGCGCGCCGAGCGACGTGCCGCCGAACGGCGGCGTGCAACCGGGCGGCGTGTACTCGCGGAGCCGCTCATTGCTGTTGTCGACCCCGACGATGATCGTCTCGCGCATCCGGCCGAAGCGGATGAGATTGTTCGCGTTCGTGTCCGCGTGCCAACTGCCGAATTGCCCCATGTTCAGAAACAGATTTTGTCCGTCGTGCATGTAGAGCACCGGGTAACGCTTCATCGTGTTCTCGTTGTACCCGCGCGGGAGATAGACGCGAATCGTGCGCCCGGGCAGACCGTTATTCGGTGTGATCGAAAACGTCTCGACGCGATTGGTGCTCACGAATGCCGGCGGCCAGTAGTTGTAGACTTGCCCGTTGCGGACGACGCACGCATCCAGCGGCGTCGCGTAGTTGTTATTGGGAATCAAGTCCGGGTTATCGTAGTGGCCGAGATTGTCGGTGAAGAGAAAAACCAAATTCAGTTCCCCAGCCTGATTCAATCCGTCCGCCCGCCACAATCCATTACTGACCGGTACCATCGCTTGGGCGACGAAATTACTTGTCGCCGTGTTTGAATACAGAATCGAAACGCTTGACCAACCGGAGTAATAAAAAATCGTCTTGCCGGGCCACGGGGCCGGTGGTCCAGCCGGGACGCTGCCGGTACGGTTGGCTCCTGACTCGTAGAGAATGTTCGCGGCATTGCTGTAGCAGAGCGCACAGTCGTCGCGTTTCACAAACTTGTATTCATAACTCGTCCCCGCCGGGATCCCAATGACCGCCGCCCATTGGCACGTCGCGAGGTTGCAATTGCTTGGGACGAGTTTGACCGCGCGGACGGGATCCCACTCGCCAAGCTGCGGGATGTTCCCGAGCACGAAGAGACTTTGACCGGGGACGGTATTCGTTGTGTTGGAGAACAAGACGGGGACATCAGCCGGGCCGGCCCACAGCGCGACCGGGAGGAGGATGAGGAGCAGAAGCGAGCGCCACATTATGATAATGGCCGGAACGCCACGCGCGTGAGCTTCGCCTGGGCGCAGGCGTCCATGACGTTGATGATCGCTTGATACGTGGTGCCGGCCTCGGCTTCGATCACGAGGTTGACGTTTTCAGTCGCAGCACTCAACCCGGTTAAGGTCGCCCGGAATGATGTTTGGTCGAATGTCGTTCCGTTCACGATGATCTCGGTTTCGTTGCGCACGTGGATGACGAGGTCAACGACTCCCGTTCCGCCGGGGTCGCCCAAGGGGAGCCGGGCCTCCAAGCGTTTCTCGGTGGTCGAGAAGGAGGAAAAGCTCATGTAGAAAATGAGTAGGATCAGAATAGTGTCGATCATCGGAATGATTTCGATCCGCCCGCGCTTGCAGTTTCGGCGTTCCAGCTTCATGGCTTAACCTCCGGTTGGCTGGACTATAGCTCAGTCACACCTTGCGACCAAACGTTTTGTCCGCGGCCGGTTACTTGGCCTTGGAGTATTGCTGGGCTGCGGATCGGAATTGATGCGCGTCGGTCAGTGGTGCGGTCAGGGCGCAATCGCGAACATTGTCTTTATTGAGAATGAAACAACGTTCCCGGCTGACCATGATGCCGACTAACTTGCCGTCTGTCGTCACCATGTAATCGCCGGTATCAGCGCGGTAGGCGGGATTTTCAAACCACGTCGCGGGACCGCGGAGCGTGCGTTTGACGACGATGTACCGGCCATCCGCTAGATCCGGTGAAGCTTCAACTTCAAAACTCAGGCCGGCGGCATTGCTCTTGAAGATATTGAGTTTGCGCTGGTCGGCTTGCAACATCGCGTCGGCACCGGCCAGTTCCATCACGCTCAAGCCCGGTATGGTTTGCTTCAACTCCACCGCCGCCACGTGCGTATCGGCGCGCAGCACACAGATGGGTGCGTCCAGTTCCGCTGACCACGGCGTCTCACCGGCGCGGGTGACGATGTAACTGAACTCCGTGAACTGGTTCTGCGGATCAGTCGCGGCGTTCCACCCGAGTCCCAGCGTCTGCGCGGTGGCGACGACGTACGACTGACCGGCCACGTTGACTACCGGTGGATACGCGGCGGATTTGAAACTCGCGGTCGTTCCTTCGCGTGGATCGCGGGTCGCAAGTTTCACCGTCAACGCGAGCCGCGCGCCTCTGACCGCCTTAAACGGACCGGGGCCGCGGGCTTTGATGGATTCAATTTGGTCGCCGAGCTTGGCGGTCTGTTTCTGAAGCGCATCCTGACCGGCAAGAATCGAATTCAAACTGTTGCTCACTTGTCCGCCGGTGCCGTTCTTGATGAGGGAATCGAGTTGTGACTGAAGACCCTGCTGCCCTTTGGCCACGTCGCTGACAGCCTGCATGAGTCGGGCGCGCTCTTCCGCGTTGAGTGCGGAATCCATATTTTTGACGTTCTCGGCGAGGGCGGCGGCGTTCTGCTGGGCGACTTCCTGTTCCTTGCGCATGTCCACGACGTTTTGCTGGAGCACGCCCGGCAACGTCCGCGCAAAATCATCGAGGCGCGTCAACGTCGCCGTCATTTCTTGCTGGCCTTGCGCGACTTCGTTGAGTTGCGTTTCCACCCGCACCTGTGACGCGCGGACTTCCTGGCTCAATGTGGTGATGGTTGACTGCTGGCTGGCCACGGTCTGGCCCAACTGCGCGGCGTGTTGTTCCAACGTGGCTTTCTGCGTCTGCAACGCCGTTTGCTCGACCTGCAATTTCGCCACGGCTTCCTTCGCGGCTTCGCCTTCCTTCGCCAACCGCTCACGTTCGGCGCTGACGCGGGTCAACTGCGTCTCCACGCCGGTCAACGCCTGCTCCGTCTTGGCTTTTTCCTCCGCCAACGCTTTCAAGCCCGCCTCCCGGGCGGCGAGCGTCGCGCTCGTCTCGGATAACCGCGCTTGGAGCTGTTGCTTCTCCGTCGTCTCCGTCTGCAACTGCGTCAGCAACGTCTGCTGTTCGTAATCGCGATTCCATTCCTCCTGCTGCGCTTGAATGGCGGCAACCGAAAACTCGGCATGGGCCCCCGGCCCGGGCGACGTGGCGAGTTGCGTCTGACTCCCGCCCGTCCCTACCACGAACATCAGGAGCGAGCACACCAAAAAGTCCAACATCACAATGAGGATCGACGGTTTCATATCACTTCGGCTGAATGAGACGTTCCTTCAACGGATACAAATACCGGATCCGCAGCGACACTGCCGATAGAATGCCGACGACGGTGGACGTGTACGCAAAATGCCGGCTCATTCCGGCGTTCAGGGTGATGAGGATGAAAGCCACGACCGTCAAGGCCAAGCCGGTAAATAGCGGCAGATCGAGAAACACATCCAGGTTCTCCAGTCGCCGGAGCCGCAACTCGGCGGTTGCCGTTTCATCGTCCTCGATTCCACGGATCTTGCCGCGCACGAAAAACCAAACCACCGAGTGAATCGCCAACGACAGCAACACAACCGTGCCGGACAAGAACGCATTGTCGGAATGCTCGCCGGCCACGACCACGCCAGTCTCACCGGCCACGGCGACCGGCGGCGTTTCCAGCATGGGGCGGGCGGCCAGCGACAACAAATAAACCAGCACACTCAACACCGCGCCGACCAATAGCGCCGACATAAAATAATGAATCGCGCCCGGCGCCGCGACCGGTCCGCCCGGCCGGGCGATCAACTTCTCCAGATACCGGCCCGGCACCACAGCCAACACGAACAACGCACACAGCACGGCGATCAGGAGATACTTCGCAGCAGCGATACCGGCGCCGTACTCGTACCGGAGCGCTTGGTATTTGGCCTGCCACGCCGTCAAATCCGCCGGGCCGGCGGACGGAACGAAGCCGGGATGGGCGATTGTAAATTTCAAGCCGGCAGTGCCTTTGCGGACGGCGCCGGACAACGCGTCGAGACCTTTCGGTCCGAGGCGCATGACGTAATCGATGGCGGCGGCGGTGGCTGGTTTGCTGTCGATGTCGGCAATCGTCAAGACGCCGGCCAGCCGTTTGGCACTGGCCGGGGTGGTGGTGGCCATTTTCGTGAGCACTTTCAATTGGTCGGGACTGTCGGCTTGCAAGAGAATCGTCGCGAACTCGCCCCAGGTCCGGCAGCGCTTCGCCAATTCGAAAAGCGGCATGACGTTGTCCTTGAATTTTTCCACAGCGAGCGCGGATTTCGGATCGGTCTGCATCAGGCTGAGCATTTGGCGGAGTTGTTTGCTCAGGGATTGGTTAAACGCACCGGCTCGCGACGCCGCTTTTGCGAGGGTGATCGCGCCGTCGGCGGGCGGGAAGACGGTGGTCATGCTGCGGACGTTATTGAGGGCGGTGATGAAGTCGTCGGGCGGAGCGTCGAACGCGCCGGCCCGGGCTTGATCGGCGATGCTGCCGTAGAGGACGGCGTCCGCCACGGTGCTGCCGGCCAGACTCTCGAAGGAGTTGCCGCCGCTCAACGTCGCGGCGCAGCCGGTCGCTTTGAGGCGACTGATCGGTGAGTTGCCGGCGGTGAGCTGGGTGATGATGGTTTGCCGCGCGAGTTTGGCATCGGTTTGATCCGGGAGGTTGTTCTCGATGATGTAATCGAGCAACAGCAGGGCGGACTCCGGTTCGCCGCCGGCATTCTTGGCTTGAGCCATGCCGCGGAGATTGGCATCCGGCAGGCGTTGGTAGACGGCAGCCGGGGAGTCGAGCGCCGGCTCCGAGAGTTGGACAACGGTAATGAGTGCGGCAAACAGCAGCACGCCCCAAATGATTTTCAAGCCCTTCATATGTTTTGCCACTCCAGTTTTGCGTTTGCGTCCTTGGCGCCAACGACTGCTAACTATTGTACCCGGGGGAGCCAGAACGCAACGCGATTTTTGCGCGCTTGAAGGCCGCGCCCCGGTTGGGGTAGCGGGCGTCAATCTTGGCGAGCATGGCCGGGGTGACTTCGGCTTCGGTCGGGATGCGACCGAGTTCGCGGGCGAGATTCTGGAGGTAGAGTTCGACTTCGCGTTTCGAGACGGTGCGTTTGGGTTTGGGGACCGACACGCGCGGCACATCGGGGGTCGCGAGTTTGGCGGTGGTGATGCGGACGTAGTTGGCATCCACGTCGGTGACGACAAACCGGCGGCCGAGTTTTTGGGCGGCCAACGCGGTGGTGCCGGCGCCGCAGAACGGATCGAAGATCAAGTCGCCGGGATTGGTGGTCAACCGGATGATGCGCTCCATCAGTTTTTCCGGCAACTGACAGGGATGGGCGTCGCGGTCGCGTTTGTGTTTGATGCGGTGGACGTCGAACCAGATGTCGGTGAGTTCGGTCGGTCGCGGCGGACGGCTGTTCATGCAGGGCGGACGCCGGCAATAATCCGGCGGGTCGCTGGTCAATGGATTGAAGACCGGTGGGGCGCCGGGTTTGGTGTAGTAGAGCAGGGCGTAGTGCGCCGGCATGAGTTTGCCGCGCGGATCGGAGAGCGCATCCCAGACGATCCAATGCTGGAAGTCGAGCCGGTCATTTAGAAAAACGGCGTGATTGATCGCCCATTTGGGAAGATTGAGAACGAAGAGGCTGCCACCGGGTTTGAGAGTGTCGGCCATGCCGGCGAGCCAGGCGTTGCACCAATCGAGGTACGCTTGTTCGGCGAGGGTGTCGTCGTATTGGTCGTAGAGTTTTTTGAGGTTGTACGGCGGGTCGGCGAACGCGAGGTCGAACACGCCGCCGGGATGTTCGGCTTTGATTTGCCGGAGATATTCCACGCAGTCGCCGAGATGGACGTAATCGGTTTTCATGCGGCCACGAGGAGGAAATCGCCGGCAAGGGCGCGGATGCGTTCGGCTACATCGGCCGGCAGGTCGGAACTGGTGAGTTGCCGGCGGGGCAGGTCGCGCCAGACATCGGCCAGGGCGGCGCCGGCCGGGTTCAGTAAATGTTTTTTGCCGCCATAATCCTTGAGGTGCCGGTTACACGCGGCACAGTTCAGGTGCGGGGTGCGGACTGCTTTGGCGTTGAGCGGGTAGGGCTGGTAGCGTTTTGGTTTCCAGAAAAGCAGCAAGCCTTGGTGGGTTGGTTTCAGGAAGCCGGTCGCGGGGGCGGCGTTGAGGTCGAGGGCGATCCAGTATTTGAAGGTCAGGTGCCGCATGAGCTCGGCGCCCCACGAGGGAAGATCACGCGGCGTGCCGTAGACGAATAGCAGTCCGCCCGGTTGGAGGGCACGGACACAGTCGTGAACGACCGCTGGGTTTACCGGGGTGGACGCGGTGATGACGATGGTCGGCTGGCTGTCGGTGGCGAGGCGTTTCACTTGGGGAAGATGAACGCGCCGGGTTTGGACTGGGTCCAAGTGGTGACGTTTGAGCCGTAGTCGTTGCCGAGGGTGAAGCTGACTTGGATGACCGGATTCGTTTGCGGGCTTGGGAAGTTGAAGTTGCTCAGGGCGAGTTTGAAGGTGCCTTTGCCGCTGTCGAAGGTCGCGGCCATTGTCGGGATCGCGCCGGGAATTGATTTCATGCGGATCACGCCGCCTTTCGTGGAGCGACCGTGCGCATCGGGTGGCACGGTCATCGTAAAACCGCCGACGGTGACAATGATGTAATCGTTGCTGCCAAAGGCGTGGTCGGAGGTGTTGGTGAAGCCGAGTGTGCCGGCAAGTTTGATGCGCGAGCCGAGCGGATCTGGTGACACCAGCAGGCTGCCGGACTTCGGGAGGATGGACAATGTGGGCGTTGCACTTTTCTCTGCCACGATCAGATCGAACTGTTGCCGGTCGAAAGTAAACGGATGTTGGCTGTCGGTGACGCCCAGCACGAGGTGCAAGGTGCCGGTAAAAGTGAGATCGGGTTTGAGCCAGAGCCGGCTCGTGACTGAGTCGAGGCCGGCCTGCATATTTGTCGGGAACGCGCCGGTGTCTTGGTCGACCAAGTCGAGGCTGATTTTATCGTCTTCCACGTCGGTAGTGGTGAGGATGAACGAGGCGGCCATCGCTTGGGTGATGATAAACGAACTGGGGATCGGGCCGAGATAGGGCGGATCGTTCTGGGTGTTGGCGACGACTTTCACGAGGAGCGTTTGCCGAGCGGTCGCATGTTGGGCGTTCATCGCGCTGACGACTACGGTCACATCGCCGACGAACCCCGGCAGCGCAGTCAGGCGCAAGACGCCGGCGGTGGCGTCGGTGAGGATGGTGGCGCTGTTGATGATGTTGGATGAGATGGGGGTGTCGCCGATTACCGGGGTGGCGATAAGTTGGCGCAGCACGTCGAACCCGCGGGTGACTTGGCCGAAGAGCGGATACCGGAAGTCGTATGCGCGTGGAGAAGGTTTTTGTGGATTGGCCACGCTCAGATCGCCGGCGGTAATGAAAAACTGTGCGTCGCCGGAATCGCTGAGGGAGGTTTTCGCCAGGCCGAGTTGGCCGAAGCCGTTGAAGATGAGCGTTCGTTCGTACTCATCGTCGATGGTTGTGCCGGTGTCGGCGTTGTTGGTGATGCCGGCTTGGGCGAATTTATTGGGCGAGATCCGGTGAAAGATGGCACCGTCGTAGAGGTTGCTGGAGACGAGGTCGATGATCCGGGCGGTCGTGCGCGGGACGAGATCTTCGGCGAGTTGCAGGACGATGTCGCCGGTGAAGGCCACGGCGTTGTTCGAGTCGAGGCCGGTCACGTTGAGGACGAGGCTCCGGTTGGTGGCGGGTGCGATGACGCCTTTCACGGCGCGCCAACTGATGGAGTCCACTTTGAAGGTCACCGGCTCCGACGCGGCGAGCGGCATCTGGAAGGTCGTGCCGACGGGGATGGAGATGTTGTTGGTGACGAGGGTGAGGTCGAGGCCGTGAGCCGGTAACGCGAGTAGCGAGAACAGAAGCAGGAGACGTTTCATTGCGGTGTCTTAGCAATACCGTGACCGGTGCGACGCGTCAAGGTGGAGGGAAGACGGCGGCCCCTCACCCTGACCCTCTCCCCCTGCGGGGCGAGGGGATCATTCCGGTCTCCTCTCCCCCGTTGTTTGGGGGAGAGGATTAAGTTGATGGGGTGCCGGCTGCCCAACGCTCGAATATGGACAATCTCGCGCACCGTTTAGCAATCTTGCGAAACCGCCGGACCGAACTCGCGCCAGCGGGTGCTGGCACAAGCATTGCAATACGGGCAGCTATGAAAAGTGTCATTCGAGCTTTTGGTCAACGGTGCTCCAATCGTCATCGCGCCGCACCGGCTGTTGCAGCCGGCCCGCCGGCCACAGTGTTAGTAATTGATGATGATACCGCGCTCCTGGATGTGTTGCGGCCGGTCGTGCGTTCGGCGGGCTACAATGTATTCGCCACGACCTCGTCGACCAAGGGCTTGGACGTGCTCCGGTTCGACACCCACAACGTCCAGCTTGTCGTTCTCGATTTTAATCTGCCGGTGCTCAACGGGGCGGCGGCGCTCGAGCACGTCCGCAAACTTAAGCCGGGAGTTAAGGTGATCGGCCTGACCGGGTTCAAGGGCGCGGACTTGCCGGAGAGTTTCGGACGGGGCGTGGATCAATTGCTGACGAAGCCCTGCACGAACTCGCACTTGGTGGCGTGTATTCAAGTCCTCCTCGGCGATGCACTGGCACAGACCTTGCATATCTTGTGACATTATGAGCAACGAACCTTTCAGTCGAATGGTGAATCAACTCAGTGCCCAAGCCGAGCAACAGCGGGCGGACGATGCCCGCGCGGAGTTGCGCCGCCAGAAGATTGCCCGCATTGCGCGGCTTTGCGGTTGGATGTTGGCGTTGTGCGCTTTGGGGGTTGCGTTCGTTTACCGCGACGAGGTGCTCGCGGCGTCGCGGCAGTTTGGCGCTCAAATCAGTCCCGCCCCCGCTGCGGTGGCCACTGCTGGTGCTCCCGATAGCCAAGCCGGCAAACTCAAGAAAATGATGGAGAATGTCGAAAAGCACAGCGCGTCGGTTGACGCGGCCGGCCAGTAGTTACCCGCGGAGCTTGCCGGTAAACAGGGGCACGAGGTCAGCAATCTTGACCCGTTCCTGTTTCATCGTGTCCCGGTCGCGGACGGTGACGGTATCCAACAGTTCCGGTCCCTTCTCGCCGAGCGAATCGAAATCCACCGTCACGCACCACGGCGTACCTTGTTCGTCTTGATACCGGTAACGTTTGCCAACGTTGCCTCGGTCGTCCCACTCGGTCTTGAAATGCGGTTGCAAGAGCTTGAAGACTTCACGGGCTTTCGCGACGAGTGGCGGTTTATTGCGCATCAAGGGGAAGACGGCGACTTTGACCGGCGCGATGCGCGGCGCAAATTTCATAACGACTCGCACTTCCCCCGGGGCGATTTCTTCTTCGCAATACGCGGAGCAAATCAAGGCCAGCGCAATGCGGTCGACGCCGGCACTCGGTTCGACAACGTGCGGAATGAACCGTTCCTTGGTCTCGTCGTCGAAGTACTCCATGCTCTTGCCGGAGAATTTTTGATGTTGGGTGAGATCGAAATTTCCGCGGGCGGCAATCCCTTCGAGTTCCTGCACGCCAAACGGGAACGCGAACATCACGTCGACGCACGCGCTGGCGTAATGGGCGAGTTCCGTTTTCGGGTAGTTGTAGCAGGAGAGTTTCGCCGCCGGCAGGCCGATGGACTCGTACCACTTGAGGCGTTCGGCGACCCAGGTCTGATGCCAGTCGGCGTCGGTGCCGGGCTTGATGAAGAACTCCAATTCCATCTGTTCAAATTCGCGGCTGCGGAAAGTGAAGTTGCGCGGGTTGATTTCGTTGCGGAAGGCTTTGCCGATTTGCGCGATGCCGAACGGGATTTTCTGGCGTGAGACGCTCAGGACGTTTTGAAACTGCACAAAAATGATCTGCGCGGTTTCGGGCCGCAGGTAAACTTTGTTGGCGTCGTCTTTGATCGGACCGGCGTGTGATTCAAACATCAGGTTGAACTGCCGGGCTTCGGTGTAGTCGTGCGGGCCGCCTTCCGGGCATTTCGTCTCCGGCAACTGGTCGGCGCGCCACCGGCCTTTGCATTTCTTGCAGTCCACCATCGGATCGCTGAACGCCGTGGTGTGCCCGGACGCCTCCCAAACTCGCGGATGACAAACGATCGCGCCGTCAATGCCCACCACATCCGTGCGACTGCGGACGACATCATTCCACCACGCGTCCTTGATGTTGCGTTTCAACTCCGCGCCGGCGGGGCCGTAATCCCAGAACCCGTTGATGCCGCCGTAGATTTCACTGGATTGAAAAACAAAACCGCGCCGTTTGCACAACGACACGATCTTCTCCATCAAGTTGGCCTCTTTTGTATCCGTCATAGCGGCGCGGACTATCGCATGGTGGCATGGGAGTTGCAAGATTCTGTCCGTGGCATGTCGCGTAGTTTTCAAAGCAGGAATCTTTTGTAGTTAGCAAAGCAGGACACTTT
>JBAXYB010000063.1:0-16836 GCA_037127585.1 Verrucomicrobiota bacterium
AATAGCGCCACCGCGACTCGTAATATCTACGTCGGGCCGGTGTCGTGGTTTGATTTCTCCAGCACCGCCATGCGCACGTGGTGGAAAAACAAAATCGTCAATTGGTTCAACTCGTACAATACCGGCAACCCTTCCTTCGCCGGCATCTGGAACGATCTGACTGAACCCGAAGGCGGCGACCTGCTTCCTTCCAACGGCTTGCTCTGGAACGATGGCAAGTATGGCGACAACACCGACAGCCGCCGGCATTGGTCGAACGAGCGTAACTATTTTGGATTGCGTTGTGCGCAGACCAGCTACGAGACGATGCTGGCCAAGAATCCGAACAAGCGCCCCTTCGTCCTCAGCCGCTCTGGCAATGCCGGCCTCCAGCGGTACGCGGTGAGTTGGAGTGGCGATACCGGCGCGGATTGGTTTTACCAGCGGGCGACGATTCGCTTCGGCATGGGTGCGATGCTAGCCGGGGCCGGTTGGTATGGCAACGACATCGGCGGCTTCGTCGGAAATCCCGGCGACGAACTTCTGACCCGCTCCTACGAATTCAACATGTTCGCGCCGTTCTTCCGCAACCACGCCGACAAGGCCGCGGCCGACCGCGAGCCGTGGCGGTTCGCCGACCCGACCAAGAGCCGACTCCGCAATCTCATCAAGTTTCGTTACCGGTTGATGCCGTATCTCTATTCACTCGCCTATGATTTCACCCAAACTGGTGAGCCGATGAATACGCCGCCCCTCTTTCAGTTTTACCGGGATGCGAATACGCACAACCAGAATGAATACGAATTCATGGTCGGTGATTACATTCTTGTGCCGCCGGTTTACACTGCCGGTGCGACGACCCGGTCGGTTTATCTCCCCTTCGGAGAAAACGTGGCGTGGTACTACTATCCCACCGGCACGCGCTATTGCGGCGGCCAAACGGTGACCGTCAACACTCCGCTTGGCGGGACGAACATCTTCATGCGTAGCGGGGCCATCATCCCGATGGGGCCGACCATGCAATACCTCGGCGCAACGAACGTCAACTACCTCGATATCCAGTGCTGGCCGGAGAATACATCGTCGTTCGCGCTCTTCGAAGATGGCGGCGATGGCTGGGAGTATACGAACTCGACCGGCCGGGCGCTGTACAATCTCACCAGCTCGCGCACCGCGACAAATTGGGATTTTACCATCGGCGCGCGGCAGGGCGGCTACACGAATCCGGTCGCGCGCAGCTTTTACGTTTATGCGAATAACCCGGCGCCAAACGTGTCGTTGGTTGCGGTCAATGGCTTGAGCATCCCCAACGTCGCCAACATAAATGACCAGCCGCAAGGGTGGTTGATTACCGGCGGGAAGCTGCAGATTCGGGTGCCGGACGATGGCGCGCAGAAGGCGATCCATGTCGAGTGGTCGGGCTTGGATTTCCAGGCGTGCGGCAGCCCGGATGATTTGGGATTGCCCGGCGGTTGGAACGGGTGGACGAATGATTTTGTCGCGCCGTGGCTCTTGACGCGCACCACCGCGCCCGGCACGCCGGGCGGGCCGACATGGTATCGCAACTCGATTACCGTGCCGGGGGACATTGCGCCGGGAACGTTCCAGTTCAAAATGCGCGCTGGTCACAGTTGGAGTCGCAGTTGGGGCACCAATGCCGGTGCGGCCGCCAGTGTTAATCTCAACGGCACGTCGGCGCTCTCTTGGAATGGCACAACCAACATGTCCATCGCTCTGAACTCGGGCTTGGTCTATTCGTTCCGGGTGTTACCGCCCGTTGAAAATGCCAGCGCCAAGATCGCGGTGATGAGCACATCGAATCAGCCGGTCGCCGTGGCCTTCAGCAACATCTCCCCGGCATTCCCGAGTTCCAACGAAACCGTCACGATCACCATCACGTTAAGCGCGCCGAAATCCGCGCAAGAAAACATCTACGTCCGCTACACCACCGACAATTGGGCCAGCAGCCAGTTTGTGCTAGCGACGGGTGCGGGCACGATCTACACGGCGGTGTTGCCGGCGGTGCCGCACGGGACTCTCGTGAAATACTACATCATGACGACCACGGCGACGACCGGGACCGGGTTAAATCATTCCACGGCGGACTCGCTCACCCTGGCGCTCGACGCCAACAGCGGTTTGAATTACTCCTACACTTCCAGCCCCATCCCGTGGCCGGGAGTTGGCTACGCCTACGACAGCATCACGCACTGGAAGGAAGAAGCGGTCGTCGGCAATGGTTTCATGACGGTCATGCTCGATCAGAATGGGTGTCTCTACGACATCTATTTCCCGACCGTCGGCGTGCCGGCCGGGACCGCGACGGCCAACGAGGGCTATTACGCCGACCAAGGCCCGCAATGGCCGGTCGGCTGCTCGCAGAACGGACCGCAAGCCGCCGGCCAGATGAACTTAATCGGCGCCACCGGCGGCATCGCGATCACCAACGGACTGCTGAACACTGTCTACTGGATGAGCAATCCAACCGGCACGAGCTATTCTGACATTGGCCAACGCTGGCTCAGCGATGATGTGAACATCGTCGTCACCTCCAACCGGCTCAACGTGGCCGGCTACAACATCAAGGTGCAACAAATCGACTTCGTCCCCTCGGAAAACGCCATCCCGGTCAACCCGGTTGCCGGCGCGCAGAGCGATGGGATTCGCACCAACCGGTCCGTCCATATCAAACGCTTCCTGCTCACCAACAACGAAGCGACGGACAAATCCATCAGCTTCTACTGGGACGCCAACTTCAGCGTCAAAGGCGACAACGCCTACGATACGATGACCTGGGAGGGTGTCGTCAACGGCACCAACTACAGTGCGATGATTGTCGCCGACAACGTCGGCCGGCTCGTCAGTGGTTCCGGTTGCGGTCCCAACGGAGACGGCGGCACCGCGGCGACCGAATACGATCCTGCCGGCGCCGGCAACTGGAGCAAGAGCAATTCGATTTACTTTGCGACGGTGATGAAGCTCGTCACCAATGCCACCACCGGCGCCGGGATTCCTGCCGACGGCAGTTGGCGCGACCAGTCCACCGACGACAAGGAAGGTTGGATCGGTAAGAAGATCACCATTCCCGCCGGGCAGACGGTGGAAGTGGACGTGATGACCGTCGGTTCCTGGGACACGTTCGCGAACGCGACCGGCACGCACAACTACTGGGGCCGCCCGATGATCACCTGGTTCTACGGCAACAATATGGCGGACGTTCAAGACACAACCGCCACATGGTGGTCGAATTGGGTCAACAGCGGCGTGACGGTGAATTTCCCCGCCCCCGACTACAACAGCCTCTTCAAACGGTCGCTCATCATGTGCAAACTCCACGCCGATCCGATTGGCGGTGGCATCATCGCCGGCATGCACAACGGCGCGTATCCGTTCATCTGGCCGCGCGACGGCGCCTATGCGGCGATCACTTTTGACCGCGTCGGCCACACCAACGAAGCCGGCGCATTCTTCCGCTGGCTCAACACCGCCGTCCGGCCCGATGAACCGTGGGGCGCTGGTTACTTCTTCCAGAAGTACACCACGGACGGCAAACGCGTCTGGACCAACCCGCAAGTGGACGAGACCGCGAGCATCCCGTGGGCGATGTACTACCACTACCTCACCACCGGCAACGCCACGTTCCTGACCAACAACTGGGGCCTCGTCTACACCAGCGCCCGCGCTAGCAGCGAGACCGGCACGAATAACGTCTCGAATATCAACCTCGATCCCGTTACCGGCCTCATCTGGAGTTGGAACATCTGGGAAGACACGCTCGACGAACTCTTATACTCCAACGCCAGCGTCGTCCGCGGCCTGCGCGATGCCGCTGACATTGCCGAAGTCGTCGGCAGCAACTCATGGGCAACGACCTTCCGCGCCCGCGCCCTTGGCATCCAAACGAACATGGTCACGCGCATCAACAACCGCGTCGAACCCTCCGATATCAGCCACCTGGGCATGGTGTATCCATTTGAAGTCTTCGCCCCGACCGATGCCTTGATGACCAATATGGTCGAATGGCTCCACGGCCGGCAACCCTCCGGCGGTTTCAGCGACAACCTCGTCGAGACCGACCCCGAAACCGCCGGCCTCCTCCGTCGGTACAACCACAAGGTTGGCGGGGAAGCCGACCTCTACTGGAACGGCGGCCCCTGGTTCTTGGCCACCTCCTGGTACGGCATGTACTTCGCCCGCTGGCAAGATTCCCTGGCCGGTAAGTCCCTCGTGGATACCAACAAAGTTCTCCTCGACAAACTCATCGCCAAACTCGGGCCGTTGGGATTGGGCGCTGAGCAGATTGCCGTCAACACCAGCGAACAGAAATACCCCGGCTTCTGGCTCCAGACCGCGTGGCCCAACGTCTGGGAATCGCACTCCACGCTGCTCGACCAAATGATGATGTTCCTCGACTACCGGCCGCAGACGAATAACACCTGTTACTTCGCGCCGAAACTCCCCAGCGCGTGGAGCGCGCTGACCTTCAACAATCTCCAGTATCGCGACCAACGCTTTAACGTCACGATCCAAGAAGGTGTCACCGCCGCGACAGCGACGATTAACAAACTCACTACCGGCGCGCTCACCGTCGATCTTTGGTTGCGCTTACCGGCAGCGGAAATACCGGCACTGGTTCTCACCAACGGCGTGCGCGTGTTGAGCTTCGCCTACGACAGTGTCGCCCGGCGGGTCCGGATTACCGGCCCACTGAATCAGTCAACCGGCAACAACACCCTCACCGTCACCTATGGCGCGGCGGATTCCGATAACGACGGATTGACGGACGGGCAGGAATTGAGTCTCGGTTCCAATCCGCTCAACCCGGACACCGATGGCGACGGTATGACTGACGGCTTCGAGAACACGTACTTCGCCTCGCCGACCGCCGGCAATCCGACCGCCGATACGGATGGCGATGGTCAGAACAATCTGGCCGAGTTCCTCACCGGCACGAACCCGCAATCGGCTGCGTCCGCCATGCAGATCACGAGCGTCACCCGGCAACCCAACGGCGACATGTTGATCACCGCCGCGAGCGTCTTAAATAAGAAATACGTCCTCCTCGCCGGCCCGACTGCGAACGCCGCAAGTTTCACTGCCATCAGCAACACCAATACCGCCACCGGCGCGACCATCAGCTTCACCGACCCCGCGCCCGCCGCTGCGGTCAGGTTCTATAAAGTTCAATACATTCCGTAAAAGAAATCGCCGCAGTTCAAGCAAACTGCGGCGATCTCGACTACAGGATTGTGAGCGGATTACTTCTTCGCTGGGGCCTTCTCGCCTTTGACTTCTACATCGGTGGCCGTCATCCGGTATTGCACCGTGACCTTGCCGCCAACTTTCAGATCGCCGGTCACCTTCGTGTTAGCGTCGCGGGCGATTTCCCATTTCTCGTCACCTTTGTCGATAACGATCATCGTCTCCGTCAACTCCAGCACCTTGCCGGTGGCTTGATACTTCTTGGCCTGAGCTGCAAACGTGATTGCCGGCGCTAACAGCGCGGCCACAATAACTACTTTTACAATACGATTCATTGAGGTCTCCTTTTGCTGCGGATTCTAGGGTATCGACCCTAGCGAGTCAATTGATTGGCGGACGCGGGTAACTCTGAATGACCCAATCGCTCAAGAACTTGTCCGGGTTGTCAAACGCACTCAGCGGGATGACGAAATCGGATAACCCGCTATTGGTTTTAATCAGATTCAACCCGAATTGATAATCCTTGAACGTTTCATTGCAATAATCCGTGACGGACTTCTGCCGCACTAAAGCCCGGTCGATGATGGCTTCCGTGGCGGCTTCATCAAACCGGAGGGCGAGGTTGTGCCGGCTTGCAAACTTCAGTTCGTAGTCGCGAACGCACTGCCGCATGACCTGCCGGTGTTCATAGCCGGGATCGTGCATGAGCCTGTGTAATTCGGCGGCCGGGTTTTCGATGAGTGACCGGGTCACGATAAACTGCCGGATCTGACTGCTCGGCAACTCGTACTTAAACTCCCGCAAAGCGCGTTCACAAACCGTCAGCAACCCGCGCGCGCCGGTATTCTCCAGCGCCGCCTGTTCGGCGATGGCGTGGAAGCTGTCGTCAGCGAAAAGCAGATCGATGCCGAACGCGTGGAAGCTTGCCGTGTACTGTTTAACGACTGAGCCTTCGCTTTGCCGGAGAATCCGGTACAGGTCGTCAACGCTCAGTTGATCGAGCACCATCCGCACCGGTAACCGCCCAATGAACTCCGGCTCGAAGCCAAACTTGATAAAGTCGTGCGTCGCGGCATGCCGGTGGAGCTCCGCGTCCCGGTATTCCGCCGCCGTTTGACCGGCAAATCCGATCGCGGATTGCCGGAGACGCCGGCGCACGATCTCCAACAGACCGTCGAACGCGCCGCTGACGATGAAAAGGATGTGTTTGGTGTTGATCGTCTCGCGTTTGGCCTTGCCGCGCCGCTGGAACTCCATCGCGGCTTGGAGCTGCGCTTGAATGTCGGTCGGCGAACGTAACGGGACTTCGGTTTCCTCCATGAGCTTGAGGAGGTTCGTCTGCACGCCCCGGCCACTCACATCGCGGCCAACGAGGTTAGAGGCGGTCGCGATCTTGTCGACTTCGTCGAGGTAAACGATACCGTATTGCGCGAGCTTCAAGTCGCCGTCGGCGCGTTGGACGAGTTCGCGCACGAGATCTTCCACGTCGCCCCCGACGTAGCCGGTCTCGCTGAACTTCGTCGCGTCGGCCTTCACGAACGGCACGCCGATGAGGTCGGCAATGGTCTTGATCAGGTACGTTTTGCCGACGCCGGTCGGGCCGATGAGAATGACGTTCTGTTTGACGTAATCGCGCAAGTCCTCGCCGCGTTCGCAGGCTTTGACGTGGTTGTAGTGGTCACAGACGGCAATGCTCAACGCCTTCTTCGCGTCGTCCTGCTGAATTACATACCGGTCGAGGTGTGCCTTGACGTCTTTCGGTTTGAGATTGAAATCAAACTCGAGGCTCTTGGGCTGGGGTTCCTCGCTGGGTGCCGCGGTCTCGATGGTCTCGGACTTGGGCACCCCGATCACGACGCGGTCGCCGAATTCTTTCTTCATGAATTCATTCAGCTTGTGCTGAATTTCTTCCGGAGACGGCAGCGGTTGGTCGGTGCTCATAGCCGGCTACGCCGTCAGGCGTTGCAAGGCTTCGAGATATTTCTCGCTGGTCTTGCGGATGATCTCGGCGGGTAACTGCGGGCCGGGCGGCGTTTTGTCCCACGTCAGCGTTTCAAGATAATCCCGGAGGAATTGTTTATCGAAACTCGGTTGTGGGCCACCGGGTTTGTAAGAGACCGCTGGCCAGAACCGGGAGCTATCGGGCGTCAACGCTTCGTCGATCAAGATGACTTTATCGCCGGTAGTGCCGAATTCAAATTTTGTATCGGCGATGATGATACCGCGTTGCCGAGCGTAGTCGCGGGCAAATTTGTAGAGGGCAATGGAATACGCGCTGACTTTGTCCGCGAGCGGTTTTCCCAGAATCTCGGTGGCGCGCGCAAAGGAGATGTTCTCGTCGTGACCGGTCTCGGCTTTTGTGGACGGTGTGAAGATCGGCTCCGGTAATTCGCTGGACTCGACCAGTCCCGCCGGCAGTTTGTAACCGCAGACGGTTTGACTCTTCTTGTATTCCTTCCAACCGGACCCCGCGAGATAGCCGCGGACGACGCATTCAACTGGCAACGGCCGACATTTCTTAACCAGCATCGATCGGCCGCGCAGGGATTCATGGTTGCCGGCGCGTTGGGCGATCGCGGCGAAATCGCTGGTGATGAGGTGGTTTTCGACGATCTGCTTAGTCTTGCCGAACCAGAATTCGCTGAACGCCGTCAGCACGCGACCTTTGTCGGGAATGGGATTCGGCATGATCACGTCGAACGCGCTAATGCGGTCGCTCGCGACGAACAGCAGGGCGTCGCCGAGATCAAAAATCTCCCGAACTTTTCCACTACGGACTTTGGTGAGGCCGGGAAGGTCGATGTTGGAAATCGGGAGAGTCATGGATAATTCGTTTACCAAGACCGGCCGCACTTGCTCAAGCCCGAAAGACTTCGCGTCACATGGGCTGGTTTGATAAGTTTGACGCGTGATGGATAAGCAAACTCAGTTGGATGTGCGGTTTATGCGGCGTGCGCTCGCGTTGGCCCGTCGCGGAGTTGGCCGGACCAGTCCCAATCCCGCCGTCGGCGCCGTCGTCGTGCGCGCCGGTAAGATTATCGGGGAAGGGTGGCACCGGCAGGCCGGCGGGCCGCACGCGGAAGTGGTCGCGCTGCGCGGGGTGAAGGCACGGGGCGCGACTTTGTATGTGACACTGGAACCGTGTTGTACTTTCGGGCGGACTCCACCGTGTACGGCCACCATCATTGCCGCCGGTCTCCGTCGGGTCGTGGTGGCGACACGTGATCCGAATCCCCGGCATGCAGGCCGCGGCCTGGCTTTGTTGCGACGGGCCGGCATCAAAGTGACGGTGGGCTTGCTGGCCAACGAAGCCACAGCATTGAATGGCGCTTTCAATAAATGGATTACGACCCGGTTGCCGTTGGTGATCGTCAAAGCTGCCATGAGTCTTGACGGAAAAATCGCGACGAGGACCGGTGATTCGAAGTGGATCACGAGTGAGTCCGCACGGCAATTCGCCCATCAGCTGCGGGCCTGCGTGGACGCGGTCATGGTCAGCGCGGGAACCGTGGTCGCGGATGATCCGCTGTTGACGCTCCGGCATGGCGTGCGCGGCCGGCAACCGTGGCGGGTGGTCGTGGATGGAAAGGGACGCTCGCCGCGATCGGCGAAGTTGTTCACGGATGCGTGGCGGCACCGCACGATTGTTGTCACCACGTCCATTTCGCCCGATGCTTGGCGACGAGACCTGGCACTCCGAGGTATCGTCGTGTTGGTGGTGAAACGCGTCGGAACGCATGTGGAAATGCGGGCGATGTTGCGGGCTCTGGGTGCTATGGAAATAACGAGCGTCTTGGTCGAAGGCGGCGGCGGGTTGCTGGGGGCGCTGTTTGACGACCGGCAAGTGGATCGGGTCGCGCTGTTCTTCGCGCCGAAGATTATCGGGGGACTCGACGCGCGGATGGCCATCGAGGGAATCGGCGCGAAGTCGATGCGTGAGGCGTTAAGCGTGCCGGGGACATGGCGGCGAGTCGGACCGGGTGAGATGCTGTTTGAAGGCGAGTGCCGGTAAGTGGTCAGGGCAACACATGCGTTGCCGGGACGATGGTGCAGGAGACACTGGTCAGATCACTGCCGCTGACATAGACCAGCAAGTAGTCGTCATAGTCCTTTGTCTGTGAGGCCGGGCAATCGAAGTTATCTTGCGATTTGACGTAGCCATCGGAAACAAAGGTATTGCGAATCGCTATCCCATCACTGCGAATGCCGTAGAGTGTTGTGCTGTGATCGATTTCATAACGGACGGTCGCATTGTAGACGGCCTGCATGTTGTCGATACATTTAGCGCGGATTGAATTCTTCCGGGCCTTGGCAAACGCCGGCAGCGCTAAGACGGCAATCAACCCGATAATCGCGACCACAATCATGATCTCAATCAGAGTAAACGCGGATTTTCGGTTGTACCAAGCCTGGGACATCCCTTCATTCTAAAGCAGTGCCTGTGCCTGCCAGCGGCCGGCCAACCAGCGGCTCGACAACCAATTACCCTCTCGGTAATGTTTAACCATGTTCACCGGTATCATTGCCGCGACTGGCCAGATTGTTCGAATCGAACCCGGTAAGTCGTCCACCGAACTCACCGTCGGCATCGGTCAGATCGTGCGCGGTTTGCGAAAAGGCGACAGTGTGGCGGTCAACGGCACGTGCTTGACGGTCGTCGGCAAACGCGGCCAGACCGCCCGTTTCGATGTGCTCAATGAAACTTTGCGCTGCACCAACTTTGCGGAATTGCGCTCCGGTTCGTTGGTGAATCTGGAACGCCCGCTCGCAGCCAGTGGCCGGCTGGATGGCCATTTTGTGCAGGGGCATGTCGATGGGACGGGGCAGGTTCGCCGGTTTGAGGCTGTCGGCAAAGATTACGTCTTGGAGATTCGCGCGCCGCGGCCCTTACTCCGGTACATCGTCACCAAAGGCTCGATTGCCGTCGATGGGATCAGCCTGACCGTGGCGGCGGTTGGCCGGGATTGGTTTCGCGTCTGGATCATCCCTCACACCCGCGCCATCACGAATTTGAAAACCCGGCAGGCCGGCGAAAAAGTAAATCTCGAAACCGACATCCTCGCCAAGTACGTCGAGCGCGCCTGCGTTGACACTGGCCGGCGGCGTCGCTACACTGCGCGGACTTAAATTACCATGTTAGAAATTCTCGAAAAACTTCTCATCGTTCAAGACCGCGACCGGCGGTTGGCGCAATTAACTGCCGAGGCCACGCGCATTCCCACCGAAGTTGCGGCCATGCAAAACAGCGTCGCTGCCGAAGCTGCCAAGCTTGAAAGCGCCAAGACCGAACTCAAGCTGATCGAAACCGAACGCAAGAAGCTCGAAATCGATGCGGACTCCAAGCGGCAACAAATTCTCAAGTACCGGACCCAGCTCAATCTGATCAAGTCCAACACTGAATATCAGGCGTTGCTCAAGGAGATCGGCAAAGCCGAAGCCGACATCCGGCAAATTGAAGATGTCGAAATCGAGTTCATGGAGAAAATCGACAAACTCCAGCCGGCGCTGAAAGCCGAGCAAGTCCAACTCAAGGAAATCACCGCCAAAGGTGAAGTGGAAAAGTCTGAATTGCAGAAACGCGTGAAGCTGATTGAAACCGAGCAGGCGCAAATCAAAGTGGAGCGTGACCAACTTGCCACCGCGATTGACCCCGACATTCTGAGCCGCTACGAGCGCCTCCTGCGCAGCAAAGGCGATGTTGCGATTGTTCCCGTCAAACACGGCAACTGCGGCGGTTGCCATCTCAACGTCCCCCCGCAGATCATTCACAACGCCAAACTCGGCACCGACCTGGTCAGTTGTAATTACTGCAGTCGCATTCTTTACTGGCAATCCGAGTAGCGGAGCCGTGTGTTGTTTGACTTACTAAATTTGGAAGGGCGGATAGTCGCTGCTGGTCGCGCGAGCGGCTGGTGGAGGAAAGTCCAGACTCCGCAGGGCGAGATGCCCGACCCTCGGCTTGCCGGGGGCTGGGGACGCCGGCGTAATACCGGCGGACGGACAGTGCCACAGAAAACAGACCGCCCGGTCCCCATCAGCTTCGGGGATCGAGTAAGGGTGAAACGGCGGGGTAAGAGCCCACCGCGCCAACCGTAAGGTTGGCGGCACGGAAAACCCCATCTGGAGCAAGACCAAATAGGCCGCGAGACCTGGCCCGGGTCGTTGGAGCGGCGGGTATGGTCGCTTAGATAAATGACTATCAAAACAGAATCTGGCTTACAGCCCTTCCATTAATGTGTAGGGGTGCACGCGAGTGCGCCCCTACGCCAATTTCATGCGCTACCCGCTTTTTCTCGACCTCACCGGCCAACCCGTCACCGTCATCGGTGCCGGCCAGGTTGCTGCTCGAAAAATCAAAACACTCCTCAAAGCCGGCGCAACCATCACCGTCATCAGCCCCAAGGCCGGACGATTACCAAAGGGCATCCGTTGGATTCGCCGTACCTACCGGCGCGGCGACCTTGCCGGCGCGCGGCTAGTGGTCGCCGCCACTGACAATTTACTGGTTAACGAAGCCGTCTGCCGGGAAGCCAAACGCCGCCGGCAACTCGTCAACTGCAGCGCCCCGCCCGCCGCCGGCAACTTCATTGTACCGGCGCTGATCCACCGCGGCGGCATCACGCTGGCCATCTCGACCGGCGGCGCAAGCCCGGCCTTCGCCAAACGCTTGCGGTGCGACCTTGAATGCTTTCTGGCGGCCGGCTATCCTGCGCTCTTACGAAAGATGAGTAAACAACGATGACCGACCAAACTTTCATTTGGAGCGCCGCCGCCTGCTACGCAATCAGTGGAATCCTGACGGTCGACCGGCTACGCCGGAGCAAAACATCCGTGACCACGCATCCGATCAATTACGCGACCATGCTGGCCGGGTTCGTGTTCCACACCCTGTTCCTATACTCGCGCGGCCACACGCTGCAGCGCTGCCCGCTCACTAATTCCTTTGAGACAACCGTCTTTATCGCGTGGGCGGCGGTCTTGTTTTACCTCTTGATCGGGCCTTCGTATCGAGTCTCTTTTCTGGGCGCGTTCACCGCCCCGTTCGTCTTGGCGATTTTGGTCATCGCCCTGTTAGTCCTCAACGACAGCGTGGCCGGTGTTCGACTCCTGCGTAGTCCGTGGGTTGATTTTCATGCCGGCATTGCGATCCTGTCATTTGGCGCGTTCGGTCTGGCCGGCGTGACCGGCCTCATGTACATCATCCAAGAGCGTCAACTGAAAACCCGCAAACTTACCTCGAGCTTCCTCCTCTTACCGTCCATCGAACAGCTCGATGTCATCAACGCGCGCCTCACGCTTCTGGGCTTCGTCATGCTCACGGCCGGGATGATTGGCGGGATGATTTCCTACCGGATCATCGGGCACTGGGACGCGCCCAAAATCATCTGGGCCGTCGCCGTCTGGCTCATCTACGCCAGCATCACCTTGGCCCGGCAATTAGGGTCGGTGCGCGGACGAAAAATTGCCTGGGCGTCGGTGGGCGCGTTCGCCTTTGCGTTGGTTTTCTACTGGGTCATCAGTCACGGCGGGGGCACGCCGTGAACCTGTTGGTCATTGGCCTAAATCATCGCACTGCCCCGGTCGCCGTCCGTGAACGCCTCGCGTGCCCACCCGGAAAACTCGGCGAAATCACCTGTAATCTCCTCGGCGCCGCCCAACTCCATGAAGCGGCGATTGTCTCGACCTGCAACCGAGTCGAAATCTACGGTCTGACCGGCCAGATCAGCGATGCCGGCGCCGCGATTCGCCGACATCTCCACCAGCAGCACCAACTCACCGAGTCCATCGACCCACATCTCTACGAACTCCGCGACCGCGACTGCGTTCAACACCTTTGGGAAGTCGTCTGCGGACTCGATTCGATGGTCCTCGGCGAAACGGAAATTCTCGGCCAAGTCAAAACGGCCTATCAAGCCGCGCAAACCGCCGGCGCGACCGGCATGGCGCTCAACCGGCTCTTCCAAAAAGCTTTTGCTGGCGCGAAACATATCCGAACTCATACCGGCATCACGCGCGGCTCCACTTCCGTTGGCAATGTCGCCGTCGAACTCGCCGAGAAAATCTTTCGCGACCTCCAACCGTGCACCGTCATGGTGCTCGGCACCGGCGAGATGAGCGAATTGACCGCGAAAGCCTTACGCAGCCGCGGCGCCGGCACCATCATGGTTTGCAGTCGGTCGCAAGATCGCGCTGAAGCTTTGGCTGGCCAGTTGGGCGGCCGGGCCATTTCCTATGCCGATTGGCCGGCACAATTTCCAGTCGTCGACATAGTCATCAGTGCCACCGCCGCGCCGCAACCGATCATCACCCGCGAGAACCTCGCGCCCCTGATGAAACTCCGGCGGCACCGGCCTCTTTTCCTGATCGACATCGCGGTCCCGCGTGACGTCGAGCGCGCTTGCGGGGAGATGGAAAATGTTTACCTGTACGACATCGATGACTTGTCGCAAATCGCCGAACAAAATCGTGCGGCCCGGCAGTCTGAAATTAGCGTCGCCCAAACTTTGATTACCGAGCACATGGCACACTATCTCCAATGGTTTGAAACGAACCGACCGAATCTTGAACAACGTTACCGGCAGCCGGTAGCCAATCCCACAATCCCGAACCCCCTGCACGCAGCATGAAACGAATCATCATTGGTACCCGCGGTAGTCCGTTGGCACTGGCGCAAGTCGACCTGGTCAGCGCTTTCCTCCGCAAGGCGCATCCCGGTATCGAACTCGACCGGCAGATCATCAAGACCAGCGGCGACAAATTTCTCGACGTCGCGCTTTCCGCAGTCGGCGGCAAGGGCGTGTTCACCAAGGAAATCGAAGACCAATTGCTCGCCGGCCAGATTGATCTCGCCGTCCACAGCTTGAAAGACTTGCCGACTGAATTACCGGCGGGGCTGACCATTGCCGCCGTTCTGCCCCGGGAAGACGCGCGCGATGCTTTCATCTCGAAGCGCTACAAGTCCGTCGACGAACTTCCCCAAGGCGCCCGCGTCGCCACCGGCAGCGTCCGCCGCAAAGCGCAGCTTTTGGCCCGCCGTCCCGACCTGAAGATCGAAGAGATTCGCGGCAACGTCGGCACCCGGTTGAGCAAGCTGGCCGAATTCGACGCGATTATTCTCGCCGTCGCCGGTATGAAGCGACTCGGGTTGGAAGTGGATTATCATCCGCTCGACGTTTCCATCATGATCCCGGCCGTCGGGCAGGGGATCGTCGCCATCGAAGTTCGCGAAAGCGACCTCGAAACGCAGGAGATTCTGGCCGCCATCAACCACGCCGACACGCTGGCCTGCGCCGAAGCCGAACGCGTTTTTCTCAAATCGATGGGAGGTGGCTGCCAATTGCCGTATGCCGGTCACGCCACAATTACCGGCGATCAACTGCGCCTGATCGGTGCGCAGTTCGAGCCGACGATTTGCCGGACTGATGTGACTGGCGCCAAGAGCGACCCACATGAATTGGGCACACGCGCCGCCCGAGCGATTCGCGGATGAGGACGGTTGGTAAAGTTTATTTAGTCGGCGCTGGGCCGGGCGATCCCGGGTTACTCACCGTTCGCGGCAAGGAGTGTCTCGAACGTGCCGACGTCGTCGTTTACGATTATCTGTCGAACCCGACGTTGTTGCGATTCGCGCGACCGGACGTCGAATTGATCTACGCCGGTAAGCAAGGCAGCAACCACACGATGACGCAGGACGAAATCAACGCGTGCCTCGTCAAGCACGGCCGCGCCGGCAAGATCGTCACGCGACTCAAGGGCGGCGATCCCTTTGTATTTGGTCGCGGCAGCGAAGAAGCCGAGGAGCTCCGCCAGGCCGGCATTCCGTTTGAGATAGTGCCGGGCATCAGCTCGGCCATCGCGGCACCGGCGTACGCGGGCATCCCGGTAACCCACCGCGCGGTGGCGACGGCATTCATGGTGATTACCGGCCACGAAGACCCGACGAAAACCGAGAAGCAGGTGGATTGGAAGAATGTCGCGGAGTTTTTCGGGACGCGGATCATCCTCATGGGCGTGGAACGCATCGGCGCAATTGCCGCGGAGCTGATGAAGCATGGCATGCCGGGAGAAATGCCAGTCGCGATGGTGCGGTGGGGGACGACGAGCCGGCAACAGACGATCACCGGTACGCTGAAGACCATTGCGAGCGTGGTGGAGAAGACCGGATTCAAAGCGCCGGCCGTGACGATTATTGGCGAGGTGGCGAAGTTGCGGGAAACGTTGAACTGGTTCGAGCGCCGGCCATTGTTCGGCAAACGCATCGTCGTGACCCGGAGTCGGGACCAAGCCAGCGAGTTGGTCCGGTCACTAACCGAACTAGGCGCTGAGGTTCTGGTGATTCCCACGATCAAGATTGCTCCGCCCAAAAATGCCGCCCCTCTGCAGGAGGCGGTCAAGGCGATGGGCGAGTACGATTGGGTTCTATTCACAAGTCCGAACGCCGTGGATGCGTTCTTTAAGGCATTCTTTACCGCGCATAAGGATTTGCGCGAAATCTGCGGTGTAAAGATTGGCGCGGTCGGGCAGTCGACGGCGCAGAGGGTCGCCGCCCTACATCTCGAAGTCGATTTCATCCCGAAGGAATTCACCTCCGCCGGCTTGCTCAAAGAATTCCGCGCCCAATTCGATTGCGAGAATTTACGCTTCCTCCTCCCGCAGGCGGATCTCGCCGACGAGAAACTGGCGCACGGCCTCGAAGAACTCGGCGGCATCGTTGACGCCTTGGATGCCTACGCGACCGTCCCGGAGACGGAAGACATCTCCGGACACCGCGCCCAACTGCTGGCTGAAGGCGCGGACTTGGTGACGTTCACCAGTTCGAGCACCGTGACGAACTTCTGCAATCTCGTGGATGTGCCGGCACTGCGGGAAAAGTTTCCGAAATTGAAGTTCGCCAGCATTGGCCCGGTCACCACGAAAACCGTCATCGAGCACGGCTTACCGGTCGAGGTGGAAGCGCCAGTCCATACGATCCCGGGTCTGGTCGAGGCGATTCTGAAGTTGAAATAATTATTCCGCCATCGCGTGGCCGGCAATCCAGCCGGTCGTCCAGGCAGATTGGAAATTGAAACCGCCGGTAATGCCGTCGATGTCCAGCAACTCGCCGGCCAAATACAATCCCGGCCGGAGCTTGCTTTCCATCGTCTTGAAGTTTACCTCGCGCAACCGCACGCCGCCGCACGTGACAAATTCTTCCTTGTTCAGACTTTTGCCGGTCACGTTGAATTCGGTGTGGGTCAATTGCTGATGCAACCTGTGTTCTTCGGCTTTGGTCAGACGTGACCAGCGCGTTTCGTGAGGGATACCCGCGGCGAGAACCAACTGTTCCCAGAGTCTGGCCGGCAACGGCGGCAGCGGGGTGTTCACGACTAATCGGGCGGACTGCTCACTCCGGCAGCTCTTAAGTCCGGGCAGCCAGTTCACGACTAGTGGAAACCGGTAATCCAGCGCGTGCAGTTCCCGCGCACCCCACGCCGATAAACGGAGAATGACCGGGCCACTCAAGCCGGTATGGGTGATGAGCATCGGCCCGTGTTCGCGCAAGCCGGCGGCGGAGACCTCGACGTTGGCAATAGTGATACCGGCGAGTTGGTGCAGCCAGGGCGTGGCGATGTGAAAGGTGAACAGGGAAGGGACGGGCGGCTCGATGGTGTGGCC
>JBAXYB010000064.1:0-16429 GCA_037127585.1 Verrucomicrobiota bacterium
CGCGACCGCGAGATCCGGCAACGGGAGCAACCGGCCGAGTTCCGGCGCCTGAAAAAGAAGAACCCCTGACAGCTTGCGCCGGCAGGGGTTCGTCGGAGTTTGCGAAGTGGTTTACTTGACGACGACGTTGCTCGCCTTCGGGCCTTTGGGAGAATCGACGAGCTCAAACTCGACGGTCTGACCTTCTTCCAAATTTTTGAACCCGTCACCACCAATGGTGGAGTAATGCACGAAAACGTCCGCGCCGCCATCTTGCTGGATGAATCCAAAACCTTTTTTTGTATCGAACCACTTCACTTTGCCTGTTGCCATAACGCTATTTTGCCTTTCTTCGTTTTGAGTCCGGATGCACAAAAACCGCTGCGAGTACTTCGAAGCGGCTGTGCACTTCTTTAAGACTACGGGCGCGGAGTATAAAAAACCGCGACTCCATGTCAACCACGGACTTTGCAGTTGGCATCCCGTCTGCTAAACTTTCCCGCATGGACAACCCCCATTTCCCCGACAGCTCGGAACGCCCCTCCAAATCCTTCGAGTTCCGCGCCGTCCTGCTCGTCGACGACGACAAACAACTGGCGACCACGATCCAATGGATCCTCGCCGATCAACAATTCATGGTGGATGTCGCCAATGACGGCGCGGAAGCGTTGCAAAAAGTCAAAGCGAACGAATACGACGTGATCGTCTGCGACGTGATGATGCCGAAACTGCGCGGCGACGAAGTCTATCTGGAAGCGACCGCCGTTCGACCCGAATTGGCGGACCGGTTCATCTTCATCACCGGCTACGCGGCCGACCCGAAGATCAACGTCTTCCTCACCAAGACAAGTTGCAAATATTTGATCAAGCCGTTCCCCGTCCAAACGCTGATCGACAGCATCCGGCAACTTCTGGCCTGACCGGCCTTACTTCACGCGGGCGGGGCGGGTTCGCACCTCACGGATCTGGTCGCGCAAGGCAGCGGCGCGCTCAAAGGCTTGTTCATCCACCGCGGCGCGGAGCTGCTTCTCCAACTGCTCGAGTTCCGTGAGCGGCTTGTTCTTTTCGATCTGCTCGACCGTCTCCTGCAACGATTGCAGTGACCGCTCACGTTCGGCTTGAAAGTTATGATTATCGATCAGCTCGAGCGCGTCGATCTTCTCGATCGTCTCCCGCAGAATGTGCAACGCCCGTTCGTGTGCGTGCTCTTCCACTTCGAGCATCGCGCGGGCAATCCCGTTAATGCGCAGGATGTACGGCCGCCATTGTTCGAGATGTTGCCGGTCTTCCTTGCGATGCGCGAACTGGCGCACGAAATCAAACATCCGCAAATTGCGCCCGGTATCACGGGCGGTCCGCGGCCAATCTTCGAGTTGGAAGAGATGCAAATACCGGAAATAGTAGAGCACCCCTTCTTCAAACAACTCCACACACTCCGGGTGGCTCAAGTGAAACGCGGACTCCTCGCCCGCCGCCTGCGACTTCTTGCGCCGGCCGAGATAGAAATCAAACGCTGAATCCTGATTGTGCGGCCGCAACCCATCCGGTCGTCCCTCCAGCTCAAACTGTTCAAGACCCACCGGCGTGCGCACCTGCAACACATCGCGCCCATCGTCGCCCTGAATCACCCGCACCGCCTTCGCCGGGTCATAGGGCCAATCCCGCAAGAGATCTTGAATGTCCTGAGTGCGTTTCATGTGCGCGGCAACTTGCCAAGCCGACCACCAGTTTGCAACTTGATTGTCACGCCAATAACGGTACAACATCCGCCGCATGTCAACGGCTGGGCAAAGGCGGCAACAATCCGGTCTGGGAATGGTATTGAACTAACTTGTGGACAACATCAGCGAGGATAAAAAATGACCAATGAAATTCACCACCCCCCGATTGTCGCGGGCGTAGGTCAGCGGGGAAATCTCGGATGACAACTCTGTTATCCCAACTCGCCGCCCGTTTACGCACGACGCCGGTACCGCTCCCAGCAGTGGTGGCGGGTTTTGACGGGTTCGTCGATGAAATGATCACGGTGGTTGGCGAGCGGCAGAATCTGGATTCCTTCGTCGCCGTGCCGGACATTGCGACCTTTGGACAACTCGTGACCCGGGCGGCTGGCCACAGCAGTTTGCGCGAGATTGTCGTTACAGCCACGCATCCCGGCGGGTGCACGGTCAACTTCGGGGACGGCCTCGCGACGCTGGGCGTTCCGCTGGACGCGTTCGCGACTCTCGGCTCGCCACCGCATCCGGCGTTTGCGGAGATCACGAACAAATTTCACACCTGCCAGTCGTGGGGAAAAGAACCGGGCCGCACGCTGGCTTTTGAGTTCAATGACGGCAAGCTGATGTTCAGCGCCGTCCGGCAACTGGCGGACTTTGATGTGGCGCACGTCGAAACCGCCTTGGGCGACGGGACCTATTTGGCCGCTTGTGCTCAGGCCCAGTTAATCGCGCTCACGAACTGGACGTTATACCCACACATGACCGCTGTCTGGCGACTGCTTCAAGAGCGCGTCTATACCCGGCTGCCGCGGCGGGTGCCGTTCTTCATCGATCTGGTAGATCCAGCGAGCCGTTCCGAGCCGGACATTCGCGCCATGCTCACGGCGTTGCCCGGATTCGAGGCGACCGGGCCGTTGACCTTGGGCTTGAACGGCAACGAAGCCAACATTCTAGCGCGCATCCTGCACATCCCGCCGGCGAACAACGAGCCGGCCGCAGTCCGCCAACTCGCGACGGATTTGCGGAAACAGTTGGGAATTTCCGAAGTGGTCGTGCATCAGGTTAAATTCGCCGCCACCGCCGACGCCCGCGAACAAGCCGTGGTCGACGGCCCGTATTGCGCCAAACCGAAGAAGAGCACCGGCGCCGGGGACCGCTTCAATGCTGGGTTCTGCCTCGGGATGTTACTCGGGTTGGATGCCCAGAGCCGGTTGGCGTTGGGCTGCGCCAGTTCGGGTTTCTTTGTTCGGCAAGCTCGCAGCGCCACGCTGGCGGAGTTGGCAGAGTTCCTGGAAAAGGATTACCGGAGGCGTGAGCTGGCGGATTGAGGCTCACTCGACCTGTCGCACCCCGACCCGAAATTCGAACCCGGCAACGCATCGCTGCCGGTTGGAAAACATTATGAAACTAGCTGCCTTATTCTCAGATAACGCCGTTCTCCAACGCGACCGCGCCGTCCCGATCTGGGGCTGGAGCAAGCCGGGCGAATCCGTCACCGTCGAATTCGCTGGTCAGAAGAAAACTGCCAGCGCCGATGCGACCGGCAAGTGGCTCGTCCAGCTCGATCCGCTGCCGGCCAGCGCCGAACCCCGTGAACTCCACGCCGGCAGTTGCCGGATCCAGAACATCCTGGTTGGCGACGTGTGGCTCTGCTCCGGCCAGTCAAACATGCAATGGGAAGTCAATCTCACCAACAACGCCGTCGCTGAAATCGCGGCCGCCAATCATCCTTTGCTCCGGCTTTTCACCGTCCCGAACAAAGCCCTCCTCGGCCGGCAAACCGATGTCGACTCCCACTGGCAAACCTGTTCGCCGGCCACCGTGAAAACGTTCTCGGCGGTCGGCTATTTTTTTGGCCGCGAAATCGCACACCAAGCCGGCGTGCCGGTCGGCCTCATCAACAGTTCGTGGGGCGGCACACGCATCGAGACGTGGATGAGCCGGGACGCGTTGTTGACCGATGCGGATTGCCGCCTTGAGATCGAGGACTACGAGAAGTGGCTGCATTCGCCCGAAGGTCAGCAACAGATTCAAGATGGCCGCGACCGGGTCGAGGACTTGGAAGCTTGGGAACACAAGCAAGGCCAGCCCGACCCCGGCAACACCGGCCACGGCAAAAAGTGGGCAGCCCGCGAATTCGACGACTCGGCCTGGCCCGAAATGCCGGTCCCGATCGGCTGGCAGATGCACGGGTTAAAACACAACGGCGTCCTCTGGTTTCGCCGGACGGTCGACGTGCCGGCGGATTGGGCAGGACAAGATTTGATCCTGCACCTCGGCGCGTGCGACAAGACCGACACCACTTATTTCAACAACGTCCAAGTCGGCGCCATCGGGTTCGAGACGAAGAGTTCGTGGAACACGCCCCGCGTCTACCGCATCCCCGGCCACCTCGTCCAACCGGGTCGCAACGTCATCGCGTCACGTGTCTACTCCAACCTGTACGAAGGCGGCCTCATCGGTCCCGCCGCCACCATGCGCCTCGAACGCAACGGCACCAAACTCCCGCTCGCCGGCCTGTGGCGGTACCAAGTCGAACACGATCTCGGCCTCGCCGTCCCCAAAGCCGCCAACCTCGGGCCCGGCAATCCGAACACGATCTACATTCTCAACGACAGCATGATTCAGCCCCTCGTACCGGCCGCGTTGTGCGGAGCGATCTGGTATCAAGGCGAGAGCAACGCCGGCCAACCACGGCGGTACCGGGATCTATTCACCCTCATGATCCGCGACTGGCGAAAGACGTTTGCGAACGACACGTTGCCGTTCTTCTTCGTCCAACTCGCCAATTACATGGGCGAGCAAAAGACCCCCATCGAAAACGGTTGGGCCGAACTCCGCGAGGCTCAGAACCTCGCATTGCGCCTGCCCAACACCGGCATGGCCAGCGCCATCGACATCGGCGAAGCCAACGACATTCATCCGCGTAACAAACAAGACGTCGGCAAACGTCTCGCCCTCGCCGCATTGGCCGGCGTGTACGGCAAGCAAGTCAACCATACCGGCCCGCTCTACAAAGCGCATCGAGTTGAAGGCGACACCACGCGCATCGAGTTCGATCACGTGGCCGACGGCTTGAAGTCCGCCGAACCGCTCAAGGGATTCGCGATTGCCGGAGTCGATGGAAAGTTCCACTGGGCCGAAGCCCACATCGACGGCAAGACGGTCGTCGTCCGCGGTCACGGCGCGATCCGGTATTCGTGGGCCAACAACCCCATCGGTAATCTCGTCAACTCCGCCGGCCTGCCTGCGTCACCGTTTCGGACTGACATTGATTAGCACGTCGCCCAACCGCCGTTGATCGCGCTGGTCTGGCCGGTGATGTTCCGTGTCGCGTCGCGCATTGGGCCGGTGCCGGCGGCGGACTTTACTGGCCACGCAGTTGTAACGAAAGTGTACGACGAACTCGCCTTGGGTTTTTAGTTTACTTTCTCAGTCCCACCAACCGGCGAATTTTCGCGCTGGCCTGCAAGCTGCTTTTAAGGGTGCGTTAACAGTCAAAGCATCAGAATAAAACCAGCAGGTTCATTATGAAACAATCCAACGCAACGAATTCGCCAGGCTCAAGCCAAGAGGGACTCACTCTGTGGCAACGGTTACAGAGTAAGAACATTTCGTACTTCACGCTGCCATTGCTCGTGATGGCCACCATCGTCGAATTCGTCATTTTGGCGACGGGGTGGAAATACCAGCAGGTGGCCTGTCTGCCCAAAGGCATGGGGGTCACGTTCTTTGGCATCGGCCCGATCGGCGCGACCATCTTGGCGGTGGAGTTACTCAAGTTGCCGCTGGCCATCTGGACGGCCTCGCGCACCGGTTGGCAAAAAGGCTTCATGATCGTGGCGGGGTTGCCGCTGATTTGCGTCCTGACCTTCCAATTGGTGAAAGACATGGCAGTCTACGAAATGGGCGTGGCCATGACGCCGGCCAGCCAGATGCTCGAAAAGGCGGCCACTGAAGAAATCAAAATCGCGCAACTCAATGGTGAGTTGGCCGCGATCGAAGTGAAGAAGGCGGACCGCGAACGCAAGGTCACCGAGCTGGCGGCGAAGCAGGTTAAAGCCAAAGCCGATCTCGAGGAATCGCTGAAGCGTAACTCCGATACGCGCCAGGATGCCATCACGCTCACCGAGTATCAGAAGAAAGAGTTGTCCGAAGTCGAAGCCCGCCAGACCACGATCATCAAGCAGTTTGAGGCCGACAGCGCCCAGTTGACCAAAGCCCTGGCCGAATTGCGCGCCCGCCGCGAAACCGAGGTCGGCCGCGCCACCGCCTGGAATGCGGAAGAGGCACGCATCGAGAATGCCTATAAAGCGAAACTGGTCGCGTACACCAATCTGCGGGCAGCCTACGAAAAAGATCAGGCAGAGTACGATAACGCCAATTTCTTCCGCCGGCAGTTGATGCGCGAGCCGGTGAATCCCGGCGTGCCGCCCGTGCGCGAGGCCAACACGATTCTGAAACCGACGTTGGTCGCGGAACTCGATGCGCAAATCAACGCCAAAGAAGCTGAGTTAGTTGCCATCAATAACAGCCGCCGGGACCGCGTCGCCCAAGTAGAGGCCGATGCCCGCCGGGTGCGTGAGGATTTTGACCGCCGGTCGAGCACGAAGCGCGAGGAATCCGACCGGAAGCGCGAAGAGTTGGTGGCCGCGCAAACCGCGCTGATCGCCGAGTTGAAGGCGGAAGAGAAACAGATTGATCTGGAGTTGGCCGGTGTCGTTCAGAAAGTTGACGGCATTCGCGCGGAAGCGGATGCCGCCCGGAAGAATGCGGAAGGATATTACGAGGCGCGTGAGGCCGCCATTAAGAACACGCAGGTCCACCGAATCGCCACCACGGTGGAAATCGTGCGCGCGTTGGTGATGGGCGAACGCCCCATGTCGATCAAAGCGACCGCCAAAGAACGCGGCGACATCTACACCGATCAAATCAGCATGGTGCGAATCTGGGTCTATCCGGTGTTGGCGTTCATCGTCGCTTTCTTGCCGACGTTGATGGTTGAGATTGGCTTCTCCACCCTCTTCAAGCCGGCCCAGCAACGTCCGCCGTACCGGGTCGGCTTCTTCGGGCGTGGCCTGCACTGGCTCTACATCCGCGCGGGCCGGCATAAAATTTTGCGCGCCGAACGCCTCGCTCGCGAAGCATCGACCACGTTAGCCGGTCGCGACCAGGCGCTGGCCTCCGCCCGGGCCACCGCGGAAAAAGCTCTCGCCGCGAAAGAAACCGAATTACAGGCCGCGCGAGCGGCCAACGCTGCGGCATCAACCGACTCCGCAACTCAATTGAAGAAGAAGGAAGACGAATGGGTCGCCAAGTTCGCCGGTATGGCCGATTCGCTCAACCGCGCCGTGATTGAAAAAGACGCGTTGCGTGATTTCCAAACGGCCGAGATTGAACGCCAAGTTCAGCTCCGGCAAAATGCCTGGGCGGAGCGCCTCACCCAGTTGCGGCAGGAGTTGGACGCCCAACGTTCCGCTTACGAGACGGAACGGACCGCCTTGAACCAGGAGCAACACAAGAAGTTGCTCGAGGTGACTGAAGATTGCAAAAACCAGGTCGTGCAAGCGCGCCGGCAGGCCGCCGCTGCCGAATTGGCGGCGGAAGAAAAGACCGCCAAGCTGACGTATGACTTGAAAGAGGCCTTGAGCGCCCGCGACACCGCAGTGGCGCAGTGGCAGCAACAGACGGAATCCCAAGCCGTCAAGTTGGCGCAAGCCAAGGACGACGCTGCCCGCGAAATCGAGAAGGCGGCCCGGCAGGAGAAACAACGTCTGGAGCGGCAGCAAGCGGAATTCGCCAAGACGCTGCGCCAACGGGAAGAGGAATTGTCCCTCGAATTGGAAACGCGCTTGGTGGAGGAAAAGACGCGCGTAGCCGAACAGGCCGCCCGCCGCGAGGCGGATCTGGAGCGTCAGTTAGCCGCCCGCGTCCAGGAAGTAGACGCCCGCTGGAAACAAGAATTGCAGCAACGGGAAGACGCCAACCTCACCCGCCTCAAACAACGGGAGCAACAATTGCAGGCGCAAGCCGCGCAGGACTTGCGGCGCCGGGAGTCGGAATTGGAACGCCATCTCGACGTTCAATCGCGTGCCGCCGACAACCGCTTGAAACAGGAATTGCAACAAAAGGAACTCGAACACCAAGCCAAGTTGAAGCAGCGCGAACAGGAATTGACCATCCAGGCCAGCGCCCGGGAGACCGAATTGCAAAATCAACTAGCCGCCGATTTGCGCACCCGCGAAGAGGAATGGAACCGCCAGACCGAGACCCGCTTGGTCAACGAAGCCCAGAAGAAAGACGAAGCGTTCCAAGCAAAACTCCGGCAGCGCGAACTTCAACTCCAAGCGACGTTTGACGCTCGCCAAGCCGAGTTGCACGCCCAATCGGATCAGGATTTACGCAGCCACGAACAGGAGTGGGAACGCAACGCCGAGGCCCGCGCCCGCGCCACTGACTCCCGCTGGCTGGCGGAATTGCAACAGAAGGAAGAACTCTTCCAGTCCAAATCGCGTCAGCGTGACGAACAATGGCAAGCGAAGCTCGACGCCACTCGCGCCGAGTTCCAGGCCCAAGCCGAACAAGATCTGCGCCGCCACGAGATGGAAGCCGCTGATGCCCAGCGTCGCGCCCTCCGCGTGATGGAAGCCAACCTGCGTCAGGAAATGCAGGAAAAACACGCGGCATCCCAAGCGCAGACTCACCAACGCGAACAAGAGCTAGTCGCCCAACTGACCGCGAAGGCGGCCGCCCACCAAGTGACCGAGCAAGAGCGCGACGAAGCCCGCAAGATCGCCTTCGAAGTCGCCCGCGAAGTTCAGGAATTGAAGAATAAGTTAATGGAAGCGTCCTCCCTGCTCACCGGCTGGAATAATGGAAATGGAAAACAAATGGTCGGAGCCGTCGTCGGGAAGAATGGCCATTAGACTCACTGCCAATTAATCCTCAAACCAAAGCCGCAGGCGTAAGCCTGCGGCTTTAGTTTTTCCACAACAAAACCTATTGCGGCCCGGTGAAAAATTGCTTCTAATAGCCCAGTCCGGATCGCGCCAATGTCTACCACACCGCCACCACCAGCAAAAATCCTCGTCGTCGACGACGAAGTTGAGATCCGGCAAGTGCTCCAGGAAGTGCTCACCCATTGCGGCTACCAAGTCATCTCCGCCGTCGACGGCCGCGATGCCCTGCCCTTGACCCTCACCGACTCGCCCGACCTCATCATCACGGACATCCGCATGCCCCGGCTCGACGGCCTCACGCTCTGCCGGGCCTTACGCACTCAAAAAGACACCGCCCACATCCCCGTCCTCATCCTCACCTCCGGCAACACCCCCGAACAAATGGAAGCCAGCCTCAAAGCCGGCGCCGATGACTTTCTCCCCAAACCTCTCAACGTCGACGAAATCAAAATCCGCGTCCGCACCCTCATTCGTTTTAAGCGCGCCAGCGACACCGTCAAACGCCTGCAAAAAGAAATCGCCGCACTTCAACAACTACAAGGCACCGTCAAATGAAACGCCCACCCTACCGGCACATGGGCGTTCCGCGCCACTCCATCACCGCTGCTTTCTGGGAAAAGTCCTACCGCAACGACGACGCCTTCTGGGACCATGGC
The DNA here is from genome assembly GCA_037127585.1 of Verrucomicrobiota bacterium. Classification (GTDB taxonomy): domain Bacteria; phylum Verrucomicrobiota; class Verrucomicrobiia; order Palsa-1439; family Palsa-1439; genus CAINDI01. Next base: position 9,313 of record JBAXYB010000064.1, read on the forward strand.
GTGCCCGCGCCCGGCCTCGTCGATTTCCTAAAGCGCGACAAGTACAAACCCGGCACCATCCTCGTCCCCGGCTGCGGTCGCGGCCACGACTGCCGGCAACTCGCCGAACATGGTTTCACCGTTACCGGCCTCGACCTCTCCGCCAAAGCCATGACCGAAGCCCGCGCACTGGCTGATGGCCAAGTCACCTACCGCGTCGGCGACTTCCTCAAACCCGGCCGCACCCGCTACGATTGGGTCTTCGAACACACCTGCTTCTGCGCCATCAACCCCAAGCTCCGCGACCGGTACGTCCAAGCCCTCGTCAAAACCTTGAAGCCGGGCGGCCACTTCCTCGCCATTTTCTACAATATCCAACCTCGTCAAGGCCCGCCCTTCGGCACCACTCGCACCGAATTATGTGAACGATTCGGCCCGCACTTCCGTCTACTACTCGAGCGGGTGCCGCGTTCGTACTCGAATCGGAAAGGCAAAGAGCTCCTGATGCTCTGGGAAAAGACCACATGAAAACAATATTCGCCGCCCTGCTCCTCCTCACCGGCACTTGCCGGGCCTGGGGCCCCGAGGGTCACGAGATCGTCGGCCGCATCGCCGAGAAGAACCTCACCCCGGCCGCGCTCCACCACCTGAACGAATTACTCAACGGCACCAACGCCGTCACCGTTTGCATCTCCGACACTCACATCGCCAACTGGCCCGACGAAATCCGCCACGACCGGCCCGAAACCGCGCCGTGGCATTACGTGGACATCGCGTTCGACGCCGAGAAGTTCGACCGCGACCACGATTGCCTTGCCCATACCGGCTGCGTCGTCAGTGCCATCGAACAATTCACGCAGGTATTGGCCGACAAACAAACCAACACCGCCGCGCGTCTCGAAGCGCTGAAGTTCCTCGTCCATTTCGTCGGCGACATCCACATGCCATTGCACTGCGCCCAGCGCCACGACGATCACGGCGGCAACATGGTTTGGGTCCGCTGGCCCGGCGAACCAAAAGCCGCCAAACTCCACGGCATCTGGGACGTCAACTTTGTCCAGACCAACCTCCATGAATCCGGCCTGGCCCCCCTTCCCTACGCCGACCAACTCTCCGGCAAGATCACGCCCGAACAAAGCGCCACGTGGAGTACCGGCACACCCGCCGATTGGGCGTGGGAATCGCATCGCATCGCCGTCACCAAAGTCTACGCCGGCATCCCCGCGTATGGTTCAGCCTTCGTCATCCCCGCCGAATACATCAAAGCCAATCAACCCGTCGTCGCCGAACAACTCACCAAAGCCGGCCTCCGCCTCGCCCGGCTTCTCAACGAAGCGCTTCGGTAGCCACATGACAACCGGTCTCATCCAGACATTATCCCGCCCGCAATTGTCGCTGGCTTGTGTCGTCACGTTTCTCTTGGGGATGATCGGCGGCGTTGCCGCTGATGTCACCTTGAACCTCGATGTCACTACTCTGCATGCCGACACTGCCGGTTCGCTTTGCCCGTCGAACAGCACCGCCGTCCTCCTCGTCAGCACAGCCAACAACAGTTTCGGCGATCTGACCTTCGCGGCAAATTCCGCCTTAGCTGACTTGCAATTCACTGCCGAAGCGGATGACCGAGTGGTGGCGACATTTCCCGTCGGCCAAAATGGCGTATTCCAAAACGCCGTCACGTTCGACATCACCGCACCCGTGTCCCCGAACGATTCGCTCTTGTTCGTCTGGTATCCCAACCTCCCCTTCAACGCCAACCGGCTTGGCCCCGGCCAAGGCCAACGCTTCGGCACTTACCGGAGCGACGCGGCCACCCAAGGCTCCGACAGCGGCTGGCAAGTCCCGGCCGACGGCACCGGCCTGAACCTCGCCGCGATCTCCGTCAGCGCCGGTGGCGACACGGCCGACGCGCAACTGGTGGCTCCGTTTTTCACCGCCGGTCAGACCAATCGCTCACCGACAGCGCAGTGTCAGACCGTGACGAAACCAGCCGGGCCAGATTGCCAGGCGACTATCTCCCCCGCTGAAGTGAACAACGGCTCCTCCGATCCTGACAACGACCCGCTCACTTTCAGTCTCAGCCCGACTGGACCGTTTCCGATCGGCACGAATCTCGTGACGCTGACCGTGGCCGACAACCGCGGCGGTAGCGATTCTTGTCTCGCCACCGTCATCGTCTTCATGGCGTCCCCGCCGGTCCTTGTTTGTCCGAGCGACATCAACCGGTCCGTGGCGACCGGTGTGACATCGACCGTCGTGAACTTCCCGGCCTTGACGGGGAGCAATAATTGCGGGTTTGCCAGTGTCGATTTCACTCCGGCCTCGGGTTCGACCTTTGGACTCGGTACGACGCCGGTCATTTGCACCGCCATTGCCGGCACCACCAACACGTGCAGCTTCAACGTCACCGTCACCACCGGCGGGACGAATGACCTAGCGGTGATCGACGTGCGGCCACCGAAAACAATCAAGCTCACCGCCCAGCGTCCGACGGCAACAAAGTTAGTGCGGGTCACAATCCAGAATCTCGCGCCGCACAGCGAAACCATCTCGAACCTGACCGGCGTGGTGGATTTACAGGTGCTGGCGTTGGCGAATTGCCCGAACTTGATACCGGCGCTAATGCCCGGCAAGCTGCCGGTCACACTCAAACCGAATCAGAAGCTTAAAGTCTCTTTCCAAGTGACGTTCTCCACCAACTGCATCCCGGACGCTCGCAAATCCTTCGCGGATTACCGGTACGTGGCGACGGTGCATCACACGGCCATTGACGGAAACCCCGACACAAACCCGCCAAATGATACATTGGAAGGCACCATCCGCACGGATGTGACCGGGAGCGGTTTTTAGTGAAAACAAACCTCACAACACTGGGACTGATCGCCGCCTTGGCTGCCGGCTTTGCGGCTCAAGCGCAGACGGTCGAACCGCCGGCATTCGGCTATCTCAACAGCGACATCACGGTGCCGAGCAACACCGATGTGATTGCGTCCCTCCCCTTCAGCGGCGCACCGGCCACCAGCGGCATTGTCAGCGCCGGCACCGCGAACAGTTTGACGATCACCGACGCGGCGTTCACCACCGATCAATATCGCGACCGCTACTACGTGCGGATTCGCAGCGGCGTGGACAACGGGCTGTGGACGACCATCGTGTCGAACACCGCGACAACACTGTTTACTGCCGACGATGTCACAACAGTTGTGGCGGGGGATGCGATTGAGATTGTCAATCACCAGACGCTGGACAGCGTGTTCCCGGCGGCCTTGGCGAATATCCTGTTCGTGCCCTCGACCGCCACCAGTGTGGCCGGCCGCAAAACCACCATTCACTTGATTGGGCCGCCGCCGACCATCGGCATCAGTCGCGCCCCGGGGAGCGGCGGAACATTCTTCTACTACTCCGGGAAATGGCGGAGCACGACGGCCACCAGCGTGGACGCCGGCACCACGATCCTCATTCCGCAGCAATACTACATCATCCGCAATGGCGGCGGGGCGAGTCAGACGTTGCAAGTGCTGACCGCCGGCGCGGTCAATCCGTCCACGATCGCCACCTACACCGAGCGCGGCGGGAGTGCGCAGGGGCAAAACGACAATCCGCTGGCGACCGGCCGGCCCATGGATTTGAGCTTAAACGATCTCGGCCTCGGTGGTTCATCGGCATTTGTGGACAGCCTTTCCACGAGCCTGCTGGATCGCCGCGATACAGTGTGGTTGTTCGACAACACCCGAACGGGAATCAACCGTTCCCCCGGCAGCGGTGGCATCTACTTCCGCTACGCCGGCACGTGGCGTCGCACCACCGCCCCCGGCGTCGATGTCTCGACCAATTTAATCCTCCAAGCTGGTGCCGGCTTCGTCGTCCGCAAGTCCACCAATTCCGTGCAACAGACCGAAGTCTGGGCCGAAACGATTACCCCGTAATTTAAGGTAGCGGCTGGGAATGTGGGAGCGGCCTCAGCGCCGCGACCGGCCGAATAATCCGATGGTAGGGCCGCCGCGCCGCGGCGGCCGTCAATGGTTGATCGGCAACGGCGCTCGCGGCGCGAGCGCCCTACCTTACGGAATCGGATTCGCGCCGTTGTTGGAGAGCAACGCGGCGATCCGCTCATTGAATTCCGCTTGGGTTGCCGGCGGGGTACCGGCCCAGTAACACCCCTTGGCAACCTGCCTATGGGGTCTTCACCCTACCCGCCGCCGCCTCGCGCAGTCGATCACGCCAAGGCCACCGGCCCGGCCGGGAAGCGCATCCAGCCTCGCCCTCCCTTCCGAAGGGCGTATCCTGATATTGCCGCCGGTGCCCAGAAGCCGACGGCGCTTGTGACAAGCGCCGCTACACCCCCCTTCCAAACGCACCTCTGGATTGTAATGGTGTGCCGCCGGGTTCTATGTGACGCTCACCCCCACATGCGACAGATACGTGCAATTCACTTGCTCACCGATTTAACAGGCGGTATCCATTTGGCCATGCGTTGCTTGGTTTTTTTAGGTCTGACCTTGCTCTTGAGCTTGCCGGCCTCGTTGCGCGCCGGCGAGGCGCCGACGGTTTGCGTCATCACCATCCACGAGGAGATCAGCCGCAATACCATTTTCCTGATTCGGCGCGGGCTCAATGAAGCCGCGGAGAAAAATGCCACCGCCGTCATCCTCAATATGGACACCAACGGTGGGAGTCTGGCGGCGACGGAGGATATCATCAAGTTGTTGGGGCATGCGTCGGTGCCGACGTATACCTACGTGGACACGAAGGCGTTCTCCGCCGGCGCGATCATCGCCAGCGCGACGGACAAGATTTTCATGGCGCCGGGCAGCGTCATCGGCGCGGCGACGCCGATCATGGTGATTCCCGGGCAAGGCATTCAGGAGATGCCGGCGGCGGAACGCGAGAAGATGAATTCGGCCACGCGCGCGCTCGTCCGCAGCACCGCGCAGCAGAAAGGCCACAACGGCGAAGTGTTCGAGGCGATGGTGGACAAGGATCGCGGCTTGATTGTCGGCGGCGTGTCGGTGTGCGAGACGGGCAAGCTGCTCACGTTGACCAGCGGCGAGGCGGCGAAAGAATACGGTCAACCGCCCAAGGCGTTGTTGTCCGCCGGCACGCACGCGACGCTCGACGGCGTTCTCAAGCAACTCGATCTGGCCAATGCGACGCTCGTGACAATTCAGCCGTACGGCTTTGAGTTGGCCGCGCGGTTGATTACGTCCATCGCGCCGTTGCTGATTGTGGCCGGGCTGGTGGGCATCTATTTGGAAATCAAGACACCGGGCTTTGGCGTGCCGGGGTTCACGGCGATTGCCTGTTTTGCGCTGTTGTTTGCCGGTTATTTTGTGGCGGGGCTGGCGGGCTGGGAACAACCGGCGTTGTTTGTTGCCGGGCTGCTGTTGTTGGGATTTGAAGTACTCTTCCCGGGACATCTGGTGTCCGGGATTGTCGGGCTGGTGTTCATTATCGCGGCGCTGCTGCTGGCGATGGCGGAGAAGTGGCCGGGCAGCAGTCCGTGGTTGCCGACGTGGGCAAATTTGCAGTGGCCGTTGATCAAAGTCTTGCTCAGCTTTACCGGCTCGACCGTCGTGATGGCGATTCTGGCGAAGTATCTCCCGCAGTCGTCATTTTTCCAGCGAATGGAACTGGCAACGACGACCAGCAACGCCCACGGTTACACCACCGCGAAGACCGAAGCTGCCGCCGTGGTTGGCGCGACCGGCCTCGCCGCGACCCAGTTGCGACCGTCCGGCATGGGGCAGTTCGGCGAGAACGTGGTCGATGTGGTGACGGAAGGCGACTTGATTGAGAAAGGCGCTTCCATCAGAATCACCGAAGTGCAAGGGAGCCGCGTCGTCGTGACGCGCGCCAAGTAAACGATTATGGATACGATTGGACTTATCACATTATTAACGGTGGTCGGGGTCGTGCTCATCGGGGTGGATTTTTTCCTCCCGGGGTTTGTCCTCGGCTCCATCGGCATTCTCCTGATGCTGACGGCGGTCGGGATCGGATACTCGCATGGCGGGCTCAATTGGGGGGCGGCGTTATTTGTCCTGGAAACCGCACTCGCCCTGGGCACCGTCTACGTTGCCATCCGGTATGGTTCGCAGTCCGCTGCCGGCAAGCTCATGATTCTGTCGCACGACCAAACCAACCAGAGTGCGGTTGCGAATTCGCCGACGGAACTCGTCGGCGCGACCGGCATCGCCCAGACGTTGCTGCGGCCGGCGGGCACCGCGGAGTTGAATGGCAAACGCCTCGATGTCGTGGCTGAATCTGGTATGATCGAACCCGGTAGCAACCTCAAAGTCGTCGCCGTGGAAGGCGCACGCATTGTCGTCAGAAAAGTTTAACTAAGGAGAAACATCATGGATAACAGTATTGGCCAACTCGTCTTGCTCGGTTTCGCTGTGATCGCGGCAATCGTCGCGTTCATCGCGTTCATCATCGTCATCTCATTCATCAACACCTGGATTCAAGCCCGCATGACCGGCGCGCCGGTCACCTTCCTGAATCTGTTGAGCATGAAACTGCGCCGCGTGCCGATTGGCCTCATCGTCACCAGCCGCATCACCGCCGTCAAAGCCGGCATCCCGCTCACGACCGACCAACTCGAAGCCCACTACCTCGCCGGCGGCGACGTGAACCAAGTCGTCCGCGCCCTCATCGCCGCTGAGAAAGCCAACCTCAACCTCGGCTTCAACCAAGCCGCCGCCATCGATCTGGCCACCCACCAATCCGGCAAGAGCGTCTTCGAAGCCGTCATGACCTCCGTGAATCCCAAAGTCATCGACTGCCCGAATCCCGCCAGCGGCAAACAACTCATCACCGCCGTCGCCAAAGACGGCATTGAACTCCGCGTCAAAGCCCGCGTCACCGTCCGCACGCACCTCGACCGGTTCGTCGGCGGCGCCACGGAAGAAACCATCATCGCCCGCGTCGGCGAAGGCATCGTCACCGCCATCGGCTCCGCCGAAAGCTACAAAGACGTGCTGGAAAATCCCGACACGATCTCCAAACTCGTTCTGGGCAAAGGCCTCGATGCCAGCACCGCGTTCGGCATCATGTCTATTGATATCGCGGACGTCGACGTCGGCGACAACATCGGCGCCCGTCTCCAAACCGAGCAAGCCGAAGCCAACAAACAGAT
>JBAXYB010000065.1:0-15605 GCA_037127585.1 Verrucomicrobiota bacterium
AATGGCTACGTGCGGATGGATATTCAACAGAAGGTGAATGATTTTGGCCCGTCCGTGCAGGTGAACGGTTCGCCCGTGCCGACGATCACCAAGCGCGAAGCCAAGTCCTCGGTGGCTGTTCAAGACGGCAGCACGATTGTCTTGGGCGGCTTGATTAAAGAGAACAAAACGACGAGCGAAACCAAAGTCCCGTTTCTGGGCGACATCCCGTTTTTCGGAACATTGTTCAAGAGTAAGCAGAACATCAAAATTCGCACGGAGTTAATTATCTTCATTCGGCCGAGTGTGTTGCGAACCGATGCCGAAGCGGTCGCCGAAGCGCGCCGTCGGAGCCGCTTGTTGAAATCTGGCGATGATCTGGAGTTGGGCAAATTCTTCAACAGTGGCCCCAGCAACCCGCCGCCGCAATCGATGAAGCAACCCGGGACGCAACCGACCCCGGTCGCGTCCGACCCGGTCGCGGACCGCCAAGCCGCCAAAGTCAAAGCCCTTACCGAACAGGCACCCGAACCCGACTCGACCAAGGAGAACTAATTATGCCGGCTAAATCCACCATGCAGGGCCAGCGCATCAAAATTGTCTTGCGCCGGTTTCATGTGCAAACCCCCCGCGAAATAGTCCGCGGGATGATTACCGAGATGGACGAATTCGGTTTCCGCGTCAGCGGCCGCCGATTCCAGGAAGTCACCGACCTCGAAACCTCCTTACCGGTGGAGCGGCCGGTGGAGGCTGATAACAAAGTCTACTGGGTGCCGTTCAACTCCATTCGCTACAGTGAATTGATCTTGGCGGCGTCGAGTTCGGAGCATCTCGATAACGAAATTCAACGGCGCAAACCGCTCACGCTCGCCGAAATGCACGGGAAATCTCGGCCGGATTGAAAGTTGGGCGAGCCATTCTCGGTTACGCCGGCGCCGTGATTGTCGTCGGCGCGCTGCTCGCACCGTGTGTTTTTCAACTGCTCCAGCCCCACCTGCCGGACGTGCCGTTTCACCGGATCTTTAACCGAACGCTGCTCGGGGTGGCGCTGCTGGGACTGTGGCCATTGTTTCGCCGGTTACAAATTCGGTCGTGGGCCGAAATCGGTTTTGCGCGCCGGTCGGACTGGTGGCAACAAGCGTTACTGGGCGGTGGACTCGGGTTGCTGACGTTTGGGATTGGCGGCGCTTTGTTGATCGGCTTGGGCGTGCGCGCCCTGGCGTTCGCACCGGTGCCGTGGCTGGGGCTATTGCTGACCGGAATTGTGGTCGGAGTATTTGAGGAAACGTTTTTTCGAGGAGCGATCTTCAGCACCTTGCGGCGGGGTTGGCCGGTCTGGCTCGCCCTCCTCGTCACCAGCGCGATCTATTCGGCGCTCCATTTCCTCAAACCGAAAGGTGGCACCGAATTCGCCATCAATTGGCTGACCGGGTTCGAGTATCTGGCGTTTGTCATTCAGAATTCAGCGCAACGACCGGGGACGGCGATTGGATTTGTGACGCTTCTGCTGGCCGGCGGCGTGCTGACCATCGCGTTGGTGCGAACGGGTTCGTTATATCTGTCGATTGGCTTGCATGCCGGCTGGGTGATCGCACTTAAACTTTTCGCCGGTCAGACCGATCCGGTCGGGGGCCGGCAATGGTGGGGCGGCAGTTCGTTGGTGGACAACATGCTGGTCTGGCCGGTCTTGCTCGTACTTGGAATCGTAATCTGGCGATGGCCGCAACGCTCTTGAAATGGGTGAGTCGCGCGGTGGATCTGGTGTATCCGCGCAACTGTCAGTTCTGTGAGACGCCGCTGACGGAAGAACAGCGGGGCGTAATCTGCCCAGTGTGTCTCGCGCTGGCCAAACCGATTGAGCCGCCGTTTTGCCGGCGGTGTGCGCTGCCCTTCGATGGAAAACTCGATGACCAGATTGACTGTGGTTACTGCCAGGATTTGAAATTTCATTTCACCCGCGCCTTCGCGGCCTGCCGGGCGGAGGGCGTGGTGCGCGATTGCATTCATCGGTTGAAGTACGACCGGCAAATGTTTTACGTGACGCATCTGGCCGCTTGGCTGGCGGGCGCCGGGCAGCGGTGGATTGATTGGACGCAGGTGGATGCCATCGTGCCGGTGCCGTTACATCCGCTGAAGGAGCGGAGTCGGGAATTTAATCAGGCGGAAGTGTTGGCCCGGGAATTAAGCCGAACGGTCGGCCGCCCGCTGTTGGCGAAGAGTGTCCGACGCGTGAAGCCGACGAAAACCCAAACCCGCCTCGACGCGAAGTCGCGCCGGGAGAATATGCGCGGGGCGTTTGCGGCGCGGGATACGTTGGCCGGCCAGCGGCTCGTCCTGGTGGACGACGTGTTTACGACTGGCGCGACGTTGGACGCTTGTGCTAATGTCCTGCTCAGTTCGGGAGCTACTAACGTGATTGCTTTAACCGTCGCACGGGGAGTCTAAAATTATGGATGTTTTCGACAAACCAAATATCACCGAAACCAAAACCAAAAAACGCGACATTCCGAAGGGGCTGTGGGTCAAGTGCAAGGACTGCGGCGAGATGATCTTCTCGAAGGAATTGCTAGCCAACCTCAAAGTCTGCCCGAAATGCGATCTGCATTTCTCGATGACCGCCGCCGAACGCGTCGCGTCATTGGTGGACGAGGGAACTTGGCAGGAGATTGACGGCGATTTGGTCAGCGTGGATATCCTGAAGTTTACCGGCGTCGCGGCCTACTCCGAGCGGTTGAAGAGTCATCAACGGGCGACTGGCGTCTTGGATGCCATTCAGACCGGGCTCTGCAAGATTGGCGGTCACGATGTTTCGCTGGCCGTGATGGATTTTGGATTCCTCGGCGGCAGCATGGGGTCGGTGGTCGGCGAGAAAGTCACGCGCTCCATCGAGAAGGCGACCGAACTGAAAATCCCGAGCATCGTCATTTCCGCGTCCGGTGGGGCGCGCATGTATGAAGGCATCCTGAGTCTCATGCAATTGGCGAAGACCAGTGGCGCACTCGCGCTCCACGCCAAAGCCGGCTTGCCGTATTTCTCGATCTTAACGCATCCGACCACGGCCGGTGTCATGGCTAGCTATGCGTCGCTCGGCGATGTGATTATTGCTGAACCGCGGGCGTTGATCGGTTTTGCCGGGCCGCGCGTCATCAAAGAAACGACGCAGCAAGAGTTGCCGGAAGGTTTCCAAACCAGTGAATTCCTCCGCGAACGCGGCCTCGTCGATGTCATCGTTCATCGCAAACAGATGAAAGAGACGCTGGGCAAAATGCTCGATTACTTCTCTGGTCGCGGCAAGCGGAAATTCAAGGCGGCGTGACGTATTCGGAAGCCATCGATTATCTCTTTGGCATCCGCCTCTTCGGTCAGAAGCTCGGCTTGGCGACGATGCGCGAACTGGCGCGGCGCCTGGGCAATCCCGAATGCGAACTGAAGTTCATCCACATTGCCGGCACGAACGGGAAGGGGAGCGTTGCCGCCATGTGCCACGCGGTCCTGCAAACGGCCGGCTACCGGACCGGCCTCTACACCTCACCGCATTTGGTTTCGTTCTGCGAACGCTTTCAAATCAACGGCCAGCCGATTCCCGAAGCGGACGTGGTCCGGTTGGTCGAACAGATCCGGCCCGTGCTGGAAGATTTCCCCGACCGACCACCGACTTACTTTGAAGTCGTGACGGCCATGGCGTTGCAGTATTTCCTGGAACAACACGTGGAAGTCGTCGTCTGGGAAACCGGCCTAGGCGGCCGGCTCGACGCCACCAACATCGTCACCCCGTTGGTCTCGGTCATCACCAACATCGGTTTTGACCACCAACAATATCTGGGCAATACGTTGGTGGAGATTGCCGGCGAGAAAGCCGGTATCATCAAACCCGGCGTGCCGGTCGTGACGGCGGCCCAAGGTGAAGCGCTCGCCGTCATCCGCGCGGTCGCTGGGGAACTGATCGTAGTTACCGGCGCAGCCGAATTCCCGGCACCACTCGCCGGCACGCATCAGGTGGTGAACACGGCGACCGCTGTGGCGGCGTTGCGCACGAGCGGTCTGTCGATTTCCGACGAGCAGATCCGGCACGGCTTGCCGCAGACCCGGTGGCCGGGCCGGTTTCAAGTCGTCGGCGAAAATCCGGTCGTTGTCCTCGATGGCGCGCACAACCCGGCGGCGGCAACGCAATTGGCGGCGACGTTGCGCGAACAATTCCCCGGCAAATCATTCGCTTTCGTCTTGGGGGTTTTGCGCGACAAAGACTACAGCGCCGTCTGTCAAATTCTCGCGCCACTGGCCGGGCTGATTTGTTGCACGCGCGTCAACAGCGAGCGCACCAGTGATCCCGGCGACTTGGTCCGAGTTTGTCGTGCGGCCAATCCCCAAGCCGATGTTCGTGCTTTTGAGTCAGTGGTGGAAGCCTACCGGGCCGCGTCCCGGCATGAGGTGGTTGTGATTACTGGATCGCTCTTCCTCGTGGGGGAGGCGATGACGCAACTCGGTCTCGGCACGCCGGCAACTCCTCGGGAATTGATCCTCCAATGATTCGCGCGGTCTTCTTCGATGTCGGCGGGACGTTGATTCGACCCTGGCCGTCGGTTGGCGCGGTGTACGCGCGAGTTGGTCGGCAATTCGGCTTTAACGCGACGGACGAAGCGATGGAGCAGGCGTTCCGGTCGGCGTGGAAGACCACGAAGACGACCGGCCCGCTCACGACTTCGGATAAGAACTGGTGGCGGGCGTTGGTCGCGAAGACGCTCGCGTTGCAGGGGTTGGAGGATCGGCCCGGATATTTTGAAGCGTTGTACGAGGCGTTTGTCTTGCCGGATGCGTGGCGAGTATTACCGGGCGTTGTCCCGGCATTGAAGGCTTGCCGGGGGCGGCATGTGGGCGTGATTTCGAATTGGGATGAGCGGTTGCGGCCGTTGCTCACGAATCTTGAATTGCTCCAGTATTTTGATTCGCTGACGATTTCGTGCGAGGTCGGGGTGGAGAAACCGGATGCGCGGATGTTTCAGACGGCATTGCGGTCGGCCGGGGTGGCGGCGGGTGAGGCATTGCATGTCGGCGACTCACCGGTGGAAGACGTCGAGGGTGCTCGGGCGTGCGGGCTGACGGCGCGGTTGGTGGAGGCCAACGAATTGCTGCCGGTTATTTCTGCGGCGGTTTGCGCATGATGCGCTGGCGAATGTCTTTGTAGCCGAAATCGACGGCGGCAATCTTCTTGAACTCGGCAATGGCTTTGTCGATGTCGCCCATCAGTTCGTAACAGTTGCCGAGGTTGTAGGTGACGTCTTTCTTGAGGCCGTCCATCATCGGGAGTTCTTCCTGGGCTTTGGAGTATTGATCGATGGCGAGGTCGTGGAGGCCTTCGTGCTCGAAGCATTGGCCGAGGTAATTGAGGGAGGCGACCCGGCGTTGGGGTTGGCCGACGGCTTTTTGAAATTGTTCGATGGCGCCCGCGATGTTGCCGGTCTTCATGTGGAGCACGGCGAGGTCGAACCGGTACATGAGGTCGTTCGGGTAGCGCTCGACTAGGCTTTCGGCGTCGCGAAGTTGAAGCTGGCTGAGTTGAATGTCGAGGTCGGCGATTTCTTTTTCGATGGCCGCGTTGCCGGGTGCGGCGTCGAGGGCGGCTTTGCGGGCGCTGATTTTGGATTGAATCTTCTTGGCTTGGATTTCGTTGATTTCTTTTTCAAGGCCGGGATCGCTGCCGGATTCGGCGGCAAAAAGTTTTTCCAAGTATTGCAACGCGGTGTCGAAGTCGTTCTTTTGGGCGTATAATTTACCGAGTTCGCGTTGGTGGATCGGGTTATCGGGGTCCACCATGGAGCGCTCTTTGAGTTCGCTAATGAGATTGTCAACGTGGTCACCGGCGCGAACCATCCGTGATTTTTGCTCAAGTTCGACGGATTCTTTTTCGTCTTTGAGTTTTTCGCGAAAGGATGTGCTTTGATCTTCCCAGCCGCCACCTTGCATCGCGCCGTGGGCGGTGGAGTCTTTGAGGCCTTTTTGGGCATCGAAATCGTTGGGGTTTGTCTGGAGGAGGCGCTCGTACAATTCGCGGGCCAGTTCGTGGTTGCCCATCGCGCTGTACATCCGCCCGAGCCAGTGGAGGGCTTTGATGTCGCGCGGATTAAACCGCGTGTAGGTGTCGAGGGTCTGGGCGGCGGTCTCGTAGAGTTGGGCGGCCTCGGCAGCTTCAGCGAGTGTCATCAACGCCTGACCGTTCTTCGGATCGTCGTTGAGGGCGTGCTCGATAATTTGGATGGCTTCGAGCGGGTTTTTGGCAATGGCGAGCTTGGCTTTGGTCACGGTTGGCGCAACTTTAACGGAGGCCAGCATGCGCTTCATCGTGCCCAAGGTCTCGGCGCGCTTCATCTGCGCGGCGCGGAGGTATTTACGGCCCAGAGTAAAGTTGGGGGCGATGGCCAAGGTTTGAAGAAACATCACGATGGCGTAATCGAGGTTGTTGCGGTCGAGGGCCGCGAAGGCTTTATTGTAAAACTCGCGGGCGCGTCGGTCGAGATTTTCTGGGGTGGTTTCTGCCATGGACGAGCGAAGTTACAACACGCTCCGGTCAAGGGTCAATGGGATTCGCGGCCGAGGCGGAGGCGATGTTGACAGGCGTGCCGGCTCTGCTACTATGCGCGGCGTTTCCAGCGTGGCTGGAGAAGTGGCCTAAAGTAACTGTTCGTATTTTACGGTGACCCAAACATGATCGAGAATTCGGCTGGTAGTTCTGTCGCGGCGGGCGGTTTCAATGCCGCGCCGGGGAAAAAAGTTGTTCAAGACGTTGTCATTCGTTTCGCCGGCAATTCGCAGGATGGGATTCAATCCATCGGCGGGTTTCTCGCGCGTTTAGGTGGACGCACGGAAAAAGATGTCATGACCTACATGACGATTCCGGCCACGATCTCCGGTGGGCCGAGTATTTTTCAAGTCCGCTTGGGCACCGGGGAAGTGCTTAGCGCCGGCGACGATGTCGATATTTTGGTGACGTTCTATCAACACTCCTTCAACGATCACATCAGCTCGCTCCGTGACGGCGGCGTGCTCCTCTACGATTCCGACAACGTGCAACCCGATCCCAACCAAAAGCGGTATCGGGCAGTGGGCATTCCGATTACCAGCATGACGGTCGAAGCCATCGGCGGCACGGCGAAGGACAAGGGCAAGAATATGTTCGTGCTCGGACTCGTCGCCCGCATGTTTGATCTGGAGGTGCCGAAGCTCGAAGCGATGTTGCAGGGGTACTACAAAGGCAAAAAAGAGGACATCATTCGCAGCGTGCTCGGCGCGTTTCATGCCGGCTACGGCTACGATGTCGGTAAGGTTGCGGACACTTTTCAATTCACGGCACCGCTCACAAAGTCGGATTCAAAAAAAGTCGTCACTGACGGGAATCAGGCGATTGCCTACGCGGCGCTGGCGGCCGGGGTGCGGTTCGGTGCCGGCTATCCGATCACGCCGTGGACGAGCATCATGGAAATTCTTCGGGTGGAACTGCCCAAGTACGGCGGCATGTTTGTTCAGACGGAAGATGAGTTGGCGGCCATCGCGATGGCGTGTGGCGGTTCGTACGCTGGCTATCTCTCCCTGACCGGCACCTCCGGTCCCGGTATATCGCTCAAGTCCGAAGCCGTCGGCTGGGCGATCATGGCGGAAATGCCGGTCATCATTATCGACGTCGCTCGCGGCGGCCCCAGTACCGGTTTGCCCACCAACGTCGAACAAAGCGATCTCAACATCGCTTGCTACGGCAGTCACGGCGACGCCCCCCGAATCGTTCTCGCTCCCGCCTCAGTCGAAGATTGTTTTTACACGACAATCGAAGCCGTCAATCTCGCGCGGGAATACAGTTGCCCGGTGTTTGTGGTCAGCGATCAAGCTTTGGCGACGCGAGTTGAAACTTGGGACATGCCGGACTTCGCGAAGATTTGTCAAAACATTGATCCCAAACTTGAGCCGCGCGGCCCGAACTATAAACCGTACGAAAACACCGCCGACGGTATCGCCAAACATGCGCCGCCCGGTACGCCAATGCTCGACGGTAAGTATCCGATCGTGACCGGCTTGGAGCACGACGAGTCTGGCCATCCGGCCAGTCGCCCCGCCAATCACGTCATGATGACCGCCAAACGGCGACGCAAGTTGCAGGTGCTCGCGTCCAAGCTGCCGAAAGCGCAAGTCTTCGGGCCACCGGAAGGCAATGTCTTGCTCGTTGGCTGGGGTTCGACCCAAGGTCCAATCCGGGAAGCCGTCGAGAAAGCCCGAGCGGCCGGCGAGAGCGTGAGCGCGTTGCATTTGCGTTACATCAGCCCGCTGCAGCCTGGGATTGAAGAAATTTTCGACGGATTCAATCATGTCTTCGTCGTCGAAATGAATGACGAAGGATTGTACGGCCTGGGCCAACTCGCGATGTTGCTGCGGGCCCGGTTCGCCGACAAAAAGATCCGTGGCATCAACAAGACCGACGGTCTCCCTTTCAAGGTTCGCGAAATCCTCGCCGGTATGAGTGAAAAACTTCAAACCCCAGTCCAATAGAGAATCACATGATTGCTGACACGAAAGACATCAAGCTTAACGACCGCCCGAAATACACCAAAAAGGATCTCGTCTCCGACCACCCCACGTGGTGCCCCGGCTGTGGCGATTTTTCCATTCTCTCGATTTACTTCAAGATGATGGAGAAGCGGCAGATCCCGCACGAGAAGATCACGAGTATTGCCGGCATTGGGTGCTCGTCACGATTTCCGTACTTCGTCAACGCCCATGGCGCGCACTTCCTCCATGGTCGCGGCGTACCGTTCGCGTCGGGCGTTTCCCTCATCCGGCCGGACTTGCATGTTTTTATGTTTGGCGGCGACGGCGATGCGTTTTCGATTGGCGGCAACCACCTGAATCACGCCGCGCGCAAGAACATCAAGCTGACCTACGTCATCATGGACAACTTCGTCTACGGCCTGACCAAGAAGCAGACCTCGCCGACATCGCCGCTCGGGTTCAAATCGAAGACCGATCCGTGGGGCGCGATTGATCAACCGATCAACCCGATGAAACAACTGATTGCTGGCGGCGCGACATTTATCGCACGCAGCCACTCGCACCTGCCCAATCACGTCATGGAAATGTTCGAAGCGGCGATGGATCACGACGGTTTTTCGGTGATCAACGTTTTGAGCGAATGCACCGAATTTTATCCCGGCGCATTCGATGCGGCCAATCCCCGCAAAGGTGGCGTCTTCACCCTCGTCCCGAAAGAACACGACGTGACCGATGAAGTCGCGGCCTACAAACTCGCGCAGGATCCATTCCCCGGCACGTTCGGCCTCTACTACAAAGTCAACCGGCCTACGAAAAACGCCCTCGAAGCCGGTTTGATCCGCGATGCCCGTGCGAAGACCAACAATGCCGGCCCCGTGGAGCTGCTCCAAAAGACATTTGAACGGTTTGCCTAATCGGCCATGCGCCAGACGCTCATCATTCTCGCGGTGACGCTTGCCCTCTCGGCTCGCGCCGATGTGATTGTGACCCGCGGGATAGTTCATACCGGGGAAGTTGTCAAGGTCACCAGCAGCGGTGTTCAGATTAAGGTTGGTGAAAACGAATTCACCACCGCGCTGGCGGACATCCTCCGGGCGGACGTGGCCAAGCCCGACGCAATCGAGAAGAGTCTCACGGCTTTTCGCGCCGGCAAGTATCAGGACGCGTTGGCTGGCTACAAAGCATTGGTCGAGCGTTATGGTGGCCTGCCGTTACCGTGGGCTGAGGAAAGCGTGGTCAAACTGGGCGATGTGCAAATTGCGTTGCGCGACTTTACCGGCGCGAAGCGGACGTTTGACAGCTTCAAGATTCTCTACCCGAAATCGCCGTATGTGGCCGTGCTCGATGCAAAATACGCGCGCATCATGTTCGAGCAAAAGCAGCCCGACCAAGCCCGCGCGCTCATTCAAAGCGTGCTTGACCCGTTGCTGAAGCGTGAATTTCTCACCGAGGACCAAGAGGCCGGTATCGCCGAAGGGTTGATTCTCTTGGGTGATTGTCAGGCCGGCGCCGGTAGCAACGATGACGCGCTCGACAGCTACCTCAAAGTGGTTACGTTGTTCGACGTCAACGACGATCGGACTGCCGAAGCGAAATACAAAGCCGGCAAGATCCTGGAGCAAAACAAGAATTGGCGGCGCGCCAAACAGATGTATGAAGAATTGCTCCGCGACAACCCGACCCTCGCGTTTGCCGATGATTTGAAGAAACGTCTCGCCGCGCACCTTGAGTAATCATCTGTGCCTGATTGGATCGTTATCGTTCTCTTGGGAATCGTCGAAGGGATTACCGAATTCTTGCCGGTTTCTTCGACCGGTCACCTCCTGATCGCGGAGCACTGGTTGCCACGTCAGACCGACCTCTTTAACATCGTAATCCAATCGGCCGCCGTGCTGGCGGTTTTGCCATTGTTTCGTGACCGGTTGAGTCAGTTCATTTTTCGGTGGCGCGAGAAAGCGACCCAAGGCTATGCGGCGAAGTTGATTCTGGCCGTGGCCTTGACCGGTGGCCCCGGTTATCTACTCGAGAAACGTGGTTTCAAGCTGCCCGAAGCACTCGGGCCGGTTGCCTGGGCTTTGGTCATCGGCGGCATCGCCTTCCTGCTCGTCGAAACTTGGTTGCGCGCCAAGACCCAGCAGAACGAAGTGACCTGGACTATTGCCGTCGCCGTCGGACTCGGTCAATTAATCGCCGCGGTGTTCCCGGGGGCGTCGCGCTCGGGAACAACCATCGTCCTGTGTCTGCTCTTGGGACTGACGCGTCCAGCGGCAACTGAATTCTGTTTCCTCGTCGGGATCCCGACCATGCTGGCGGCCGGCGTGTTAAAAATTTTCAAGGCGCTCCATCATCCACCCGTCGGTGCGCCGCCCGAACAATGGGGGATGGTCCTGCTGGGCTTCGCGGTGTCGGCGATTGTCTCCTTTATCGTCGTCAAATGGTTGTTGCGCTACATCCAGACGCATACATTTGTGATCTTCGGGTGGTATCGCGTGGCGGTCGGGGCCGGGCTACTGTGGCTCTTGCATGCTGGGTGCCTGGCGAATTAGCCATTCAGCGCGGCGGTGAATTTCGCGATGGCGTCGTCGGGGCCGATGACAACGATGTGTGCACCGGTCATTAACCGCGTCGCCGCCTCGGGTAATTCCACCACTTCTTGGCCGGTGACCGGGTCGCGGCGTTTACAGGCGAGCACGTGAACGCCATACCGTGAACGCGGGGCGAGTTCGGCGAGGGTCTGACCGTTGCAGTGCGCCGGGATCTCCACGCTGCGCAAGGCAAAACCCGCCGGTAACTCGACGAAGACGTCCTGTTTTTCGCCCTCCTCAGTGACGACGAAGTGGCCGAGGAGTTGGCGTTTGCGAAGGATCTCCTGGCTGTAGATGCCGAGCAGATCGCGCTTGGACATCCAGCCGACGAGTTTCCGGTCGGTCGGGTTGTCGACAACCGGTAACCGTTCGGAGTTCTGGTGCCAGAACTTCTCCATCGTGCTCGCCAGATTCTCTTCGGGAGTAACGAAGGCGAATGAGTCGTCGATCAAATCATGGGCGATAACCGATTGCAGGGCTTCGCCCTGCGTCAGCATTTCTTTCATCGAGTGGAGCCGGATGGCGCCGAGGAATTTGCCGTGGCCGTCGATGACGTAGAGATTGTTGTAGGGCTCTTTGAGAAAGCGCTCGACGACGGAGGCAAACGGAACGGAATGATTCACTGCCGGCTGATCGGTATGCATGATGTCGGCGACATGCATGGTTTGCATGACGTTTTCTTCTGGGCCTTTGGGAAGGGTGATGCCGCGGCGGAGCAGGGCCTCATCATGAAGCGACTTGCCTTTGAACAGGCGCGCCGTGAAATGGCTGATGATGCAGACGAACATCAACGGCAGGACGATCTGGTAGGAGTTGGTCTGCTCGAAGATCATCATGATGGCGGTAATCGGCGCGTGGGTCGTGCCGGCCAGAATCGCGCCCATGCCGACGAGCGCATACGCGCCCTGCTCGGCGGTGTGCTGCGGAAACCACGCGTGGACCCGGTTTCCAAATGCACCTCCGAGCAGTGCCCCGACCATCAACGACGGCAGGAATAATCCACCCGCGCCACCTGAACCATACGTCAACGCGGTGGCGACTATTTTGGCGACGGCCAGCAGGATGAGAAGTTGCAGGGTCAGATTTGGATCTTCATTCAGCGTCATGTTGACGGTGTCGTAGCCGTTGCCGAGGACGTGGGGGAGAAACCACGCCACGCCCCCGAGCATCGCGAAGCCCAGCAGTGGTCGAATCCAGTGCGGGCCCGGCAGTTTCTCGAAAAGATCTTCACTCAGATAAATCGCTTTCACGAAGAGAATGGCCGCAATGCCGCCGAGGATGCCGAGCACCAGATACGCCGGTAACTCCCACGCGGAGACGAGTTCGTAATGCGGAATGATGAAGCGGGGCAGGTTGCCCATCGCGCTCCGAAACACCAACGTTGAAATCACGGACGCGACGACGACCGGCCCGAACACATCCAGCGCGAAACTGCCCATGAGAATTTCGAGCGCGAAAATGGAACCGCCAATGGGGGCGTTGTATACCGCCGCCAACGCCGAGGCGGCGGCTGCACAGACGAGCATGCGCAGATGCCGGGGTTCGAGTTTGAAACGCCGGCCGAGATTCGACCCAATGGCGCCGGCAGTGCGCATCATCGGCCCTTCGCGACCGAGGGAGCCGCCGGTTGAAATTGTGATGAGCGCCGCGCCGAGCCACCGCAGCGTCTCGGTCAGCGAAAGGAATCCGCCCTTGAGCGAGACGGCTTGCATCATGCCGGCGGTGCCGGCGCCGCGCGTTTGGATGCGAAACGCCCAACCGATTAACCCGACGACCAGGCCGCCCACTGCCGGGACGACGAGCCGCATCCACTGCGGCGCTTGCTCCACCGCCTGCAGCAAATGTTGGCCATTGCCCCAAAACTGATTTTGCAGAAATACCAGAAGGTGCGCGATGCCGACCGACGCCAACCCAACGGTCAGTCCGACGAGCGGCAGAAGGAATAGGAACGCGTTCTCGCTCGGCGACCGTTGCGCCAGCTGTGCTGTCAATCGCGCCTGGAGTTGAATGAGTCGGCGACGCCAATCGGGCATGGCTGTCTTTAACAAATCGCTGGCGCTGTCCAAAGCTATTTTAGAACTTTTGCCTGCCGGCTTGCATCCAAGTGACCAATGCGCGACAATCCCATTGTCAACGAGAGAGATGTTCAATGAACATTCGCCAGCCGACCCATCAGCAAATTGCCGCCCGCGCCTACGAATTACACGTTCAGCGTGGGCGGATGGACGGCTATGATATGGACGATTGGCTGCAGGCCGAGTACGAGTTGATGCAGTTGCCGGTTCACAAAATTGCCGAACTCGACCCGCCGGCGTCATCGCCCGCCGGCCATAAGCCGCCGCGCTCACTTGTTCAACTGGTTCGCGCCACGCTGCTCTGATCACTATGGAAGATCCCGCGCCTGTTCGCCAACCTGCCAGCGCCGGCGAAGTGTTTCGCGATTACGGCATTGGCACCGTCTTTCTGGTGGTCTGGGAAATCTGGTGCATTCGCGACGGATGGTTTAACCCCGGCTACGAACACATCACCTTCAGTCGCGCGATGGCGTGGATTTCGGGGCCGTTTCTGTTGTTCTGCAGCGTGATGGCGACCAGTGCGGGACTCACCCTGCTGAAAGCCAAACGGCAGAAACAAAACCCGCCTCCACCATAGCCGGCATGTTGCCTGCCGCCGTTACCAATTGGACACTGAGTCGGCGACTGCTGGGTCTGGCGTGGCGATACCGGGCGGGCTGTTTGAAAGTCCTCGGCTTGCAAGTAGTCCTCCTCGCACTCGGGCTCGGCAGTTTGAGTTTCTGGGGGCTGGGCATTGATTATCTCCGGTCGCAAATCTCACCGGACGCGCAACCCCCGCACTGGCCATTTGGTTGGCAACCGGCCCCAACTTGGTCGCCGACGATTGTTATCGCCTCCATCGGTGGCGCGATTCTTCTCTTTGGAATCATCCGCGCGCTCGTCACCTACTGCTACACCGTGTCCATGAACAACCTGACCCAAGGCCACATCGTCGTCGACCTGCGGGCCGCGGTGTACGACAAACTTCAGCGTCTCAGCTTCCGCTTCTTTGACGACAACGCCACCGGCGCCATCATCAACCGTGTTACCGGCGATGTGCAAAACACTCGCTCGTTTGTCGACTCCGTGGTGATTCAAGTCATCATCATGGCGTTGTCGTTGGCGGTCTATCTCGTCTACATGCTGAACCTCCACGTCAAACTCACCTTGGCCTGCCTCGCGACCACGCCGATTCTGTGGTTGGCCTCGGCGCAATTCTCGCGGATGGTCCAACCGCATTACGTCCGCAACCGGCACTTGGTCGACGAGATGATTCGTCGGCTCGCGGAGTACATCCAGGGCATTCAAGTCATCAAAGGGTTCGGCCGCGAACCGGAGATCATCGCCGAATTCCAAAAAGCCAACCGGGCCGTCCGCGACCAACAGCAAAAGATCTTCTGGTGCAGCACGATCTTTGTCCCCGGCATCCTGTTCATCACCCAGATCAATATTTTTGTCGCCTTGCTCTACGGCGGCCACCTCGTGATTTACGATCAATTCCCGCTCGGCCTCGGTCTCGTGGTCTTCATCGGCTTGGTGCAACAATTCTCCGCTCAAGTCCAGAACCTCGCCAACGTCAACAACACCGCCCTCCAGAGTCTGACCGGCGCGCGGCGCGTCTTCGAAATCCTCGACGCCCCCATCGAAATCAAAAACCCAGTCCAGCCGGTCAAACTCCCGGTCGCCCGAGGTGGCCGGCAGATCCGGTTCGAGCACGTCTCGTTCAGTCATGTGCCCGGCGAGGCGGTCTTGACCGATGTCGATTTTGCCGTGAACCCCGGTCAGTGCGTCGCCATTCTCGGTGCCACCGGTGCCGGCAAGAGTGCGCTCATGAGTTTGCTGCCGCGGTTCTACGATCCGACGCAAGGGCGGGTGCTCATGGACGACCTCGACCTCCGGCAACTCGACGTGGACGACCTCCGCCGCAACATCGGCACCGTCTTTCAGGAAAGCTTTCTCTTCAGCAACACGATTGCCGCCAACATCGCTTTCGGCCACCCGGAGGCCAGCCGCGAACAGATCGAGCGCGCCGCAAAAGTTGCCGCCGCCCACGAATTCATCCAGCAGTTACCCAAAGGCTACGACACGGTTTTGCGTGAGACCGGCTCCAATCTTTCCGGTGGCCAACGCCAACGCCTCGCCATCGCTCGCGCTGTCTTGCTCGATCCATCCATCCTGGTGCTCGACGATCCGACCGCGGCGGTCGATCCGCAGACGGAACAGGAAATCCTGGCCGCGATGGCCAATGCGATGAAAGACCGCACCACGTTTATCGTCGCGCACCGGCTCAGCGCCATTCGGCACGCGCATCTCGTCGTCGTGCTCGACGAAGGTCGCATCGTCCAGATCGGGACACACGCGGAGTTGATGCGGCAACCGGGTCATTACCGGCATATCGCGGAAGTGCAATTCGCGGAAGGGGTGCCGCGATGAAGCCCGGCAATCCGCACGCGACCAT